>JBBRVU010000003.1:0-76768 GCA_038246575.1 Actinomycetes bacterium | reverse complement strand
CGCGCTCTGGTCGGAGTGGCCGTGGTCGCGGCCGACCGTTCGCACTGCGTCGAGGTCCTCGACGCCTGCGAGCGGCTGGTGGCGGCGAGGCCAGAGCTGGACCTGCTGTCCGCCCGGGCACGGGTGCGCAACGAGACGGAGGACGAGTAGCCGTGGCAGACCCCGCGAGGGCGCGCAAGCTGGCCGACCGCATCAAGGTCGTGGTCGCCGAGACGCTCGAGATGCGCGTCAAGGACCCGAGGCTGGGCTTCATCACGATCACCGACACCCGGGTGACCAACGACCTGCAGCAAGCGACCGTGTTCTATACCGTGCTCGGCGACGAGACCGCCCGGTCGGCGACTGCGGCCGCGTTGGAGAGCGCGAAGGGGGTGCTGCGCTCCGAGGTCGGCAAGCAGACCGGGGTGCGCCACACACCGTCGCTGGCCTTCGTCGCTGACGCCATCCCGGAGAACGCCGCCCACATCGAGGACCTGCTGGCCAAGGTCGCGGCGGCCGACGCCGAGGTCCACCGATCTGCGGCCGGCGCGACCTATGCCGGTGAGGCCGACCCGTACCGGGCGCCACGCGTCGAAGAGGACGACGACGACACGACCGGGGACGACGCGACCGGGGACGATGACGCCGACCGGTGACTTTCTGGTCATCGTCGACAAACCGGCGGGGCTGACCTCGCACGACGTCGTGGCCCGGGTCCGCCGGCTGGCCGGCACCCGCAAGGTCGGCCACGCCGGGACGCTCGACCCGATGGCGACCGGGGTGCTGGTCGTCGGTGTCAACCGCGCGACCCGCCTGCTCGGTCACCTCGCGCTGACCGAGAAGGCCTACGACGCCACGATTCGGCTCGGCGCCACCACCGTCACCGATGATGCCGAGGGCGACGTGGTCGACACCTCGGATGCCACCGGGGTCACGGCTGACGCGCTGGCTGCTGCCGTGGCCGACCTCACGGGCGACATCGAGCAGGTGCCGTCGTCGGTCAGTGCCATCAAGGTGGACGGGAAGCGCTCCTACAAGCGGGTCCGCGACGGTGAGGACGTCGCGCTGGCTCCCCGTCCGGTGATGGTGCGCAGCTTCGAGGTCGGGACACTTCGACCTGCCGACGACCTGGCCACCGCGCGCGACGTCGACGTCCGCGTCGTGTGCTCCAGCGGCACGTATATCCGCGCACTGGCCCGCGACGTCGGGGCAGCGCTGGGTGTGGGTGGGCATCTCACCGCGCTGCGCAGGACGAGGGTGGGCCCCTACGGACTGGACGTCGCCGCAACCCTCGAGGAGCTCGCAGCGGCCCTGCAGGTGCTGCCCATCGCTGTGGCCGCGCGGGCCGCGTTTCCCGCCCGTGACGTGTCAGCCGACGAGGCCGTGGGGGTGTCGCACGGCTGCCCGCTCACCGCCACCGGGAGACCGGGTCCCGTCGCGGTCTTCGCACCTGACGGCGCGTTCCTCGCGCTGGTCGAGGACGCCGGGGCCGCGACCCGATCTGTGGCCGTGTTCGTCTAGGCCGATCCGATGTTCGGCCCTGGTCGCATGGGGGGAGGGTCAGTGCATGGCCGAGACACCTGACATCGCAACCGCCGACATCACCTCGTTGATCATGGACGACCACGAGTGGTTCCGGCGACGGTTCGCCGCCCTCGACGACGCCCGCACGCCGGAGGAGCTCGCCGCGATCTGGGAGCCGCTCGCCACCCGCCTGGACACCCACGCGGAGGCGGAGGAGACGGTGTTCTACCCCCAGCTGCTCAAGAAGGGCACCGACGACCCGGAGGACGAGACCGACGACGCGGTGGGTGATCACAACGAGATTCGCGAGGCGGTTGCCGCCTCCCGTCGGGCCGAGGTCGGGTCGGACGGCTGGCAGGCTGCGGTCGACAAGGCGCGCGAGGAGAACAGCGAGCACCTCGCGGAGGAGGAGGACGGGCCGCTGAAGGACTTCCGCAAGAACGCATCACCGCAGCTGCGGATGACGCTTGCCCAGCAGTGGCTGGCCTTCTACGCCGCCCATCCGGGCGGGAAGGGCGTCGACACCGAGCCGAAGGATCCGCAGGAGTACATCGAGGAGCATTCCTAGGGCGGAGTCGTAGGGTCCGTGTCGTGGACCTCGCCGAAGCACGACGTCATGCCCAGGAGCTCGACCGCAACGACCCGCTGGCAGCGGTCCGGGAGCGGTTCGTGGTGCCCGACGGCATGGTTTACCTCGACGGCAACTCGCTCGGGGCGTTGGGTGTCGGCGTCGCCGAGGCCGTCGACGACGCGGTGCGGCGGCAGTGGGGGCGCGACCTCATCTCGTCGTGGAACACCAACGACTGGTGGGACGCCCCCCGGCGGGTAGGTGCGCGGATCGCCCGACTGATCGGGGCGGCCGACGACGAGGTGGTCGTCGCTGACTCCACGTCCACGAACGTATTCAAGGTGCTGGTCGCCGCAGCCCGGCTCCGTCCCGGACGCAGCACGCTGGTCATCGAGCCGAGCAACTTCCCGGCCGACCTCTACATCGCCGACGCGGTGGCCGAGCTGCTCGGCATGACGGTCGTACGGGTCGAGCCCGCCGACGTCGGGTCGGTGCTGGCCGAGGTCGGCGCTGATGTCGCGGTGGTCGCGTTCTCCCACGTCGACTACCGGACGGGTCGGGTCCACGACATGTCGGGCATCACCGCTGCTGCCCACGAGGTGGGCGCGCTGGCGTCGTGGGACCTGGCGCACTCGGCCGGGGCCCTGGACGTCCGGATGGGGGAGTGCGACGCCGACTTCGCCATCGGCTGCGGCTACAAGTACCTCAACGGCGGGCCGGGGGCGCCGGCGTTCGTCATGGCTGCCCGACGGCATCACGCGGCGATGCGGTCGCCGCTGACCGGCTGGACCGGGCATGCGCGACCGTTCGCCATGGAGGGCACCTACGAGCCGGCAACGGGCATCGACGGGATGCGCAACGGGACGCCGCCGATGCTCTCGCTGCTGGCGCTGGATGCGTCGCTGGACGCCTTCGACGGCCTCTCGATGGCGGACGTGCGCTCCCGCAGCCTCTCGCTGACCCGGCTGTTCCTCTCGCTGGCCGACAGCGAGCTGAAGCCGCTCGGCTTCGAGATCATCTCTCCCGCGGCCGATGACGAGAGGGGCAGCCAGGTGTCGCTGGCCCACCCCGCGGCGTACGGCGTCGTGCAGGCCCTCATCGCTCGCGGCGTGGTCGGCGACTTCCGGCAACCCGACGTGGTGCGGCTCGGCTTCGCGCCCTTGTACGTGCGTCACGTCGATGTCGTCACCGCCGTCGAGCACGTCGCAGCCGTCGTGGCGACCGGTGAGGAGCGCGACG
Source organism: Actinomycetes bacterium (assembly GCA_038246575.1). Lineage (GTDB taxonomy): Bacteria > Actinomycetota > Actinomycetes > JACCUZ01 > JACCUZ01 > JACCUZ01. Next base: position 73,458 of record JBBRVU010000003.1, on the reverse strand, counting down.
AGCGCTGGTCTGTGCACAGCCGGGTCACCTAGACGCGCGAGCGACGGCCCAGGCGGCGCCAGGTTCGCTTCCCCTTCTCCTCCGGCGCATAGGCGAAGATGCGCTCCCAGCCGTGGCGGGCCAACCTCGTCCGGGGGCCGTGCGCGCCCCAGGCCAGACCCATGCCGACCCGGCGCTGGCGGAGGTCGACGATCGTCCAGGTCTCCCCGAGCGATTCGGCGAACTCGCGCAGGGCGGCGTCCGGCGACGCGAGAGCCGCGGCCCGGCTCAGCGCTCCGGGCCGTGCGTTCCACACATCGAAGAGCCTGTCTTCCTGCACGTCGTCCACCTGGGAGCGGTGCGGAGGCTCGAGCGTCTTGATCGCTTCGTCGACGAAGGTCGCTAGGTCGGGTGCCTGGTAGAGCAGGGTCGGCGCGTCGTGGCAGGCGAAGAAGACGGGTGCCACGTCCGTGGTGTCCGGGGTCAGATCGAGCAGCCAGAAGTTGCCGTAGCCGTCCGCAGCGATCGGGAGCCCGGCGGGCATCAGCTCGGAGATCTCGATCGAGTGCGACTCGCCGGTGAGGTCCAGGTCAAGCAGCCCTGCTGCGCCTCGCGTGCGGCCCAGGAGCGTCACCAGCTCGGCAGGCAGCGGAGTTGCGTATCCCGACGCCATTTCGCTGATCTCGTCCTCGGAGAGACCGGGTAGGAGCGACAGCGCCACGTCCCGACCCCGAGGGTCGACGAGCGGACTCCGTTCTGCGGCTTGCAGCCGCTCCACCGCGTTCATGGCCGCCACCGTAGGACAGTCGGATGGATCCGACCTCTACCCTGGTCGCCGGCCCAGGATGAGGAGGTGCCGTGCGCATCTGGCGCGCGCTCGAGGATGCACGCGGCGCCGCTGGCGCGCCGACCGTGGTGACCATCGGCAACTTCGACGGCGTCCACCTCGGTCATCAGGCGATCGTTGCCGGCGTGGTGGCGCGGGCGCGGGAGACCGGCGCCGAGTCGGTGGTCACGACGTTCGACCCCCACCCGATGACCGTGATCCATCCGGACTCGGCCCCGCTCCACCTCACCGACCTGGACCGCCGGTTGTCGCTGCTGGCGGGCCTGGAGGTCGATGCCGTCCTGGTCCTGCCCTTCACGCAGGAGCTCTCCCGGTGGGAGCCCCCGGAGTTCGTGGAGCGAGTGCTTGTCGACGGGCTCCGGGCTCGTGAGGTGCGCGTCGGGGAGAACTTCCGCTACGGCCACCGGGCGGCGGGCGACATCACCAGCCTGCAGGACGCAGGCAGGCAGCACGACTTCGAGGTGCACACAGTGCCGTTGGCCGGAGACACGGTCCGCTGGTCGTCCACGTACATCCGCCAGTGCCTGGCCGAGGGCGACACGACGGCCGCGGCTGTGGCTCTCGGCCGGCCGCACCGGGTCGTCGGCCCGGTCGTCGAGGGCGACAAGCGCGGTCGCGAGCTCGGCTACCCGACCGCGAACCTGGCGCTGGCCGACGATGTTGCCATCCCGGCCGACGGTGTCTACGCCGGGTGGCTGATCCGCGCGGACGGCACCCGGATGCCGGCTGCGATCTCCATCGGCACCAACCCCACCTTCGGCGGCACCACCCGGCGGGTCGAGGCGTACGTCCTCGACCGCGACGACCTCGAGCTCTACGGAGAGCGGGTCGGCGTGGAGTTCGCGGACCGGCTCCGCGAGACCGTCACGTTCGACGGCATCGCACCGTTGTTGGAGCAGATGGCCAAGGACGTCGAGCAGGCGCGCGCGATCACCGCCGGCCGATGAGTCACTCCTCGCCCGACGTCGTCGCGACCGAGCGCTGGTTCGTCCGGCAGGGCCTGCCGTTCTTCGTCGAGGACCGCGTGATCACGATCGACGACCTGGTGCAGGGGCGGTCGCTGGTCATCCTGGCGCTCGTCTACTTCGGCTCCGTGTTCGTGGCCGTCCCGCCGGGCCTCGGGGGACTCGAGCGGGTGCTGTACGCGGGGCTGGGGCTGCTGGTCCTTGTTGCGGTCTGGGCGGTGGCCAACCTGGCCCGGCGGCAGCGAGCACTCACCCGCCCCAGCCGGGTCGGCCTCATCGAGGTGGCGTTGTTCACCGGCGCCCCGGCGATCGCGGTCGCCGTCCTCCGTCGCGAACCGGATCTGGTGCTGACGGTCCTGCTCGCGGACGCGACGGTGCTCGCTCTCGTCGCTGCGGCGGAGGTCCTCGACGCCGCACCGATCGCGCGCTGGGCGCTGGTGAGGGCCTTCCGCGAGCTGGGGTCGCTGTTCCGGCTGGTCTCGCGCGCCCTGCCGATGCTGTTGCTGTTCATGACGTTCTTGTTCATCAACACCGAGGTCTGGCAGGTCTCATCGTCGCTGTCGACGCCGGTCCTGTGGCTCGCGGTCGCGTTCTTCGGCGCGTTCGCGATCGGCTTCCTGCTTGCCCGCCTCCCCGAGGAGGTGGCCGCGGTCGACGACACCATCGACGCGGGGTTCGTCCGTCGTGCAGTGGTGGGCACCCCGCTCGAGGGCTGCGCGGACGAGCTGCCCGGCGACCTGTCGCCCGGCCCGCTGGCCCGCAAGCAGCGCACCAACCTGCTGCTGGTGCTCCTCGTCGCCCAGATGTCGCAGGTCGTTCTGCTCGCGCTGTCGGTGTGGGTCTTCTTCCTCGTGTTCGGTGCCGTTGCCATCGACGACAGCGTGATCACCAGCTGGGTCGGAGACGGGGCACCGCATCTCCTGCCGATCCTTGGCGGCATCGGGCTCTCCCAGGAGCTGCTGCAGGTCTCGATCTTCCTCGCGGCGTTCTCCGGGCTCTACTTCACGGTCTACGCCGTCACGGACTCGACCTACCGGGAGCAGTTCTTCACCGAGATCACCGACGAGCTGGAGCGAGCCGTCGGCGTGCGCGCCGCCTACCAGGCGCTGCGTCGTCCGCCGGGCAGCGTGTCCTAGGGTTTCCTGCATGGAGTTCCGCACCCTCGGCCGCAGCGGCGCCGTCGTCTCGACGTACTGCCTGGGCACCATGACCTTCGGCGCCGAGACCGACGAAGCGGACAGCCACGAGCAGCTCGACCTCTTCGTCGAGTCGGGCGGCACGTTGATCGACACCGCCGATGTCTACACAGCCGGCGCGGCGGAGGAGATCGTCGGCCGATGGCTGGCCAAGGCATCGCCGGACGTCCGCGACCGGGTCATGCTGGCGACCAAGGCGCGCTTCCCGATGGGGCCCGACGCCAACGACGTCGGTCTGTCGCGCCGCCACCTGGACCGGGCGCTCGAGGCATCGCTGAACCGGCTCGGCGTCGAGGCCGTCGACCTCTACCAGCCGCACGGCTGGGACCCGCTGACCCCGGTCGAGGAGACCCTGGGCTGGTTCGACGACGCCGTGCGGGCCGGCAAGATCCGCTACCTCGGGCTGTCCAACTTCACCGGCTGGCAGATCCAGAAGACCGTGGATGTCGCCACCTTCCGCGGGCTGCCCGGTCCGGTCACCCTGCAGCCGCAGTACAACCTGCTTGCCCGCGAGATCGAGTGGGAGATCGTGCCCGCCTGCGAGGAGAACGGGCTCGGTCTGCTGCCCTGGTCGCCGCTCGGTGGCGGCTGGCTGACCGGCAAGTACACCCGCGACGAGCGACCCACCGGCTCCACCCGGCTCGGCGAGAACCCGGCCAGGGGCGTCGAGGCGTACGCGGGCCGCGCGGGCAGCGAGCGCACCTGGGCCGTCATCGATGCGCTGCAGTCGGTGGCGGAGGACCGCGGGGTGTCGATGGGTGAGGTCGCACTGGCCTGGCTGCACGACCGGCCCGCCGTCAGCTCGGTCATCCTGGGCGCCCGCACGACCGAGCAGCTACAAGCCAACCTCGCCGCGGCGGGGCTGCACCTTCGCGAGGCGGAGCGGGCCGCCCTGGACGCCGCCAGCGACCCGGCTCCGGCCGACTACCCCTATGGTGCGGCCGGCCGGGGTCAGCGGACCCGTCCGGCCGGTCCGCCAGCGCCCTGACCTGCGGCGATTTCAGGCTGCAGGCGTGCGCTGATACCCTCAAGGGTCGCCTCGTGACGAGGACCGGGCGGCGTTCTACCACCGCACCAACCCAGGGAGTCCTGTGCCGCTCGACACCGCTACGAAGAAGTCGCTCATCACCGAGCACGGCGCAAACGACGCCGACACCGGTTCCCCGGAGGTCCAGGTAGCGATGCTCTCGCGTCGCATCAGCGACCTGACCGAGCACCTCAAGGAGCACAAGCACGACCACCACTCGCGTCGTGGCCTCCTGCTGCTCGTCGGCCGGCGTCGCCGGTTGCTCAACTACCTGGCCAAGAAGGACATCAACCGCTACCGCGCGCTGATCGAGAAGCTCGGTCTGCGCCGCTAGCACCCACTCGCCGAAGGAGCGGTCCGCCACGGCGTTCCGGTCCTCGGTAGTGGCCAGCGGAGAATGCCTCCGAGGGCTTCCATCGAAGACCGGCGTCGCGATCGCACGACCTGCTCCTGGGCATCACTGACAGGAGGGTGACCCATGGAGGGTCCCACCATTCACATCGCCGACGCCGTCATCGACAACGGCTCGTTCGGCAAGCGCACCATCCGGTTCGAGACCGGCCGCTTCGCCCGGCAGGCTGCCGGCTCCGTCACCGCCTACCTCGATGACGACACGATGCTGCTCTCGGCCACCACAGCCGGCAAGCACCCCAAGGAGCAGCTCGACTTCTTCCCGCTGACCGTCGACGTCGAGGAGCGGATGTATGCCGCGGGCCGCATCCCCGGCTCGTTCTTCCGCCGCGAGGGTCGCCCGAGCGAGGACGCGATCCTCACCTGCCGGCTCATCGACCGGCCGCTGCGCCCGACCTTCGCCAAGGGCCTGCGCAACGAGGTCCAGGTCGTCATCACCGTGATGGCGCTGGACCCCAAGGACATGTACGACGTCGTGGCGATCAACGCCGCGTCGGCGTCCACCCAGCTCTCCGGGCTGCCGTTCTCCGGCCCGGTCGGCGCCACCCGCGTCGCCCTCATCGACGATCAGTGGGTCGCCTTCCCCACCCACGAGCAGCTCGAGACCGCCGTGTTCGACATGGTCGTCGCGGGTCGCATCGCCGGTGACGATGTCGCGATCATGATGGTCGAGGCCGAGGCCACGACCGCAGCCTGGAAGCTCATCAAGGACGAGGGCAAGACCGCCCCGACCGAGGAGATCGTGGCCGCCGGGCTCGAGGCCGCCAAGCCGTTCATCAAGTCGCTGTGCGAGGCGCAGCAGCAGCTGGCCGGCCAGGCCGCCAAGGCGACCGCAGACTTCCCGCGCTTCCTCGACTACCAGGACGACGCCCTCGAAGCCGTGACCAACCTGGTCAACGACGACCTCGCGCAGGCCCTGACCATCGCGGCCAAGCAGGAGCGCGAGACCGAGCTCGACCGGATCAAGGACTCCGCCAAAGAGAAGCTCGCCGGCCAGTTCGAGGGCCGCGAGAAGGAGATCAGCGCGGCCTACCGCGCGGTCACCAAGAAGCTGATCCGCCAGCGGATCCTGCGCGACAAGGTCCGCATCGACGGTCGCGGGCTCTCCGACATCCGCACCCTCTCGGCCGAGGTCGAGGTGCTCCCGCGGGTGCACGGCTCGGCGCTCTTCGAGCGCGGCGAGACCCAGATCCTCGGTGTCACCACGCTGAACATGCTGCGCATGGAGCAGATGATCGACACGCTGAACCCCGAGAACCGCAAGCGCTACATGCACAACTACAACTTCCCGCCGTACTCCACGGGTGAGACCGGCCGCGTCGGCTCGCCGAAGCGGCGCGAGATCGGCCACGGCGCTCTCGCCGAGCGGGCACTGATGCCGGTGCTGCCGACCCGCGAGGAGTTCCCCTACGCCATCCGGCAGGTCTCGGAGGCGCTGGGCTCCAACGGCTCCACGTCGATGGGTTCGGTCTGCGCGTCGACCATGGCACTGCTCAACGCGGGTGTGCCGCTGCGGGCGCCGGTCGCGGGCATCGCGATGGGCCTGATCTCGGACACGGTGGACGGAGAGACGGAGTACGCCGCGCTCACCGACATCCTCGGTGCCGAGGACGCGTTCGGCGACATGGACTTCAAGGTCGCCGGCACCCGCGAGTTCGTCACGGCCATCCAGCTCGACACCAAGCTCGACGGCATCCCTGCCTCGGTGCTCGCCTCGGCGCTGACCCAGGCCAAGGACGCTCGCCTGCACATCCTTGACGTGATGAACGAGGCCATCGACGCGCCGGACGAGATGTCGCCCTACGCGCCGCGGGTCATCAGCGTCAAGGTCCCGGTCGACCAGATCGGTGCCGTCATCGGCCCCAAGGGCAAGATGATCAACCAGATCCAGGACGAGACGGGCGCCCAGATCTCGGTGGAGGACGACGGGACGATCTACATCGGCGCGACCGACGGCCCGTCGGCCGAGGCGGCGCGCACGATGATCAACCAGATCGCCAACCCGACGATGCCCGAGGTCGGCGAGCGCTACCTGGGCACCGTCGTGAAGACGACGACCTTCGGCGCGTTCGTGTCGCTGCTCCCGGGCAAGGACGGGCTGCTGCACATCTCGAAGCTGCGTGGCCTTGCCGGTGGCAAGCGCGTGGACAACGTCGAGGACGTCGTCAAGGTCGGCGACAAGGTGCAGGTCCAGATCGCCGAGGTCGACCCGCGCGGCAAGCTCTCGCTCATACCGGTCGAGGCCGGGCCCGCTGACGCTGCCCAGGACGAGTCCGCACCCGCCGAGGACGCAGAGGTCTGAGTTGACCAAGTCGTCGCGGGCGAGCACGAGCACGCTCGACCGGGGGGACGGTGGCGGCGGCACAGTCCGCCGCACCGTCCTGCCCGGCGGCCTGCGCATCATCACTGAGGCCGTGCCGAGCATGCGCTCGGTAACCATCGGTGTGTGGGTCGGCGTGGGGTCGCGTGACGAGTCGTCGACCCTTGCGGGTGCGTCGCACTACCTCGAGCACCTGTTGTTCAAGGGCACCAAGCGCCGCGACGCGCTGCAGATCTCGTCGGCCATCGACGCGGTCGGCGGGGAGATGAACGCGTTCACCTCCAAGGAGTACACCTGCTTCTACGCGCGGGTGCTCGACACCGACCTGCCGCTGGCCGTCGACGTGCTCTGCGACCTGGTGACGTCCTCGGTGATCCGGGCGGCTGACGTCGACTCGGAGCGGGGCGTGATCCTCGAAGAGATCGCCATGCACGAGGACGACCCCACCGACATGGTCCACGACCAGTTCGCCCAGGTCCTCTTCGGCGACACGCCGCTGGCCCGGCCGGTGCTCGGGTCGGTGGCGTCCATCGAGGCGATGAACCGCCCCTCGGTCGCCGGCTACTACCGGCGCCGCTACCGTCCGGAGAACATGGTCGTCGCGCTGGCCGGCAACATCGACCACGCGCTGGCGGTCCGGCTGGTCCGGGCTGCCTTCGACAGCCTCGAGGGCGGCGACACCTCTCCTGCCCCGCCCAGGAACGGCGCGCGTCCGGCTCGTAGTCACGGCGCCGTGCACGTGGCGCATCGGGTGACCGAGCAGGCCAACATCGTGCTCGGCGGCGAGGGGGTCAGCCGCGACGACGACCGGCGGTTCGCCCTCGGCGTGCTCAACGCCGCGCTCGGCGGCGGGATGTCGTCGCGGCTCTTCCAGGAGGTGCGCGAGAAGCGCGGCCTGGCCTACTCGGTCTACAGCTACCACGCGCAGTACGCCGGGACGGGGCTCTTCGGGGTCTACGCCGGCTGCGTGCCGCGCAAGGTCGACGAGGTGCTCGCCATCTGCCGTGACGAGCTGGACAAGGTCGCGGCGCACGGCATCACCGGCGACGAGCTGGTGCGCGGCAAGGGCCAGCTCCGCGGCTCTCTCGTGCTGGGCCTGGAGGACACCGGCGCCCGGATGAGCCGCATCGGCAAGTCGGAGCTGGTCCACGGCGAGTTCATGTCGGTGGACGCGCTGCTGTCGCGGATCGACGGGGTCACCCTGGACGAGGTGGCCGACGTCGCCGCCGACCTGCTGCAGGAACCGCCGACCCTCGCGGTCGTGGGGCCCTTCGACGAGTCCCGGGACTTCACCGCCGCCGTCGCCTGACCTGCCATGATCGCCCTCGGCACTGCGATCTGGAGAGGGTGTGACGGGCGATGGCGCTGCGCGTAGGCGTGCTGGGTGCCTCCGGGAGGATGGGCAGCGCGGCGTGTGCGGCCATCGAGGCCGCTGACGACCTCGAGCTCGTCGCGCAGCTCGGCTCCGGCGACGATCTCCAGTCGCTCGTCGAGCACGACGTCGAGGTGGCCGTCGACCTGACCCGGCCGGACGTCGTGATGGACAACCTGGCGTTCTGTGTCGGGCACGGCGTGCATGCCGTAGTCGGCACCAGCGGCTTCGACGCCGACCGGCTCTCGACCCTGCGCGGCTGGCTGGACGACGCTCCCGGGGTCGGAGTCGTCGTGGCGCCGAACTTCGCGGTCGGAGCGGTGCTGATGATGCGCTTCGCCGAGCAGGCGGCCCGGTTCTTTCAGTCCGCCGAGATCGTCGAGCTCCACCATCCAGACAAGGCCGATGCGCCCAGTGGCACCGCCCGGCGCACGGCCCAGCTGATCGCCGCGGCCCGGGCGGACGCCGGGCTCGGGGCGCAGCCCGACGCCACCACCTCGGAGCAGGCGGGTGCGCGGGGCGCCGACGTCGACGGGGTGCGGGTGCACTCGGTGCGCGCGCGCGGCCTGGTCGCTCACCAGGAGGTCCTGCTCGGGACGGCGGGGGAGACGTTGACCATCCGCCACGACTCGCTGGACCGTTCCTCGTTCATGCCCGGCGTGCTGCTCGCCGTCCGCGAGGCAGGCTCCCGGCCAGGCCTCACCGTCGGTCTGGAGCACCTGCTCGACCTCGGCTGAGTCGGCTCGGCTCGCTCAGGTCGCCGCCCGCACCAGGGCCGCCGTCAGAGCGGCCACGGCAACCACCACCAGGAAGGGCGCTCGCAGAACCAGCGCGACGATCGCCACCGCCACACCGGCCAGGCGGGCATCCAGCACCAGCTGGGTCCCGTCGGCGAAGGACTGCACGGCGGCGAGCGCGGCCAGCAGCGCAACGGGCAGCAGTGCAGAGATCCGCAGCGCGAGCGGGTGCTCGAGCACCCGCTCCGGCACCGAGAGCCCGCCGAGCTTGAGCAGGTAGCAGCCCAGCGCGGTCACCAGGATCGCGGCCCACGTCACGTCGTCGACCGCCGTCGGACCAGCACGGCGGTGACCGGCACGAGTGCCGCCACGAGCACCGGCAGACCGGCCGGCACCAGCGGCACGACTGCCACGGCCACCAGCGCTGCGGCGCCCGCGGTGAGCCAGGCGGCGCGGCCGCGCAGTCGCGGAGCCAGCAGGGCCAGGAACGCAGCGGGCACTGCGGCGTCGAGGCCCAGGTCGCGGGGGTCGGCGATCGCGGTCCCCGCGAGTGCGCCCACCAGGGTGGCGGTGTTCCACAGCACGAACACCGACAGCCCGGTCGCCCAGAACCCCAGCCGGCCCGCCCGGGTGCTCTTCTCCTCCCCGGCCAGACCGACGGCCGTGGACTCGTCGATCACGAGCTGGGCGGCGACCGCCCGGCGCAGCCCGCGCAGCCGCAGCAGCGGTGCCATCCGCGCGCCGTAGAGCGTGTTGCGGCTGCCGAGCAGCACTGCGGAGGCCGCACCGGCCATGGGGTTGCCGCCCCCACTGATCACTCCCACCAGCGCGAACTGCGAGCCGCCGGTGAAGACCAGCACCGACAGGGCACAGGTCTGCACCACGGTGAGCCCGGCGGCGGTGCCGAGCGCGCCGAAGGACAGCCCGTACGCCCCCGTCGCCACGCCGACCGAGAGCGACGTGCGCAGGATCGAGGCCCGCACCGACGGCCAGTCCGCAGACGGGGACGCCGACGGCGCGTCGCTCACGCAGTGACGCCCGTCAGCCACTCGACCAGCGGTCGCAACCGGCGCCAGTCCTCGCGGACCCGCTCGGCCGCCGCCGGTGTGGACAGCCAGTCGGGTGAGCCGTGCTCGCGGCGCACGAAGAGCGACTTGTGGCGCAGGAGGTCCTCGCGGGGGTGCCCGACCGGCGTTCCCCGGGGCCGGGTGGCCAGCACGTCGCCGTCGACGTGGAAGCCGTCCGAGCGCAGGTCACCGACCAGCCGGGCCAGCTGCTCGCCCGTCGGTGCATCCACTGCGGCCCGGTAGCGCCGCAGGGCATCAGTGTCCGGGCGCATCCCGCCGGCGGTCATCAGGCCCGCGGCCGACACCTGCACGTAGAAGCCGCACCCGCCGCCCGTGGTGACGAACAGGCCCTGGTGTGTCTTGTAGGGCGTCTTGTCCTTGGCGAAGCGCACGTCGCGGTAGGGCCGGAACAGCTTGCCGGCACCGAACTCGTCCTCGAGGGCTTCGCCGAGTGCGGTCATCGGGGCGCGCACGCTCTCGTCGTACGACATCTTGTGCGCGCTCCACCACGCCTTCGAGTTGTCGGCCTCGAGGTCCTCGTAGAAGTCCAGCGCGGTCATCGGGACCCCGTCGAACGGCGTCATGACGGGTCACCGATCGTCGTGCGCAGCCGCAGCTGGTCGACGAGGAACTCGCCGTCGCCGCGCAGGTCGAGGCTGCGTCGGGCACCGTCGTCGACCCAGCCGGCCTTGCCCAGGAACGCGCGCAGCTCGTCCTCCCGCTCGGTCAGCCAGACATGGACGTGCTCGAAGCCGTGGTCGCGGGCCACGTCGGCGCTGGCGTTGACCAGGCGCGACCCGTGCCCGCCGCCGGCATGGTCCGGCGCCACGCAGAGGACCTGGAGCTCCGCGTCGGTGTCGGGCTCGAGGTCGGGGTCGGCCGCGGGCGCGAAGGCGGCGAAGCCCACCACCTCCGTCCCGTCGAGCGCGACGAGGACCCGGTGCTCCGGGGTGGGGGGAGCAGTCACGGCGGCCCGCCAGCTGCTGACCGACTCGGGGGAGTCCAGGGCGGCCAGCGCGTCGGGCGGCAGCAGCCCCACGTGCAGCCGCGACCAGACGCTCGCCTGGACGCGGGCGACGGCGGCTGCGTCGGCAGGCGTCGCCGGTCGGACGCTGACGTCGGCCATGTCGCGATCCTCGCATCCCCTGTGCCCGGCCTACGATGCGAGGCGTGACGAGTGACCCGGCCGCCCAGCCCACCACCCAGTACGAGGACTGCCTGCGCCTGGTCATGCAGGACGGGGTCGCCAAGCCGGACCGCACCGGCACCGGCGCCCGCAGCGTGTTCGGCCACCAGATGCGCTTCGACCTGCAGCGCGGGTTCCCGCTGATCACCACCAAGCGCGTGCACTTCCGCTCGATCGCCTACGAGCTGCTGTGGTTCCTGCGCGGGGACAGCAACGTCACCTGGCTGCAGGAGCAAGGCGTCACGATCTGGGACGAGTGGGCGGCACCCGACGGCGACCTCGGGCCCGTCTACGGCGTGCAGTGGCGGGCCTGGCCCACGCCCAGCGGCGAGCACATCGACCAGATCAGCGGTCTGCTGGACCTGCTGCGCACCGACCCCAGCTCGCGCCGGATGGTCGTCTCGGCATGGAACGTCGGCGAGATCGCGCAGATGGCTCTGCCGCCCTGCCACACGCTCTTCCAGTTCTACGTCGCCGAGGGTCGGCTGTCCTGCCAGCTCTACCAGCGCAGCGCCGACCTGTTCCTCGGAGTTCCGTTCAACATCGCCAGCTATGCCCTGCTCACGCACATGGTCGCCCAGCAGGTCGGCCTCGAGGTGGGCGACTTCGTCTGGACCGGCGGCGACTGCCACATCTACGACAACCACATCGACCAGGTACGCGAGCAGCTCTCGCGGGCTGCCTACCCCTTCCCGCAGCTGCGGCTGCGCAAGGCCGCGAGCCTGTTCGACTACACGTACGAGGACATCGATGTGCTGGGCTACCAGCACCACCCGGCGCTCAAGGCACCGGTCGCGGTCTGATGCCGGGGTGACCGTCGGGCTCGTCTGGGCGCAGGCCTGCGGCGGGGTGATCGGCGCCGACGGCGGCCTGCCCTGGCGGCTGCCCGAGGACCTGGCCCGGTTCCGCGGGCTGACCATGGGTGCGACGGTCCTGATGGGTCGCGCCACCTGGGAGTCGTTGCCCGTGGCCGTGCGCCCGCTGCCGGGGAGGCGCAACGTCGTGCTCACCCGGCAGGTCGGCTGGGCGGCGCCCGGGGCGGGGGTGGCGGGGTCGATCGAGCAGGCGCTGCGCGAGGCGCCCGGCGACGTGTGGGTGATCGGCGGCGGAAGCATCTATGCCGCCGCGCTGGAGCATGCCGACCGCGCCGTGGTCACGGAGATCGATCTCGACGTCGCGGGCGACACCTGGGCGCCCGAGCTCGACGACCGCTGGCAGGCGCGCGACCGTGATCCCGAGCAGGGCTGGCTCGAGTCGCGAACCGGGCTGAACTATTGCGTGACGGACTGGTCGCGAACCAGGCCGTAACGCCGGGACTCCAGGCGACGATGACCCGACCGAGCCTCGTCGCCACCCGATCCCCCGAGCGGGTGGCGGCGGGGCCTTGTCGTGCCGGGGGCTAGATTTCTCGGTATGGCCCAGACTCCGACAGCGACCGAGCCCTTCGGGCGGATGCTGACCGCGATGGTCACGCCGTTCACCGACGACGGCGACCTCGATCTCGCCGGTGTGGCGAGCGTCGCCGAGCACCTCGTCGACCACGGGAACGACGGCATCATCGTCAACGGGACGACCGGCGAGTCGCCGACCACCAGCGACGCCGAGAAGGAGCAGGTCGTCCGGTCGGTCCTCGACGCGGTAGGCGATCGGGCGCAGGTGGTCGCCGGCGTCGGCACCAACGACACCCGCCACACCGTCGAGCTGGCCCGGGCGGCGGAGAAGGCCGGTGCGCACGGCCTGCTGATCGTGACGCCCTACTACAACAAGCCTCCGCAGGACTCGCTGCTGGCCCACTTCCGTTCGGCCGCGGACGCCACCGGCCTGCCGGCGATCCTCTACGACATCCCCGGTCGCACCGGTCGCGCGATCGAGACCGACACCCTGCTGCGGCTGGGCGAGCACGACCGGATCGTGGCGGTCAAGGACGCCAAGGGCGACCTCGCGGCCGGCGCCGAGGTGATGGCGCGCAGCGGGCTCGTCTACTACTCGGGCGATGACGCGCTGAACCTGCCCTGGCTCGCGGTCGGCGCCGCCGGGATGATCAGCGTCGTCGGGCATGTCGCCGGCCGGCAGTACGCCGAGATGGTCGCCGCCGTCGCAGCGGGTGACCTGACGCGGGCCCGAGAGCTCGACCGGTCGCTCATCCCGGTGGTCGCGGCGGTGATGACCAGCCGCAGCCAGGGCGTGATCACCGCGAAGGCCGCGCTCCAGCTGGCCGGGGTCATCCGCTCGCGGGCCGTTCGCGGGCCGTTGCTGCCCGCCTCCGACGACCTTGTCGCCGAGCTCCGGGACGCGCTGGCCGCTGCCGGGCTGGGCGCGTGAGCCACCCGCACCCCGGGCTCCGCGCGTGAGCCACCCGCACCCCGAGCTCGGCCCGCCGCCACCCCTGGCCGACGGCGGTCTGCGCATCGTGGCCCTCGGTGGTCTTGGCGAGGTCGGCCGCAACATGACGGTCTTCGAGCACGCCGGCCGGCTGCTCGTCGTCGACTGCGGGGTGCTCTTCCCGGAAGACTTCCAGCCCGGCGTCGATCTGATCCTCCCCGACTTCGACTACCTCCGCGACCGGCTGGACCGGGTGGACGCGATCGTGCTGACCCACGGCCACGAGGACCACATCGGCGGGGTTCCCTACCTGCTGCGCGAGCGCGCCGACATCCCCGTCATCGGGTCCCGCCTCACGCTGGCGATGCTCGAGGCCAAGCTCGTCGAGCATCGGATCACGCCCTACACGTTGGAGGTGCGCGAGGGCCAGCGCGAGCGGCTCGGCGTCTTCGACTGCGAGTTCCTCGCCGTCAACCACTCCATCCCCGACGCGCTGGCGGTTGCGCTGCGCACCCCGGCGGGGCTGGTGCTGCACACCGGCGACTTCAAGATGGACCAGCTCCCGCTCGACGGCCGGCTCACGGACCTGCCCGCCTTCGGCCGGCTCGGCGACGAGGGTGTCGACCTGCTGCTCGTCGACTCGACGAACGCCGAGGTGCCCGGCTTCACCACCCCCGAGCGGGACATCGCCCCCGTGCTGGACCGGATCTTCGGCCAGGCCGAGAAGCGGGTGATCGTCGCGTCGTTCGCCAGCCACGTGCACCGGATCCAGCAGGTGCTCGACACCGCTGCGGCGCACGGGCGCAAGGTGGCCTTCGTCGGCCGGTCGATGGTGCGCAACATGGGTGTCGCCGGCGACCTCGGCTACCTCACCGTGCCTGCCGGGCTGCTGGTCGACGTCAAGGAGCTCGACGGCCTCCCCGACGACCAGATCGTGCTGGTGTGCACCGGCTCGCAAGGTGAGCCGATGTCGGCGCTGTCGCGCATCGCCAACCGCGACCACGTCATCCGGGTCGGCGACGGCGACACGGTGATCCTCGCGTCGTCGTTGATCCCCGGCAACGAGAACGCCGTCTATCGCGTCATCAACGGGCTGACCCGCTGGGGCGCCAAGGTGGTGCACAAGGCCAACGCCCTGGTCCACGTGTCCGGGCACGCCTCCGCCGGGGAGCTGCTCTACGTCTTCAACATCGTACGCCCGAGCAACGTGATGCCGGTCCATGGCGAGTGGCGCCACCTGCGCGCCAACGCCGAGCTTGCAGTGCAGACCGGGGTCGCGCGTGAACGGGTCGTGCTGGCCGAGGACGGTGTCGTCGTCGACCTCGTCGACGGCCTGGCCACCATCGTCGGGGCGGTGCCTTGTGGCTACGTCTACGTCGACGGGTCCGGTGTGGGTGACGTGAGCGACACCGCGCTCAAGGACCGACGCATCCTGCGCGACGAGGGCTTCATCTCGGTCGTCGTGGTCGTCGACTCGGTGACCGGGAAGGTGTCGGCCGGTCCGGAGATCCACGCCCGCGGGTTCGCCGAGGACGACTCGGTGTTCGACGAGGTCCGGGGCCTGATCGAGGCGGCCCTGGAGAAAGCAGGCGCCGAGGGGATCGGCGACGGGCGCCAGCTCGAGCAGCTGGTCCGGCGCACCGTGGGCAGGTGGGTCAGCGACACCTACCGCCGCCGCCCGATGATCATTCCGGTCGTGGTCGAGGCCTGAGCGCGGCAAGGCCCGACACGCGGGGCCTGTTGCTGCTGTGACCACTGTTGCAGCCGTGACGTGCGGGTAGCCTCACGGCATGGCCACCCGCACGCCGACCCGCGCTCCCGCCCGAAGCTCCCGATCGAGCACGGGGCGCAGGAGCAGCAGCCGTGGCCGGTCGACCAACCGGACGGGCGCGCGCAAGGCCGCCAGCCGTTCAGGGCGCCGTCCGGCGGGTCGGACCGCCACGCCGTTGCTGGTCCGCGGCACCGTCGGCCTGCTGCGCGGAATCTGGCTCGGCATCGCCCACGTCGTCGGCGGCCTGGCCCGCCGGATCGGGAGCAGCGCCCGAGAGCTGGACCCCGCCCACCGCCGGGACGGCATCGGGCTGGGCCTGATCGGGCTGGCCACCGTCGTCGCCGCCGTCGAGTGGTGGGCCCTGGACGGGCCGGTCGGTCGCGTCGTGCACGCCGTGGTGTCCGGGACGTTCGGCCGCGTCGGCCTGGTGCTGCCACTCGTGCTGCTCGGTCTGGGCATCCGCATCCTGCGCCACCCGCAGGACGCCGAGTCCGGCGGCCGCATCGGCATCGGCCTCGGTGCAGTCGTGCTCGCCGTGCTCGGTCTGGTGCACATCGCCGGCGGCCTGCCCGACCCCTCGCGGCCCAAGGCGCTGCGAGAGGCGGGCGGCTACCTGGGCTACCTCGTGTCGTCCCCGACCGTGGCCGCCGTCTCGGTCTACGTCGCAGCCCCGCTGCTGGTGCTGCTGATGCTCTTCGGGCTGCTCGTCGTCACCGCGACTCCCGTGCACGCCGTCCCGGAACGCGCCAAGGCTCTGCTGAACAAGCTGCTGCACCGGTCGGCGACCGACGCCGAGGACGGAGCGGGCCAGGACGCCGCCGACCCGCTGGTGCCCTTCGAGCCGTTGGAGCCGCTCAAGCGGCGGCGACCGCGCCGCCGGCAGGGCTCGCTCGCCGACGCGGAAGAGGACGACACCCCCTACGACGACTCGGTGGTCGCTCGCGGTGGGGCCACGACGCCGCACACGGACGAGGGGGAGTCACCCGCCGAGACCGACAGGCCCGCTCCCGACCACACGCCGATGCCGGCGCGGGTCGAGCAGCTGCTGCTCTCGGGGGACGTGACCTACGTCCTGCCCCCGGCCGACACCCTGCGGGAGGGATCACCGCACCGGGCTCGTTCCCAGGCCAGTGACGCGGTGGTCGAGTCGCTGACCGAGGTGCTCGAACAGTTCGGCATCGACGCCCAGGTCACGGGCTACACGCGCGGGCCGACCGTCACCCGCTACGAGGTCGAGCTCGGCACCGCGGTCAAGGTCGAGCGCGTCACGGCACTGAGCAAGAACATCGCCTACGCCGTGGCCAGCGCCGACGTCCGGATCCTCTCGCCGATCCCCGGCAAGTCCGCGATCGGCATCGAGATCCCCAACGTCGACAAGGAGGTCGTCAGCCTCGGCGACGTCATGCGCTCGGCGGTGGCCCGCAACGACCACCACCCGATGCTGGTCGCGCTGGGCAAGGACGTCGAGGGTGGCTTCGTGGTCGCCAACCTGGCGAAGATGCCGCACCTTCTCGTGGCCGGCGCTACCGGCTCCGGCAAGTCCAGCTTCGTGAACTCGATGATCACGTCGCTGTTGCTGCGCGCCACCCCGGACGAGGTCCGCATGGTGCTCGTCGATCCCAAGCGGGTGGAGCTCACGGCGTACGAGGGAATCCCGCACCTCATCACCCCGATCATCACCAACCCGAAGAAGGCCGCCGAGGCGCTGCAGTGGGTCGTGCGCGAGATGGACCTGCGCTACGACGACCTCGCCGCGTTCGGCTTCCGGCACGTCGACGACTTCAACAAGGCCGTCAAGTCGGGCGCGGTCACCGCCCCGCCCGGGAGCGAGCGGGTGCTGGCGCCCTACCCGTACCTGCTGGTGGTCGTGGACGAGCTCGCCGACCTGATGATGGTCGCGCCCCGTGACGTCGAGGACTCGATCGTCCGGATCACCCAGCTGGCCCGGGCGGCCGGCATCCACCTCGTGCTGGCCACCCAGCGGCCCTCGGTCGACGTCGTCACCGGGCTGATCAAGGCCAACGTGCCCTCGCGCCTGTCGTTTGCTACCTCCAGCCTGGCCGACAGCCGGGTCATCCTCGACCAGCCGGGCGCGGAGAAGCTCGTCGGGCAGGGGGACGGCCTGTTCCTGCCGATGGGGGTAAGCAAGGCGATGCGGATGCAGGGCGCCTGGGTCACCGAGCCCGAGGTGGTCAGCGTCGTCGAGCACTGCAAGGCCCAGCTGCAGCCGAGCTACCGCGAGGACGTCACGGCTCCGGTGGCCAGCAGGCGCGAGGTCGAGGAGGACATCGGTTACGACCTCGATCTGCTCTGCCAGGCAGCCGAGCTCGTCGTCACCACCCAGTTCGGCTCGACCTCGATGCTCCAGCGCAAGCTGCGGGTGGGCTTCGCCAAGGCCGGGCGGCTGATGGACCTGATGGAGAGCCGGGGCGTCGTCGGACCGAGCGAGGGCTCCAAGGCCAGGGACGTCCTGATCAAGGCGGACGAGCTCGACGGGGTGCTGGCCACCCTGCGCGGCGTCTGAGTCGCCGGGCGTCCCGGAGCTGTTCACTCCGTTGCCGCAATGTGATCACTCAGGGTGGGCCTCCGGCTGGCCGAGAGTGAAAGGGCGCCTCTAAACTTGGCTGTACACGGGAGGAGTGCCACGTTGTCGATCGGTCAGACCCTCACCGAGGCCCGCGAGAAGTCGGGCCTCTCGGTGGAGGAGGTGGCAGCAGCAACCCGGATCCGGCGCACCCTGATCAGCAACATCGAGGCCGACGACTACGCGGCCTGCGGCGGCGACTTCTACGCCCGCGGCCACCTGCGCACGATCGCCACCACCGTCGGCATCGACCCCGCCCCGCTGCTGGCCGAGTTCGACGCGAGCCGCCCGCCCGAGCCCCCGGCGCGGGCCAGCGAGGTGTTCGAGGCCGAGTCCGCCGCCCGCCCCGAGCGGCGCGGTCCCAACTGGAGCGCCGCGATGGCCGTCGCGCTGGTGCTCGTCCTGGTCTACGGAGTGGCCCAGGTTCTCACCGGCAGCGGGGAGCGGGTCGAGACGCAGGGCCTGCCCAGCGCCGCTGGCACCTCGCGCGCTCCGAGCGCGAGCGAGTCGCCGAGCGTTCCGACGCCGTCGAGCTCGGGCAGCGCCGTGGCCCAGGCACCGCGGGACAAGGTCACCGTGGCGCTGCGCGCCCGCGGCACCAGCTGGGTGCGCGCCACGAGCGGGTCGGGCAAGGAGCTCTTCCAGGGCTTGGTCTCCGACAAGACGATGACCTTCAGCGCGAAGTCGCTGGTCCGGCTGGTCGTCGGCGACGCGGGCGCGGTGACCCTGACCGTCAACGGCCAGGAGATCGGCTCCCCGGGCAAGCCGGGGCAGGTGTCCCGGGTGGAGTTCACCCGCAACGACCCGGCGGCTGGCTGAGGGTCCACTCGCGGCGACCGGGCGGCTGCCCGGTGGCAACTAGGCTGACCTGCATGTCCACCCAACACGTGGGCCGGCGCGTTGCGCTGGTCACCCTCGGCTGCGCGCGCAACGAGGTCGACTCCGAGGAGCTGGCCGGCCGGCTCGCGGAGGGCGGTTGGGACCTGGTCGAGGACGCCGCGGACGCCGACGTGGCCGTGGTGAACACCTGCGGCTTCGTCGAGGCTGCCAAGAAGGACTCGATCGACACCGTGCTCGCGGCGGCGGACCTCAAGGACGGCCGCACCCGAGCGGTGGTGGCCGTCGGCTGCCTGGCCGAGCGCTACGGCGAGCAGCTCGCGGCCGAGCTCCCCGAGGCCGACGCGGTGCTGGGCTTCGACGACTACCAGGACATCTCGGCCCGGCTCGCCAGCATCCTGGACGGCACGCCGCACGTCCCGCACACCCCGCAAGACCGGCGGCGGCTGCTGCCGCTGGCACCCGCGGACCGCCAGCCGACGACGGTCGCGCCGGACGGGCCAGATCTGCCGGCGGGCATCGCTCCGGCGTCCGGGCCCCGCTCGGTGCGGCGTCGGCTGGGCTCCGGCCCGGCCGCGCCGCTGAAGCTGGCGTCCGGGTGCGACCGTCGCTGCAGCTTCTGCGCGATCCCCAGCTTCCGTGGGTCCTTCGTCTCGCGGCGCCCGCACGACGTGCTGGCCGAGGCGGCCTGGCTCGCCGAGAACGGCGTCCGGGAGATCGTGCTGGTCAGCGAGAACTCCACGTCCTACGGCAAGGACCTCGGCGACCTGCGGCTGCTCGAGACGCTGCTGCCCGAGCTGGCGGCCGTGCCCGGCGTCGACCGGGTCCGGGTGAGCTACCTGCAGCCGGCCGAGATGCGGCCCGGGCTCGTCGCGGTGATGACCGGCACCGACGGCGTCGCGCCGTACTTCGACCTGTCCTTCCAGCACGCCAGCGAGCCGGTGCTGCGCCGGATGCGCCGGTTCGGCAACACCGAGCGCTTCCTCGAGCTGGTCGAGAGCGTCCGCACCGGGGCGCCGGACGCGGGGATCCGGTCCAACGTCATCGTCGGGTTCCCCGGCGAGACCGAGGCAGACCTCGCCGAGCTCGAGCGCTTCCTCATCGGTGCCCGGCTCGATGCGGTCGGGGTCTTCGGCTACTCCGACGAGGACGGCACCGAGGCCGCGGGGCTCAGTGGTGCCCTGCCCGAGGACGAGGTGCGAGCCCGGGTCGAACGCGTGACCCGGCTCGCCGACGAGCTGGTCTCCCAGCGGGCCGACGACCGGATCGGCGAGACCGTCTCGGTGCTGATCGAGTCGGTGACCGGCGACGAGGCCGAGGGCCGCGGGGCGCACCAGGCCCCGGACGTCGACGGCAGCACGACCGTGCGTGGAATCGCGGCCGAGGATCTCGTGGTCGGCCGCTTCGTTGCGGTCCGGGTCATCGCCACCGACGGCGCGGACCTCGTGGCGGTGGCCGGGCGGTGACGGCGACGCCGGCGCGAGCCGTCAGTGCATGGAACGCGGCCAACCTGCTGACCGTGCTGCGACTGGTACTGGTGCCGGTGTTCCTGGTGGCACTCTTCCACGACGACGGCGAGTCGACGCTCTGGCGTGCCCTTGCCTTCGTCGCGTTCGCGGTCGCGTCGGTGACCGATCGCTTCGACGGCGAGCTGGCGCGACGGCGCAACATGGTGACCGACTTCGGCAAGGTGGCCGACCCGATCGCGGACAAGGCGCTCATCGGTGCCGCCCTGATCGGGCTCTCGATCCTGGACCTGCTGGCCTGGTGGGTCACGATCGTGATCCTGGTCCGCGAGGTCGGCATCACCGTGGTGCGGCTGATGGTCATCCGGCACGGCGTGCTGCCAGCAAGCCGCGGGGGCAAGGTCAAGACGCTGCTCCAGAGCGTGGCGATCGGCCTGCTCGTGCTGCCCACGTCCGGCTGGGTCACGATTCTGGCGCTGTCGCTGATGGGGGTGGCCGTGGTGGTCACCGTCGTCACCGGCGCCGACTACCTGCTGCGCGCGGTGCGGCTACGGCGGACCAGTGAGCGCACGCAGCGCAAGCGGGCCGCCCGCCGGTGAGCGACGCCGCCGAGCCGACCGGTCAGCCCTCCGACGCGGGGGAGGTGCACCGGCTGCTGCTGGCGGCCGGCGCCACGCTGGCCGTCGCGGAGTCGCTGACCGGCGGTGCGCTCGGCGCCGCTCTTACCGCGGTGCCCGGGGTCTCAGCGACCTTCCGCGGTGGCGTCACGGCGTACGCCTCCGACCTCAAGGTCAGCCTGCTCGGCGTGGCCGGGGCGCTGCTCGACGACGTCGGCCCCGTGGACCCGGAGGTTGCGCGGCAGATGGCGGTCGGCGTGCGCAACCGGCTCGGGACGACGTACGGCCTGGCGACCACCGGTGTCGCCGGCCCGGACCCGCAGCACGGGCACCAGCCGGGCGAGGTGTACGTCGGGCTGGCCTGGCCGACGGGGGCAGATGTGGCAGCCCTTGCCCTGGCCGGCGACCGGGCCGGCATCCGCGACCAGACCGTGCAGCAGGCGCTGCGCTGGCTGGCCCGGGTGCTCACCGAGCCGGGTGTCGGGAAACATTCGACGTGATTACATGGTTACACTTGCCAGGCAGCGGTACCGTGACGCTGTGACACGAGAGGGAGACGCCTGATGGTCCTGCTCCGCCGCATCCTCGGCGATGTGCTGCGCGAGCGCCGCCGCGAGCAGGGTCGCACTCTGCGCGAGGTGTCCGCGACGGCCCGCGTCTCGCTGGGCTACCTGTCCGAGGTCGAGCGCGGCCAGAAGGAAGCCTCCTCCGAGCTGCTCGGCTCGATCTGCGGGGCCCTCGACCTGCCGATGTCCCACGTCCTGCGCGACGTCAGTGAGTCACTGGCCCTCGAGGAGGCGGTGGCAGCCCTGTCCGAGCCGGTGAGCCTGCCCCCGGCCCGGCCGATCTCGTCCGGGGACAGCGGCCCGTTGCACGTCACCGACGTCGCTGCCTGAGCCGTCGATGGATCGCCCGCACATCGAAGGCGTCCGGTCCGGGGCTGGTTTGAGGTTTTCGGTCTCCACAGGTCGGGGTAGAAGTCAGCAAAACCGTGCGCCCGTCCACCCCGTTCTCAACGGGGGTGTGGACGGGCGTTCGGTGTCGGGCCCCGTTGGCAGCCCGGGCACCAGTACGCCGGTCGGGCGTACGGCGGGTCGCCCATCTCGGAGCCGAGGATCCCCGTGCCGCACCGCAGGCACGGCCGGCCGGCCCGGGCGTACACCCAGTGCTCGCAGCCGCGGCGAGGGTCACCGGTAGTCACCTGGGCGGTCCGCTCGGCGTTGGCTGTGAGCAGCCGATGGGCCCTGTCGACCAGCCGGGCCGGGTCGGGCACAGCACCCACCTCGGTCCATGGCGTCACCCCGGTCAGGAAGCAGACCTCGTTGGCGTAGAGGTTGCCGACCCCGGCCAGGTTGCGCTGGTCGAGCAGGGCAGGACCGACCTGGCCTGCAGGGTCGGCGGTGAGCCGGCGCAGCGCCTCGGCCGCGTCCCAGTCCGGCCCGAGGAGGTCTGGGCCCAGGTGACCGACCGCGTCGTCCTCCCGGTCGCGCGGCATCAGCTCCACCACCGGGAGCCGGTAGCCCACCGCCTGCCACTGCGCGGTCTCCAGCAGCAGGCGTACCTGCCACTCGGGGCCGCCGCGCCACCGGTCGCCGTGGCGGTAGAGGTGCCACGAGCCGTCCATCCGGAAGTGCGTGTGCAGCGTCAGCGGCTCGTCGTCGTCGCCGTCGATGCGGAACAGCAGGTGCTTGCCCCGGCTGAGAACCTCGGTGACGGTGCGGCCGGTGAGATCGGCCGTGGCCAGCTGGGGGACTCGGAAGTCGCTGCGAGTGAGGACGTCGCCGGCCAGAGCGTCGTGCAGGCGGCGGCCGGCGAGCCAGACCGTATCTCCCTCGGGCATGGGCTCATTCTCGTCATTGCCGCGCGCGGCAACCCTGGCGCGGATGTGAGCATCGTCTCGCGCGGGCGCGGGATGATCCGCCCCTGCGGCATTGCTGAACCGGAGGATGAGTCTGCTGTCCACCACGCCTGAGCCGGTCACCGTCACGGTGGCCCGCCGGGTCGCGCCCGGGCGCGAGCACGAGTTCGAGGAGTGGTACGAGGGGATCATCGGCGCAGCCCAGAAGTTCCCTGGTTTCCTCGGGGCCGGCATCCTCCGGCCGCACACCATGGACCAGGACTGGCACGTGGTCTACCGGTTCGCCGAGCCGACGCAGCTCACGCACTGGGAGAAGTCGCCGGAGCGCGCCGGGTGGCTCGAGAAGGCCGACACCTTCGCCGAGGAGCGCGGGGTCGAGAGGGTCTCCGGGCTGGAGACCTGGTTCTCGCTGCCTGGTCGCACGGCCCCCGCGCCGAGGCGCTGGAAGATGGCGCTGGTCACGCTGCTCGCCATCGTGCCGCTGGTGCTGCTGATGAACGTGGCTGTGCTTCCGCTGCTAGGTGGCTGGCCGCTGGTGGCCCGCACCCTGGTGTTCTCCGGGACTCTGACGGTGTTGATGACCTGGGTCGTGATGCCGCGGATGACGCGCATCTTCCGCCGGTTCCTCTACGGCCGGCGCTGACCGCGGTCCCCCTCCGGCCGGCGCTGACCGCAGTCCCCTCCGCGCCGGCTGACCGCAGAACCTGGGGACAACGCCCTCCACTGGCAGGCGGGGTCCGGTAGAATCGAACACATGTTCGATGCCGTGATCACCGAAGACACCTCGAGCGTCACGGTGCACGCAGCAGTCCCGAGTATCGGTGCCCCAGCCCCAGCCCCCGCCCCAGGCCCAGCCCCCGCCCCAGCCTTAGCCCCAGATCCAGCCCCAGCCTTAGCCCCAGATCCTGCCCCAGATCCTGCCCCAGCTCCGGTGGACACCGCGGTGCTTCGCTCTTGGCTGGCGGCTCTGTCCCACCAGACCGGGCATGGTGGTTTGGTGCGGGCGATCGAGGACGGGGAGCGGATCGAGCAGATCGGGTTGCTGGAGGCGCTGAAGTCCGCGGCCGCGGCGGCGCAGGCAGTGGTGACCGAGGATTTCGCTGCCTCGCAACGAGCCGCTCAGCTGGCGGCCGGAGTGCCGGCCGAGCGGGCCAGCCGCGGGGTCGCGGCGCAGGTGGCACTGGCCAGGCGCGAGTCCCCGCATCGCGGTGGCCAGCACGTCGGGCTGGCCCGCGCACTGGTCCGCGAGCTGCCCATGACGATGGGCGAGCTGCGCGCGGGTCACATCTCGGAGTGGCGGGCCACCATCGTGACGCGGGAGACCGCATGCCTCGACCCGCATCTGCGCCGCCTGGCCGACGCCGAGCTGGCCCCACAGCTGGCGTCCCTGGGTGACGGGGAAACCGAGGCCGCCGCGCGGCGGGTTTCCTACCGAATGGACCCGCACGCGTTCACGGCCCGGACGACAGGCGCCGCGAAGCACCGGCGGGTCACGCTGCGACCGGCGCCGGACGCCATGTCCAGGCTGACCGGGTTCCTGCCGGTCACCCAGGGCGTGGCCGCTTATGCCGCTCTGACCACAGAAGCGGACCGGGTGATCGCCGTCGGCGACCCGCGCTCCCGTGGCCAGATCATGGCTGACCTCCTCGTGCAGCGAGTCACCGGCCAGCACACTGCCGACGCTGTCCCGGTCGAGGTGCACCTGGTGATGTCGCAATCGAGTCTGCTCCCTGATCACCACGGCGACGCTGCCGACACAGGTGCCGCGATGGACCCGGCCGCCGCCGCTGCTGCACCCGCCGCCAGCGACCCGGCCGCCGCCACCGATGAGCCAGCCGAGGTGATCGGGTACGGCCCGATCCCGGCCCCGGTCGCGCGGGCGATGATCCGCGACAGCAGTGCCCAGGTGTGGCTGCGCCGGCTGTTCATCAACCCCGACGACGGGTCGTTGATCGCGATGGACTCCCGCCGACGCCCGTTCCCCGGGGCGCTGCGCCGATTCCTGGTCGTGCGAGACCGGGTCTGCCGCACCCCCTGGTGCGACGCACCCATCCGGCACGCCGATCATGTTGTCGCCGTCAGCGCCTCGAGCACCTCCAACGGCGGTAGCGCCCGCGGACCCACCAGCGCTGCAAACGGCCAGGGCCTATGCGCCGCCTGCAACTACGCCAAACAGGCACCCGGCTGGCAGGCCCGCCCGGGGCCGGCGGGCGCCGGCGAGGTGGTCAAGACCGTCACTCCTACCGGACACCGCTACGCCAGTAGGCCACCACCGCTACCCGGGGTGCGGCCACACGCCCCCAGCCTTGTCGAACAACGCCTCGCCGAGCTGCTCGCCGCCGCCTGATCCTGCAATTGGCTCGACACTGTCGGTCCGGGCCGGTTGGCTGACCGAGTGAGCATCCGCTGGCAGTGCCTCAACGTCGACTCGGTCGACCCGTCTGGCACGGCGACGTTCTGGGAGCAGGCGCTTGGCTGGCGTCGTACCTACGACACACCTGACGAGGTCGTGCTGGAGCCACCCCAGGGCAGCTCGGCGGACGGCATCTCGCCGGACCTTCTCTTCGCAAGGGTCCCGGAGGCTAAGACGGTCAAGAATCGGCTGCACATCGATCTGCGTCCCGAGGACCAAGCTGCCGAGGTGGCGCGGCTGACGTCGCTCGGCGCGACCCCGGTGGACGTCGGCCAGGGCGATGACGTCACCTGGGTTGTGCTCGCCGACCCCGAAGGCAACGAGTTCTGCGTGCTGCGGGCCCTGACGGCTGCCGAGCTCGCCGAGTGACCGCCACCGCATGACCGTCATCGAGTTACGCGACCGCCGCCGGACTTGCCGCACCCGCACCATCGCGCGGTGTTCGCCTGGATCTCGCCGTGGATCCTGGTGCCGTCATTCCTGATCGGGCCCACCGCACAGACCGTGCTCTTCGCCTGCTTCGGGCGCAGTGCGGGCATCGGCTCGGACGAGTAATCCGCGATCGGCAACGCGTCGCAGTACGCCGCGATCCCGTCCCTCTTCGTTATGGGTAACACGATCGGCGACGAGCGGGACCAGAAGACACTGGGCATCGTCCTGTCGACGCCGGCGCCCCGAGTGGCCTTGTTCAGGGCCGGGCGCTGCCGGTCATCGTCAACAGTTTCCTGGTCGCGATCTTCGCTCTCGTGGTCGGCGGGAGGATGTTCTCGATCTCCGTGCCGGTGTCTGCGTACGCGCCGATCATCCTGGTCAGTGCAGTGACCTCGGCCCCGTGCACCGAGCTGAGCGTCGCCCACCGGAGCGCTCAGCCTGCGGGTGCGCGGGACCGCGGTGCTGGCCAACGTCATCTTCGGCGTTCGGCTGATCTTCTGCGGGGTCAACTTGCCCCTGGGCCGGCTGCCGCACTGGATGTCCACGGTGTCGCCCTGGCTGCCGCTGACCCATGGGATCGCCGCGGCGCGGGAGCTGGCCGACGGCACTGGGCGGCCTCTGGTGCATAGGGACCAGATCTGGCTGTTTGGGACATAAACGTGTGTGATCGTCTCAATGGCGCCGACGGGTCCACCGATGCATCCCGTAACAGATGGGATGTCCATGTCGAGCCTGATCGTCGGTGTGCGACCAGCGCTGACCCCCCGCGTTGCCTGGGTGCACTGCGGCCTCGGTGCGTCGATGGCGGCTGCGCTCGTCCTGCTGAGGTCGACCGAGCTTGCGGCCATCCCCGTAGCCATCGTGGGCCTGACCACGGCCGTCGCCACAGTCGTCGGCCGGGTGCGCAACAGACCGGCGGTGTCCCGCCCGTGGACGCTGCTGGCGGCATCCTGCGTGCTGTTCGTGGCCGCCGCAGTGCTGCGACCCACCCTTGCCGGCACTGTTCTGTCTCCGCTGACCGATGCGGTGACCCTGGCCGGCTACGGCGCGCTGCTGGGGGGACTCATCGGGCTGCTCCGGACCCGGCACTCCACGTCGCGGGCAACGCACGAGCTGATCGACGGGGCCGTGGTCCTCGTGTCCGTCGGCGCCTTGGCCGTAGACGCCCTCACCCTGCCGACGGTGCGGGACAACGGCCTCACCGTCGACGTCGTCCTCCTGGGCGTCTATCCGGTGATCGACACCATCATCGTGTTCGTCGTGCTCCTGTTGTCCTGGACTTCGGCTAACCGCGTGCTGTCCTTCGGTCTCTTGGGTCTTGCCCTGGTCTCACTCTTGGTCGGCGACGTCGGCTACGCCTTGCTCGGCACCCAGGGACTCACCGTTGGCTCTCCGCTGCTCGACCTCCCCTTCGTCGTGGCCTTCACCTTCCTGGGGGCTGCCGCGCTGCACCCGTCGATGCGCAAGCTGTCGGCCATCCAGCAGCGCCCGGTGCCAGCGTGGTCCCGAGGCCGGCTCGGCCTCTTGGTCCCGATGATGCTGATCCCGGCGGTTGTGGCGCTCGGCGGTCACGGCTCGTCCCCGTCGTCGAGCGTTTGGGTCGGCACCGTGTCCGGTGCACTGGTGACCCTGCTGTTCGTGCTGCGCGCAGTCACCGCGGTGCGCGACCACACCCGGGCGGAGCAGGGACTGCGACACCAGGCCACGCACGACCCGTTGACTCATCTGGCCAACCGGCCCCAGCTCATCGCGACGGTAGACGGGCTGCTCGACGTCGCTGATCGCGAGGGAGGTCACGTCGATCTGCTGTTCCTCGACCTGGACGCCTTCAAGCTGGTCAACGACACCTGGGGCCACGTGGTCGGCGACCGGGTGCTCTGCCTGGCCGCCACCAGGCTGCGGGAACTCTCGAAGTCGCCTGACGTCGTGGCCCGCATCGGCGGCGACGAATTCGTCGTCGCCTGCTACGTCAGCGCTGACCGGTACGGCTGCGGGGAGTCGGCTGCAGCCGAGATCGTGACGATGTTCCGTCGGCCGTGGCCGGACGAGGCCTCGCTCGTGACCACGGTCTCGGTCGGGCTGTCCAGCTCGCGCCGAGCTCAAGGTTCGGCCGACCGTCCGACCGCGGAGAGCCTGCTGCGCGACGCGGACACCGCGATGTACCGGTCGAAGGGTGCCGGGAGGGATCAGTACACGGTGTTCGACGCCTCGATGCACGACTCGGTCCGGGCGCGTGTCGAGATCGAGCTCGCCCTACGCACCGCGCTCGAGCGTCACGAGCTCTCGCTGCACTACCAGCCGATCGTGTCGCTGGTCTCCGGTGACGTGGTCGGCGCCGAGGCCCTGCTGCGCTGGACGCACCCGAGGCTGGGGCAGATCTCACCGCTGGACTTCATCCCCGTCGCGGAGGAGACCGGTCTCATCGTCGAGATCGGCGAGTGGGTCGTTTCCGAGGGCCTGCGTCAGCTGGCCCGGTGGCGGACGATGCGGGCGGAGGCGGGACTGCCCGACCTCTGGCTCGCGGTCAACGTCTCCGCCCGACAGCTGCGCGACGCGACTCTCGTCGAGCACGTCAGAACCGAGCTCTCCCGCCATCACGTGCCACCCGAGCTGCTGGTGATGGAGCTCACCGAGACGGCCATCATGGCCGACGAGGTCCTCGCCGAGGCGCTGCTGCACCAGCTGCGGACGCTCGGCGTGGTGCTCGCAGTGGACGACTTCGGCACTGGTTACTCCTCGCTCGGACACCTCCGTCGTTTTCCTGTCTCCAAGGTCAAGATCGACCGGGAGTTCGTCGCCGGCATCGAGAGCAGCCCAGACGACGCCGAGATCGTCCGGGCGGTGGTGGCGATGTCGCTGGCGATGCATCTCGACGTCGTCGCCGAGGGGATCGAGACCGAGGGTCAGCGCGACCTGCTCGCCGCTCAAGGCATCCAGCAGGGCCAGGGCTGGCTCTTCGGTCGCCCGGTCCCGGCTGATGAGTGCTCGTTCGTGCTGCCCGCGCCGCTGCACGTGGCTGTGTAGCCGACTCAGGTTGTCCCGGCGCGCAGTCGCAGGCCGCGCGGCGTCGCATGGAAGCCCGCCTGTTCGAGCGCGTTGCCCAGCGGAGAGTTCACGACGGCGCTGCCGTCGGCCCGCTCGACGGTGAGCCGGCCCAGCTGTCCCTCCCGGACGGCGAGGGACAAGGCGTCCACCGCTGGCTGCAACATGCCCGGCTCGTCGCTCCACGTCAGCAGCGTGCGTCCGCCGCGCTCGACGTACAGCACGAGGCGCCCGTCGACGAGCACCACGAGGGCGCCCGCCTTGCGGCCTGGCCGGTGACCACTGTCCGCGGTTCCGGCGGTTCCGGCGGTGCTGTCGGTGCCGTCACGACCGCGAGCCGGCCAGCCGACGGCTGCGCCGTAGGGATTTGCGGGGTCGGTGGCGGCAAGCACGAGCGCTCGGGTCCGGTCGGGCGTCGAGGTGCCCGGTCCGGTCGATCCGTCGCGCTCGAGCCCGGCGGCGATGGCCCGCAGCCGGTCGACCGCACCCGGCAGCGCGAACTGCGCGGCGCCCAGACCCTCGACGAAGTAGCCCCGCCGGCAGCGCCCGGTCTCCTCGAACGCGGCCAGCACCTTGTAGACGGCGCTGAACCCACCCGGAGCGCGCTCGGCCGCGACTGCGCCGCGGATGACGACCCCGTGGCGGTCCAGGAGCGACTCGGTGAGCAGGTGGGCCCGGCGGGTCGGGTCGGTCTCGACCGCGGGCAGCAGCGACCAGCGTCCGGCGACGGTGGGCGGGCCGGTGCGGGTCGGCATCGCCGGCCGACCGGGCCGACCGGGCCGATAGCGCCCCTGCGCCGGCGCCCGGCGCGCCCGGTGGCTGCCCCGACCGCCGATCAGCGTGCGCAGCGGTGCCAGTGTGTCGTTGGTGACGTGGCCGGACCAGACGAGGTCCCACAGGGCCGAGACCAGCGCCTGGTCGTCGGTGCTGCGGACGAGGTCGGCCAGGCGCCGGAAGAAGAACGCCCCCCCACCGTCGAGCGCCTCGACCAGGCCGTGGTGCAGCGGGGTGTCGACCGTCGTCGGGTCGGGGGCCGGCATCGTGAGGTGGGCGGTGTCGGCCAGGTGCAACGAGACCCAGCCGTCGGACCCGGCCAGGGCGCCGTGCCCTCGCCAGAGCACCTCGCCCGCCGCGCACAGCTCGTCCAGCATGGCGGGGGAGTAGCCGGACACCCGCGTCGGCAGCACCAGCGACTCCAGCGCGGAGGCCGCCAGCTGGGCGCCCTGCAGCTGCTCGACCGCACGTCGTACGCCAGCCACGCCGCGCAGTCCGCCGCCCACCTGCTGCCAGGCCGGCAGGAAGACGGCGAGTGCCTCGACCGGGACCGGCTCGACCTCCTTGCGCAGCGTGGCCAGGGACCGGCGCCGCAGAGTGCGCAGCACCTCGGCGTCGCACCACTCGGTGCCCGCGCCACCGGGCAGGAACTCGCCCTCCACGACCCGGCCGGACCCGGCCAGGCGGGACAGGGCCTGGGTCACCACAGCCGGACCCAGCCCGAGCCGGTGCGCGACGTCCAGCGAGGTGAACGGGATGTGGGTGCGGGCGAAGCGCGCCACCAGGTCGCCGACCGGGTCACGGACCGACTCGAGGAACGCCTCCGGGATGCCCACCGGCAGCGGAACGCCCAGCGCGTCGCGTAGCCGGGCGGCGTCCTCGACGGCGACCCAGCGCTCCTCGCCGGCCACCCGGACCCGGATCGCCCGCCGCGACTCCTCGAGCTCGGCCAGCCACTGCGGAGTCGCGCCGCGGGCAACCGCCTCCGCGGTCGACAGCGGCCCGAGCAGCCGCAACAGGTCGGCAACACCTTCGACGTTGCGCGCCCCCCGGCCGTCGGACAGGCGCTGTAGGTCGGCGGCCACCGAGGCGATCGCGTCGGGGTCGAGCAGCTCGCGCAGCGCGCCGTAGCCCTGCTGACCCAGCAGCTCGGCCAGCAGCGTCGCGTCCAGCGACAACGCCTGGGCCCGGCGCTCGGCCAGCGGCGAGTCGCCCTCGTAGAGGAACTGCGCGACGTAGCCGAACAACAAAGACCGCGCGAACGGCGACGGCGTGGCCGTCTCGACCTCCACGACGCGGATCCTTCGGTCGCCCAGCTCGCGCATCAGCTCGACGAGGCCGGGCACGTCGAAGACGTCCTGCAGGCACTCGCGCATCGTCTCGAGCAGCACCGGGAACGAGCCGTAGTCGCTGGCCACCGACAGCAGCTGGGCCGAGCGCTGCCGCTGCTGCCACAACGGGGTGCGCCGCCCGGGGTCGCGCCTGGGCAGCAGCAGAGCTCGCGCCGCACACTCGCGGAACCGCGCCGCGAACAGGGCCGACCCGCCGACCTCGGCGGTGACCAGCGGCTCCACCTCGTCGGGCTCGAGCACAGCGAACTCGCCGCCCATCCACGCGGCGCCACGCGCGCCGGCGCCGACGTCCACGCCACCGTCGAGCTCGACGTCGGGCAGCCGCAGCACGATGCCGTCGTCGGCGTGCATCGCCTGCACGTCCACGCCGTAGCGCTCGCGCAGCCGGGCCGCCACCACCAGCGCCCACGGGGCGTGCACCTGCGCGCCGTAGGGAGAGTGGATCGCCACCCGCCAGTCGCCGAGCTCATCGCGGAAGCGCTCGACCACGATCGTGCGGTCGTCGGGAAGGTGCCCGGTGGCTGCGCGCTGTTCGCTGAGGTAGGAGAGCAGGTTGTCGGCCGCCCAGGCATCGAGCCCGCTGGCGAGGACCCGCTCGCGAGCCGCCGCGGGGGCCAGGGCAGTCAGCTCTCGGGTGAACGCGCCCAGTGCCCGGCCGAGCTCGGCGGGCCGGCCGATCGAGTCGCCCTTCCAGAACGGCAGCCGCCCCGGCTGTCCCGGCGCCGGCGTCACGAGCACCCGGTCATGGGTGATGTCCTCGATGCGCCAGGCGGTCGAGCCGAGGGTGAACACGTCACCGACCCGCGACTCGTAGACCATCTCCTCGTCGAGCTCGCCGACGCGGCTCTGCTTCTCGCCGACCAGGAACACTCCGAACAGGCCGCGGTCGGGGATGGTGCCGCCGCTGGTGACCGCGAGCCGCTGCGCGCCGGGACGGCCGGTCAGCGTGCCGGCAACCCGGTCCCAGACGAGTCGCGGCCGCAGCTCGGCGAACTCGTCGGACGGGTAGCGCCCCGCGAGCATGTCGAGCACGGAGTCGAACGCCGACCGGGGAAGCGAGGAGTAGGGCGCGGCCCGGCGCACCAGGTCGTACATCTCCTCGATGCCCCACTCGTCGAGGCTCACCATCGCCACCACCTGCTGCGCGAGCACGTCGAGAGGGTTGCGGGGATAGCGCAGGGCCTCGATCTGCCCGGCGCGCATCCGCTCGGCGACGACGGCGGTCTGCACCAGGTCACCGCGGTACTTCGGGAAGATCACGCCCTTGGACACCGCACCGACCTGGTGCCCGGCGCGACCCACCCGCTGCAGCCCGCTGGCGACCGACGGTGGCGACTCGACCTGGATCACGAGGTCGACGGCACCCATGTCGATGCCCAGCTCGAGTGAAGACGTGGCGACGACCGCGGGCAGCCGGCCGGACTTGAGGGCGTCCTCGATCTGGGCGCGCTGCTCCTTGGACACCGAGCCGTGGTGCGCGCGGGCGATCTCGGGCACGGCGTCGTCGGGCCGGGGGACCGAGGAGCCGGACTGGGCGATGACCGCGGCCGGAGTCTGGTTGCCGGGTGAAGGCAGCTCCTCGCCGGTCACGCGCTCGTAGTGGATCTCGTTGAGCCGGGCGCACAACCGCTCGGCCAGCCGTCGCGAGTTGGCGAAGACGATCGTCGAGCGGTGGGCCTCGATGAGGTCGGCGATGCGCTCCTCGACGTGCGGCCAGATGGACGTACGTCGTTCCTCACCGGCTGCGGATCCGCTGACCTCGCCCGTGGTCGCGCCGAGCTCGCCGAGGTCTTCGACCGGGACGACGACCTGCAGCTCGACCGTCTTGGCCGACGGCGGTGACACCACGGTGACGTCGTGCGGACCGCCGAGGAACCGGGCCACCTCCTCGACCGGTCGCACCGTGGCGGACAGGCCGATCCGCTGGGCTGGTCGCTCGAGCAGGTCGTCCAGCCTCTCGAGCGAGAGCGCCAGGTGGGCGCCGCGCTTGGTGCCGGCGACGGCGTGGACCTCGTCGACGATGACGGTCTCGACGCCGCGCAGCGACTCGCGCGCCTGCGAGGTCAGCAGCAGGAAGAGGGACTCGGGAGTGGTGATGAGGATGTCGGGCGGGGTGCGCGCGATCCGGCGGCGCTCGTCGGCCGGGGTGTCACCCGAGCGGACCCCGACGGTGAGGTCGGGCTCGGGGAGCCCGAGCCGCGTCGCGGCGTGCCGGATGCCGGTCAGTGGCGCCCGCAGGTTGCGCTCGACGTCGACGGCGAGCGCCTTCATCGGCGAGATGTAGAGGACCCGGCAGCGGCGCTGTGGCTGCTCGGGCGGCGGTGCTGCGGCCAGCCGGTCGATGGACCAGAGGAACGCGGCCAGCGTCTTGCCCGACCCGGTCGGGGCGACCACCAGGGCGTTTCGGCCCGCGCTGATCGCGTCCCAGGCGCCCGTCTGCGCCGCGGTGGGGGCGTCGAACGACGCGTCGAACCACGCCTGGGTGGCCGGTGAGAACCCGGTGGCGTCGCTCACCGGGCCATTCTCGCCCCCAGCACCGACAGCCGCTGCCGCGGTGCCTGCCGGGCTGGTTTGCGGCAAAGCCAGCCGGCGCCGAGGTCGTACGCCTCAGATGGCGAGGCCGTACTTCCAGGCGACCTCGCGGTTGGGGTCGGGGGTGTTGTCCGGAGCGCGATCCTCCGCTGCCACCACTTCGACCATGTCGTCGAAGGCGATCCGCGGCGGCAGCTTGCTGAACCGCCCCTTCGACCGGCCCGACTCGGCCGCGTCCGCGGCGTTCCTGCCGTCCTCGGCGTCCTCGGCGTCCTCGGTCATGCCACCAGTGTGCGTCGTCGGGGGGTCGCGTGCATCTGGTTCACCCGCCGCGGTCCCGAAAGGCGACGCAAGGGGCTCCGACGCCCCGTTCGACCACAAGTACAGCCATTGCGTCGCCTTTCCGGTTCGGTCCCGGCTGGCGGAGGGCCGCGAAGAGGGGCGGACTGGTGTCGGCGCGGTGAAACTCGTTCGGCTGGTGTCGGGGGTCGGGGTTAGGGTCGATCACCGTGCCTGACGACCTCCCGCTGATCCACGCCCGCGGCCTGGTGAAGCGCTTCGGCGACTTTGTCGCGGTCGACGGGATCGACGTCGACGTGGCCCGCGGGGAGTCCTTCGGCTTCCTCGGTCCGAACGGCGCCGGCAAGTCCTCGACCATGCGGATGATCGGCTGCGTCTCGCCGGTCACCGAGGGCACGCTGCGGGTCCTGGGCCACGACCCGGCCGTCGATGGCGCGCGCATCCGGGCCCGCCTCGGTGTCGTGCCACAGCTGGACTCCCTCGACGCGGAGCTGACCGTTCGCGAGAACCTGCTGGTCTACGGCCGCTACTTCGGGTTGCCGAAGAAGGTCCTGGGCGAGCGGGCCGACGCGCTGCTCGACTTCGTCCAGCTCGGTGAGCGGGCGCGGAGCAAGGTGGAGCCGCTGTCCGGTGGCATGAAGCGCCGGCTGACCATCGCCCGGTCCCTGATCAACGAGCCCGAGCTGCTGCTGCTCGACGAGCCGACGACCGGGCTGGACCCGCAGGCTCGCCACGTCGTGTGGGACCGGTTGTTCCGGCTCAAGCAGCAGGGCGTGACGCTCGTCCTCACGACGCACTACATGGACGAGGCCGAGCAGCTCTGCGACCGGCTGGTCGTGATGGACGGCGGCCGGATCGCGGCCGAGGGCTCGCCGCTCGAGCTGATCCGCGAGTGGTCGACCCGCGAGGTGGTCGAGCTGCGCTTCCCCGTGGGCGAGAACGAGGTGGCTGCCGAGAAGGTCGACGGCCTGCTCGCCGACCACGGACGCCCGCTGGCCGCACTGGTGCAGCGGGTCGAGGTCCTGCCGGACCGGCTGCTGCTCTACGCCACCGACGGCGACGAAGCCGCCGCCGAGCTGCACCGCCAGGGTGTGTCGGCCCTCTCGGTGCTGGTCCGCCGCAGCACCCTCGAGGACGTCTTCCTGCGCCTCACCGGCCGGACGCTGGTCGACTGATGAGCGTCTCCACCGGTCCGGTGGCCGGGTCATCGCCCGTGCCTTCTCGACGAAGGCCACCGGACCTGGCGCCACTCCCGCCCCGGTCCGTGCTGGTGCTGCGGGCGTTCGCCTACTGGCTGGCGCAGTACCGCCGCACCTGGCGCGGTTCGGCGATCTCGACAGTGCTCGAGCCAGTGGGCTTCCTGGCCGCGATGGGGCTCGGTCTGGGGTTGTTGATCGACCGGGGGAGCGGCGCGGGAACTCTCGGCGGTGTCGGCTACCTCGAGTTCATCGCCCCAGGCCTGCTGGCCGCGACCGCGATGCAGATGACCTCGTTCGAGTCGACGTACCCCGTGATGGGCGCGATCAAGTGGCACCGGACCTACCACGGGATGCTCGCGACCCCGCTGCGTCCGGTCGACACCCTCGCCGGTCACCTGCTCTTCGTCGCTTTCCGGCTGACCATCACCTCGACGGCCTTCGCCCTGGTGATGGTGCTCTTCGGAGCGGTCCCGTCGTGGTGGGGTGTGCTGGCCGTCCCCACCGCAGTGCTCACCGGGCTGGCCTTCGCGTTGGCGATCTTTGCGTTCTCGGCGACCGTCGAGGACCCGCCTGCGTTCGCGATGCTGTTCCGCTTCGGCATCATGCCGATGTTCCTGTTCTCCGGCACCTTCTTCCCCGTCACGCAGCTTCCGGACGTGCTCGAGCCGGTGGCCTACGTCATCCCGCTCTGGCACGGCGTGGACCTGGCCCGCGACCTCACCCTGGGCCGTCCGGATCTCGGCTCGGCGCTGGTGCACATCGCCTACCTGTCGCTGTGGGCCGCGATCGGTTTCGTCGTCGCGGCGCGGCGGTTCGAGAAGCGGCTCGTCGAATGAGCGGCCCGACGTTGCTGTGGCGAGTGGCGCCGCCGATCCCCGGCCGGCGGCTGCTCGGCACCGGCGGCGCGAAGTACCTCATCGAGCGCAACATCCGCGTCTACCGCAACAGCTGGTTGGTGTTCCTGTCCGGCCTGTTCGAGCCGGTCTTCTACCTGCTCTCGATCGGCGTGGGCGTGGCCAAGCTGGTCGGCGACGTCGAGCTGCCCGGCGGCGAGCTCGTGACCTACACCGTGTTCATCGCCCCCGGCATGCTCGCCGCGAGCGCCATGAACGGCGCGATGTTCGACGCGGTCTTCAACCTCTTCTTCAAGCTCAAGTACAACAAGCTCTACGACTCGGTGCTCGCAACGCCGGTCACTCCGGTCGACGTCGCCGTGGGTGAGATCGCATGGGCGCTTATGCGCGCGGCGTTCTACTCCACGACGTTCCTGGCGGTCATGCTCGTGATGGGGCTGATCTCGTCGTGGTGGGCGGTCCTCGCACTGCCGGCCGTGGTCCTGGTCGGGTTCGCGTTCGCGGCGGTCGGAACGGCGGCGACGACGTACATGAAGTCGTGGCAGGACTTCGAGTACGTCACGCTGGCGACGCTGCCGATGTTCCTCTTCTCGGCCACGTTCTACCCGCTGTCGACCTACCCGGAGTCCATCCAGTGGGTCGTGCGCTTCTCACCGCTCTACCACGCGGCCACGCTGCTCCGGGAGCTCACGACCGGCGCTGTCGGTGCTGGGTCGCTGATCCACGTCGCGGTGCTGGTCGCGCTCGGCGTCGTGGGGCTGGTGGTCACCGGTCGGCGGCTGGAGAAGCTGCTGCTCACCTGACGCGCAGCACAGGGAAGAGCGGGTGGTCCATCGGTGCGCCGGCGGGAAGATCGGCGACGAGGTCACCGAACTCCGGCGAGGTGGTCCACGTGCGCGGCGCGTGGGTGATGTCGTCGCCGAGGAAACGCAGCGAGAACGCGCGGCGGCGGTTCTTCCCAGGGACACCGTAGGCGTGGTGCAGCGTGAGCATGTGGAAGAACACGGCGTCGCCGGGCTGCATGGCCCAGCCGCGGATGTCGTGGTCCTCGCGGTGCGACTCGATGTCCGGGAGCTCGGCGAGCGACCCCTCGGGGAACCACTTCGCCTCGTTCTCCATGAACGTGCGGGGCATCAACCACCCGCCGCGGTGCGACCCCGCGAGGAACTCCAACGTGGACTCGGCCGCGACCGGGTCGACCGGCATCCACATCGAGGCGTTCTGCGCGCCGTCGACGTTGTAGTAGGGCTGGTCCTGGTGCCACGGTGTGTGCTGCTTGGTGCCCGGCTCCTTCACCAGCATGTGATCGTGGAAGAGCCGGACCTCGCGACTGTCCATCAGCGCGGCCGCGACGTCGGCGGCGCGCGACTCGAACGCGATCTCGCGGAACTCCGGGATGCGCTGCCAGTTGCAGAAGTCCTCGACGAACTTGCCCGGGTCGTCCGGCTTGCTCGCCACCTTCAGCATCGGGCCCGGCTCGGCGAGGTTGCGCTCGATCCCGCGCTCCACCGTCGTCACCTCGGCCGGAGTGAACAGGCCCCGCACGATGGTCACCCCGTTGCTGTGGAAGCTCTCGACGGTGTCCTGGTCAACGATGCTCGCGTCCACGGTGGTGGCGGTGGTGCTCATGAAGGGCTCCCTCGGGGTCCGGCCTGTTCGGCAGTTCTCCGGAACGTACGGTGCGGAAGCGATCGTGAAAAGCGATGAAAAACTGTCACGATGATCGCGTTTCTCGATCATCCGGCGTACCGTCGGGCAGATGCCCCTCGCCGACCTTTCGCTGCGGCACCTCGCGGCGCTGCAGGCGGTGACCGAGCACGGCTCCTTCCGGCGGGCGGCTGACGCCCTGGGCTACTCGCAGGCGGCCATCACGGCGCAGATCGCCGCGCTGGAGAAGGCGGCGGGCATGCCGGTCTTCCAGCGCCACGGCGGACCGAGACCAGTGACGTTGACTGCGGGTGGCCGCGAGGTCCTGGTCGCCGCCGCCGACGTGTTGGGCCGGGTCGGGTTGCTGGAGTCGCGGATGGCCGCGCTGCTCGACGGCACCGCTGGTCGATTGGCCGTCGGGACCTTCCAGAGTGTCTCTGCCCGACTGCTGCCCTTGCTGCTCGCCGAGATTCGTGCGACCCAGCCAGGGCTGTCGACCAGCGTGGTGGAGAGCGACGACAACGCCGTACTCGTCGACGGGCTCGTCAG
The DNA here is from genome assembly GCA_038246575.1 of Actinomycetes bacterium. Lineage (GTDB taxonomy): Bacteria > Actinomycetota > Actinomycetes > JACCUZ01 > JACCUZ01 > JACCUZ01. Next base: position 35,802 of record JBBRVU010000003.1, on the reverse strand, counting down.
CGGCCGGCTGGACGTCTCGTTCCTGGTCGGACCGGTCACCGACGACAGGGTCGTCATCCACGAGGTCTGCCGCGACCCGTTCGTCGCGATGAGTCCGGCCAGCGACACCCGCGACCTGCCCGACGTCGTCGCCCTGGCCGACCTGCACGGTCGCCCGGCCGTCGGGCACCAGGGCTGTGTGTGCCACCAGATCGTCGAGGACGGTCTGCGCGAGGCGGGGATCGCGCCGGACTTCGTCTTCCGCAGCAACGACAACGCCGCCGTTCAGGCCATGGTCAGAGCCGGCATCGGCACCGCGATCATGCCGCTGCTCGCGATCGACGCCGACGACCGGAGGGTCCACGTCCAGCGGCTGGACCCGCCACTGCCGGAACGCTCGATCCTGGTCGCCTTGCCCATGGGCCGCTCGGAGAAGCCGGCGGAGCGCTTCGTCCGTCGTGCCCTCGAGCTCGGCTCCACGCTGACCGACGGATCCGCACGCTGAGCCGTCACGGGGCAGTGCTGCCAATCGCCCGAGTCGTCGGGGGATAATGGCCCGATGCGCCTGACCGACTTCTGGGACCGAATGCACGCCGAGTTCGGCGCGCACGCCGACTCACTCGCCGAGCTGCACGTGTTCACCGAGCTCGGGAACCGCACGGTCGAGCAGGCCCTGTCCACGGGCGAGCAGACCGTTCGCGTGTGGCGCGCGGTCTGCGAGGGCATGGAGGTCCCGTCGGCCCGCCGCTGAGCCCGACACCGAGGACGTGCTGACCGTGTCTCCTGCCAAGGCCACCCGCACCACCGACACCACCGACACCACCGACGACGAGCGCACCACGCTGATCGTCGACACCCTCGTCGCCGCCTTCGACGACCTGATGGCGGCCGACCCGGACGCGTTCCGGGGGAAGTTCCGCAAGATGGCCGCCGACCCCTGGGCCTTCTACCGCGGCAGCGCGTGCGTCTTCTACTGCGACGTCGTCGACGAGGACGATCCGTGGGCGACCGGTGACGCGGCCCGGGTCTGGATCCAGGGCGACCTGCACGCGGAGAACTTCGGCACGTACATGGACGGCGCGGGGATCCTCGTCTTCGACGTCAACGACTTCGACGAGGCCTACCTCGGGCCCTGGACCTGGGACCTGCGCCGCTTCGTCGCGAGCCTCGCCCTGATGTGCTGGCAGAAGGCGCTGCCCGACGAGGTGATCGACGACCTCGTGGCCACCTACGTGCGGGCGTATGTCGACCAGGTGCACGCGTTCGTCGAGAGCGACAAGGACCACGAGTGGGCGCTCGGGCTGGACACGGCAGACGGTGCGGTGCTGACGGCGTTGCAGCAGGCGCAGCTGTCGACCCGGATCGACCTGCTCGACGGGCTGACGCTGGTCGAGGACTACCGGCGCCGGTTCCGTCGCAGCGGCTCGGTGCGCGAGCTCCGACGCGGCGAGCGCAAGCAGGTGGAGCAGGCGTACGCGGCGTACCGGAGCACGGTGCCGGAGTCCAAGCGCCTCAACGACCTGGCGTATGCGGTGAAGGACGTGGTGGCAATGTCGGGCTTCGGCATCGGCAGCGCCGGGTTGCCCGCGTACAACCTGCTTGTCGAGGGCCGCACCCAGGCGCTGGAGAACGACGTGATCCTCTCGATGAAGCAGGGCAACGTCGCGGCCCCGAGCCGGGTGGTCGACGACGAGGGTGCACGGGCGTACTTCCAGCACCACGGGCACCGAACCGCCGTGTCGCAGGCGGCCCTGCAGGCGCATGCCGACCCGTGGCTGGGCTGGACCGAGCTCGACGGCACGGGGTTCGTGGTCACCGAGCTGTCGCCCTACGAGGCGGACCTGGACTGGTCGGAGCTCTCCGAGCCCGACGACCTGCGCCCGGTGGTGGAGCAGCTCGGCCGGGCGACGGCCAAGGTGCATTGCGTCAGCGACAAGGACTCCGCCGGCTCGGGTGACGACAGCGGCGCCGACTCGGGCGACCCCCCGTTGCTCGACGTGCAGACCGAGGACGTCGTGAGCGCGGCCGTCGGCGACCGGGTGGACGACCTGGTGGCGGATCTCACCGAGTTCGCCCACCGGTACGCCACCCGCGCCCGCGCCGACCACGCGCTGTTCGTCGCGGCCTTCCGGGCCAGTCGCATTCCGGGTGTGGTTGCGACGACGGGCTGATCCGGCGCAGTCTCCTAGTCTGTTCTGATGGCGACGGATCTGGAGACGCTCGACACGGTGGCCGTGCAGCGGCACACGTTGCGTGTTCTGGCCGCCGCGCAGGTGCTCGGCGGCATCGGGGTCGGAGCGGCGGTGTCGGTGGGCGGCCTGATCGCCGAGGACGTGTCCGGGTCGACGTCGCTGTCCGGGCTGGCGCAGACCTCGTCCGTGCTCGGCGCCGCTGTGCTGGCGCTGCCGATGGCGCGGATCATGGCGGCGCGGGGTCGTCGTCCCGGCCTGGTCGCCGGGTACTCGCTTGCTGTGGCGGGCACGGTGCTGGCGGTCCTGGGGGCGGTGGTCGACTCGTTCGCGTTCGTGCTGGTCGGCCTGGCGCTGCTCGGTGCGGGCACCGCAACGAACCTGCAGTCGCGCTACGCCGCGGCAGACCTCGCGACCCCGGCGCATCGGGCGCGAGCGCTGGCAACGGTGGTCTGGTCCACGACCCTCGGGGTGGTACTGGGCCCGAACCTCACCGGACCTGGCGCGGTGGTGGCCGACTGGTTCGGGCTGCCGCGGCTGACCGGGCCGCTGCTGTTCTCCGTGGTCGCGTTCGCCGTCGCCGCTCTCACCCTTCTGGTCGCGCTCCGGCCCGACCCGCTGCTCATGGCTCGGGCGGTGGGGGAGGAGGAGCGGCCGCCGGCCGTGACGATCCGGGCGGCCCTGCGGGCTGTCGCGGCCTCGTCGCCCGCCGTCCTGGCGATCGCCGCGGTGGCTGCCGCACACACGGTGATGGTCTCCGTGATGGTGATGACTCCGGTGCACATGCGCCACGAGGGCTCCACACTCGAGGTGGTCGGTGTGGTCATCAGCCTGCACGTCGCCGGGATGTACGCGTTCTCGCCGATCGTGGGGTGGCTCACGGACAAGATCGGGCGGGTGCCGGTGCTGGTGCTGAGCCAGGGGGTGCTGGTGCTCGCGGTCGTCCTGGCCGGCACTGCCTCCAACGATGCGGTCCTGGGCGCCGGGCTGCTGCTCATCGGGTTGGGGTGGTCGTGCGCACTGATCGCCGGCTCGACGCTGATCTCGGAGTCGGTGGCCGACGCCGTGCGCCCCGGCGTGCAGGGTGCGTCGGACTTCGTGATGGGGGTCTGCGGAGCGATCGGCGGGGCACTGGCCGGGCTGGTCGTGGGCCTGGCGGGCTACGGGACCCTGAACGCGCTGGCCGGCCTGCTGGTGATCCCCGTGCTGGTGCTGGTGGTGCTCTCCCGCCGGCAGGTCGAGCAGGTCGAGGCCGTACGGCCGTAGCTGCGGCAGACGCTCAGCCGCTCGCGGGCGTGTCGCGCTGCTGTCGAACACACGTTCGGTTATTGTCCACAACGAGGCCTTGTCCACAACTTCCGCTGGCTGCGCGAGTTGTGTCCGGGGTCGGCTCTAGATTCCACCTGTGACCTCAAAGAAGACGACCCGAACCTCCTCCACCGGGATGGCAACCATGGCTCCGGCAGCAGACCGCGACAAGGCCCTCGACACGGCTCTCGCGCAGATCGACCGACAGTTCGGCAAGGGCTCGGTGATGCGTCTCGGCGACGACGTCCGGGCGCCCATCGAGGTGATCCCGACCGGGTCCATCGCCCTCGACATCGCCCTGGGCATCGGCGGCCTGCCGCGCGGCCGGGTGGTCGAGATCTACGGTCCGGAGAGCTCCGGCAAGACGACAGTCGCCCTGCACGCGATCGCCAACGCGCAGAAGACCGGCGGCATCGCGGCCTTCATCGACGCCGAGCACGCGCTCGACCCCGACTACGCGCAGAAGCTCGGCGTCGACACCGATGCCCTGCTGGTCTCCCAGCCCGACACGGGGGAGCAGGCGCTCGAGATCGCGGACATGCTGATCCGCTCAGGTGCGCTGGACGTCATCGTCATCGACTCGGTCGCTGCCCTGGTGCCGCGCGCCGAGATCGAGGGCGAGATGGGTGACAGTCACGTCGGTCTTCAGGCCCGGCTCATGAGCCAGGCGTTGCGCAAGCTGGCGGGTGCGCTGAATCAGTCCCGCACGACCGCCATCTTCATCAACCAGCTGCGCGAGAAGATCGGTGTGATGTTCGGCTCGCCTGAAACGACGTCCGGTGGCAAGGCGCTGAAGTTCTACGCCTCGATCCGGCTCGACATCCGCCGCATCGAGACCCTCAAGGACGGCACGGAGGCCGTGGGCAACCGGGTCCGGGTCAAGGTGGTCAAGAACAAGATGTCTCCGCCGTTCCGGCAGGCCGAGATGGACCTCATGTTCGGCACCGGCATCAGCCGCGAGGGTGGCTTGATCGACGTCGGCGTCGAGCAGGGCTTCGTGCGCAAGGCCGGCGCCTGGTACACCTACGAGGGTGACCAGCTCGGGCAGGGCAAGGAGAACGCGCGAGCCTTCCTGCGCGACAACCCCGACCTCACCGACGAGCTGGAGAAGAAGATCAAGGAAAAGCTGAACATCGGTCCGCAGCTCGATGCACCGGCCGACGAGATCGACCTGTCGAAGCCGGCCAAAGCCGCGGACATGCCGGCGCTGGCGCCGAGCGACATCTGAGGGTGCTCGTGCAGGGGCGGGCACGCGGTGGCCCCGACGGACCGACGCCCGGGAGCCCGGCGGACCGCGCACCCGGCGCCGATCAGGAGTCGGTGGCGCGCAGCATCGTGCTGCGCAAGTTGTCCGCTGCGCCGAAGACCCGCGCCCAGCTTGCCGGAGACCTGGCAGCCCGGGCCGTGCCGGACGACGTGGCCGATCGGGTTCTCGACCGGTTCACCGAGGTGGGGCTGATCGACGACGAGGCCTTCGCCGACAGCTGGGTGCGGTCGCGGCACGCCACCCGCGGGTTGTCCCGACGGGCGCTGGCCCACGAGCTGCGCAAGAAAGGCGTCGACGACGAGACGGTGACCGCGGCCGTCGAGACGATCGACGCTGACTCGGAGCGGGAGGCAGCCGCTGGGCTGGTGGCCCGGCGGGTCCCCTCTCTGCGCGGGCTGACTCGCGAGACGCGGATCAGGCGCCTGGTGGGGCTCCTCGCGCGCAAGGGCTACTCCGGCGGTCTCGCGATGTCGGTCGTTCGCGACGCTGTGGACGAAGCAGACGCGGCCGAGGCCTGAGCGACCCCGCCGGCGCGCTTGCTAGTCGGTGAACGGCGGCGGCCCGACGGGGTGCATCCCCCCGGTCTCTCTTGCCGCTGCCATGACTCGGTCGAAGTCGACGACCGTCTCGACGCCCGCGAGCGGTTCGCTTGCCAGCAGGTAGAAGTGCTCGCAGGTGCCGGGGGTGTGCATACACAGCAGCCGCGTGCCGTCCGTGACCACCTTGAAGGCGTGCGGAACGCCGCGCCGCGCGACCGCCACGCCGCCAGCTTCGACCCGATGCTCCTCGCCAGCGATGTGCATCCGGATGGCGCCCTCGAGCACGAACATGGTCTCGTCAGCAGGATGTGTGTGCAGCGGCGTCGCCTTGCCAGCCTCGAGGCGTTCCTCGTGCAGGAAGAAGGCGTTGTCTGTCTCGGCTGCACGCACGAGCCATCGGTGCACTCCGCCGCCGTAGAACCACCGTTCCTCGGTGTCATCCGCTGCTCGTACCACGCCAGTGTCGGTATGCACCGTGTCTCCCTCAGTTAGTGAGACGCTAGTCTCATGATGAGAATGCAGTATCATGAAGGTGATGTCAACCAGCTACCTCGACAGCGGCCGCGCCGGGCAGAAGCGACGCACGTGGCAGGCGCTGGTCGATGGCGCGCGACAACTCGTCTCCGACGGGACGCCGGTCACCGTCGAGGCTGCTGCTCGGCGTGCCCGGGTGTCCCGCGCCACCGCCTACCGCTACTTCCCGACGAAGGACGACCTACTGGTTGCAGCGCACCCGGAGCTCACCATCTCGTCTTTGCTCCCCGACTCGCCACCACGCGACGGCCGGACGCGCCTGGATCTCGTCGTCACGGCCTTCATCGAGTTGATCGTCGAGACCGAGCCACAACAAAGGGCCATGCTTCGCGCCTCACTAGAGCAAGATCGCCCGTGGCTGCCACTGCGACGCGGCCGGGGAATCGGCTGGATCGCCGAAGCGCTCGAGCCGCTCGAGCCGAGGCTCGGCACCAGCGGCGTGCAGCGCCTCGCACGCGCCATCCGCAGCGCGACCGGCATTGAAGCGCTCGTGTGGTTGACCGACATCGGCGGCCTGACGCGCGAAGAAGCCGCTGCGACCATGCGGTGGTCTGCTCTGTCGATGCTGGAGTCAGCGCTTCGTGGAACGCCGTCACTGCCCGGCCACGGAGATCGTTGCACCGATGAGAGCTGACTACGGGCGCCGGGGAGCTCGGTGTAGACCACCGGCTGCTCCACGCCTCGCGCAGCGAGGAGGAACGGCGCGGCGTTGGTGCCGATGTGAGCCAACGGGCTGACGTCGGGTCGGTCGGCCTCGGTCCGGCCGTAGTAGCCGTAGATGCCGATCGCGGCGGAGACCGATGTGTCGACGTCGGTGAAGCCGGGCTGGTACTCCGGTTGGTTCGGGGTCAGCGCCGCGAAGGCAGCGAGGTTCCCGCCGGCGGAGTTGACGGCGACGAACACCGCGTCGGGATCAGCCCCGTAGTCGGTCCCGTGGGTCCGGACCCAGGCCTTGCGTGGCCGACCGGTCCGTGGCTGGGCAGCGGCCAGATCGCGCACACCGTGCACACACCCAGCAGGACGACACTGACGAGGAGCCCGACAGGCACGAGAAGAGGTCCTTTCCGCTGAGCTGGGCACCTCCAGGGTGGCGGGAGCGGCCACCGCGATCTGCGGCCCCCCCGCTAGGGTCGCGGGATGGCCAGTCCCTGGCGCAGCCTCGCCAGCCGCGCGCTGCGCATCGCGGTCCGCGAGGGTCCGAGAGTGTTGCGCGAGGCACGGGGCGCGCGGGGGCGAGCCGGGTCGGGTGGCGAAGGTCGGCTCCAGACGGGGCCAGCCAAGGCCGCGCGGTCCGCCCCGACGGGGGAGCAGGCGGGCAGGACCGTCGGTTATGCGCCCGACCTCGACGGCCGGGCCGACCCCGGCGAGATCGTGTGGACCTGGGTGCCGTACGAGGAGGACGCCAGCCGCGGCAAGGACCGCCCGGTGCTGGTCGTGGGGCGAGACGACCAATCGTTGCTCGGCCTGATGCTGTCCAGCCAGTCCGACCACGACGGCGAGCCCGGTTGGCTCGGCATCGGAACCGGTGGCTGGGACCGCGAGGGCCGGCCCAGCTGGGTCCGCCTCGACCGGGTGCTGGAGATGACCGAGGACGGCATCCGGCGCGAGGGCGCAGTTCTCGACCAGTCGCGGTTCGAGCCGGTTGCCGACGCGCTGCGCCGCGACCACGGCTGGACATGAGCCAGCGGGCCGAACGTCTGCTCAGACCCCTTCGCTCGGGACGGCCGGGGTTCCCGCACCGGGCTGCGCACCGGGCTGACGGCGCTGCCGGGCCTCGACCACGACCGCGAGCCGGGAGAGCCCGTAGTTGATGAGCACGAAGATGGCGGCCACGACCAGCCCGGCCTGCAACGGGTTGTTCGACACGTTGAACAGTGCCGAGGTGACCCGCACCGCCTCCTGGTAGCTGATGATGAATCCCAGGGACGTGTCCTTGAGCGCCACCACGCTCTGGCTGATGAGCGCCGGCAGCATGATGCGCACCGACTGCGGGATGAGCACGAAGGTCATGACCTGCCACTTGCGCATCCCGAGGGCGTAGGCCGCCTCGGCCTGGCCGCGCGGCACCGACGCGATGCCGGCCCGGAAGATCTCGGCCAGGACTGAGCCGTTGTAGAGCATCAGTGCCAGCACGAGGGACCAGAAGCGGCCCAGGGGGCTCGCGTACGCCAGGAAGATGAACAGGATCAGCAACAGCAGCGGAACCGCGCGGAAGAACTCGATGACCACGACCGACGGCCACCGCAGCCACCGCCGGTCGGACAGCCGCCCCGCCGCGAAGGCGGCGCCGAAGGCCAGCGCCAGAGCGATCGCGACGATCGCCGCCTTGAACGTGTTGGTGAAGCCGACGCGAAGCGCGCGGTAAGTGCTCTCGCGCTGCAGAAAGTTCCACTTCCCGGCGTCGAACTGGCCGCGATCGGCCAGCACGAGGCCCAACCAGATCGCGATCGCGACCAGGACGACGACGGTGATGACGGCGTAGAGCCGGTGCCGGCGCGCCGAGTTGGGGCCGGGGACGTCGTAGAGGACGGAGGCGCTCATCGCAGCACCACCAGCCGCCGCTCGAGGACCTGGCCGATGCCGGAGATGCTGAAGACGATGAGGATGTAGCCGAGGGAGATACCGGCGAACAGCCAGTACAGCGAGCCGGGGAACTGCCGCCCGAGGTCGTCGAGGCGATACGTGGCCTCGGTGATGCCGAACACCTCGGCGATGGCGGTGTTCTTCGTCAGGGCGATGAGGATGCTCGCCAGCGGCGGGATCACCGAGCGAACGGCCTGGGGCAGCACGATCGAGGTCATCGTCTGGCTGAAGGTCATCCCGACGGCGCGGGCGGCCTCGGCCTGCCCGACGTTGACCGAGTTGATGCCCGACCGGACGGCCTCGCAGATGAACGCGGCGGTGTAGAGGCTCAACGCGGCGACCGCGAGGGTGAAGAACGAGAGCCCCTTGACCACGACCGGCACGCCCTGGGTGGTGATGAGGAACAGCAGCAGGAGGGGGATGTTGCGAAAGACGTTGACGTACGTCGTGCCGACCCCGCGCATCACGGCGACCGGCGCCACTCGCATCGCGGCCAGCACGACGCCCAGGACGACGGCGATCAGTGCCGACGCGCCGAGCAGCTGCAGGGTCTTGGCGAACCCGCGCAGGATGACCGGCAGGTTGTCGATCACGACCTCCATGCGGCGCGTTCTCCTTCCCCTCAGCCGGTTGTGTTCAGTGACTGCCCGGTGGGGTCGGCCTGTCGGGCCGACCCCACCGGTCATGCGGTCAATCGATCAGGCGGCGCAGTTCGCGTCGAGCTTGGGCGGCTCGGGGGCTTCGTCCCCGGACCCACCCAGCGTCTTGTCGAACGCCTCCTTCCAGGAGCCGTCGTCGAAGGCCTCCTGCAGCGTCGTGTTCAGGAAGTCACACATCGCGGTGTCGTCCTTCGCGTACCCGATGCCGTAGCGCTCCTCGCTGAACGCGTCACCGACGACCTTGAGCTCGTCGGGGTTCTGCGCGGCGTATCCCAGCAGGATCGCGCCGTCAGTGGTGACCGCGTCGACCTGGCTGTTGAGCAGGTTCTGCACGCACTCGCTGTACGTCGCGAAGGGAGCCGGCTGCGCGCCGTACTTCTCCTCGACGGTGGCGATCGACGTCGAACCCGTCACCGAGCAGACCTTCTTGCCGGACAGGTCGTCCGGGCCGTTGATGCTGTCGTCGTCCTTGCGCACCAGCAGCTGCTGCCCCGTCACGTAGTAGGGACCGGCCTGACCGACCACGCCCCGACGCTCATCGGTGATCGAGTAGCTTGCGGCGACCATGTCGACGGTGCCGTTCTGCAGGAACGGCTCACGGTTCTTCGAGACGGTCTCGGTCCACTCGATGTTGGCCGGGTCGATGCCGAGCTTCGCCGCGATGATCTTGGCGATCTCGATGTCGAAACCGGTCGGCGCGTCGGCGCCGGGCTCGCGGAAGCCGATGCCCGGCTGGTCGAACTTCACCCCGAACTTCATCTTGCCGGCCTTGTTCAGCTTGGCCATCGTGGTTCCGGCGTCGAACTTGGCGTCCTTGGCCACGTCGGTGACCGCGCCGCCGTCGCTGCCACCGCAGGCGGCCAGGCCAAACGCCAGCGTCGCCGCTACGGCGAACGTCTTGATGCTTCTGCTTCTCATCCGTCCTCTTCTCTTCGGGGCTGTTTCACTCAGTGACTGAGAATCTTGGAGAGGAAGTCCTTCGCCCGGTCGCTCTGGGCGTTGGTGAAGAACTCCTCAGGGGTGGCTTCCTCGACGATCGCACCGTCGTCCATGAAGACGACGCGGTCGGCCGCGCGGCGGGCGAAGCCCATCTCGTGGGTGACCACGACCATCGTCATGCCGTCCTCGGCAAGGCTGACCATCGCCTCGAGGACCTCGTTGATCATCTCCGGGTCCAGCGCCGAGGTGGGCTCGTCGAAGAGCATGACCTTGGGCTCCATCGCCAGCGCCCGGGCGATCGCCACCCGCTGCTGCTGACCGCCGGAGAGCTGGGCGGGGTACTTGTCGGCCTGGGCGCCCACACCGACCCGGTCGAGCAGCTCGCGGCCCCGCTTCTCCGCGGCTGCCTTGTCGACGCCGCGGACCTTGATCGGCCCCAGCGTGACGTTCTGCAGCACCGTCTTGTGCGCGAAGAGGTTGAAGGACTGGAAGACCATGCCGACCTCGGAGCGCAGCCGAGCGAGCTCCTTGCCTTCGGCGGGCAGTGGCTGACCGTCGAGGGTGATCGTGCCGGAGTCGACGGGCTCGAGCCGGTTGATGGTGCGGCACAGGGTCGACTTTCCCGACCCGGACGGGCCGATCACGACCACGACCTCGCCGCGGTGGACGGTCAGGTCGATGTCCTTGAGGACGTGCAGCTCGCCGTAGTGCTTGTTGACGTCGTCGAGCACGACAAGCGCTTCGCCGGTGCCCCTGGAGGCAGCCGAGGTCTCGGCGGGGTTCGCGGTCATGCCTCAGGAACCTAGCGGGGCGAAGCGTGAAGGGGCCACTATGAGCGGACAAAACGATCCGGACCGTTACCTAGCGGTGATGCGCAGGCACCACCACAGGCTACGGCCGCGCGCAGCGCGCGGCCGTAGCCTGTGGTGGTCATGAGCGCGCGCAGCTACCAGGTCCGCACCTACGGGTGCCAGATGAATGTGCACGACTCCGAGCGGCTGACCGGCCTGCTGGAGAGCGCCGGCTACGTCCGGGCCGTCGGCGATGCCCAGCCCGACGTGGTCGTGTTCAACACCTGTGCGGTCCGCGAGAACGCTGACAACCGGCTCTACGGCAACCTCGGTCACCTGGCGCCGGTGAAGAAGGCGAACCCCGGGATGCAGATCGCGGTCGGCGGCTGTCTCGCGCAGAAGGACCGGGGCGAGATCACCCGGCGCGCGCCGTGGGTCGACGTCGTCTTCGGCACCCACAACATCGGGTCGCTGCCCACGCTGCTCGAACGCGCCCGGCACAACGAGGAGGCGCAGGTCGAGATCCTCGAGTCGCTCGAGGTGTTCCCGTCGACGCTGCCGACCCGGCGCGAGTCCGCGTACGCCGCGTGGGTGTCGATCAGCGTCGGTTGCAACAACACCTGCACGTTCTGCATCGTGCCCTCGCTGCGCGGAACCGAGAAGGACCGCCGCCCCGGTGACGTGCTTGCGGAGGTCGAGGCGGTCGTCGCCGAGGGCGTGCTCGAGGTGACGCTGCTCGGTCAGAACGTCAACTCCTACGGCGTGGAGTTCGGCGACCGCCTCGCCTTCGGCAAGCTGCTGCGCACGTGCGGCGAGGTCGAGGGCCTGGAGCGGGTGCGCTTCACCTCGCCGCATCCCAAGGACTTCACCGACGACGTGATCGCCGCGATGGCCGAGACGCCCAACGTCATGCACTCGCTGCACATGCCGCTGCAGTCCGGCTCGGACGACGTGCTCAAGGCGATGCGCCGGTCCTACCGGCGAGACCGCTACCTCGGCATCATCGACCGGGTCCGCGTCGCGATGCCCGAGGCCGCCATCACCACCGACATCATCGTCGGCTTTCCCGGTGAGACCGACGCCGACTTCGAGGACACCCTCGAGGTCGTGCGGCAGGCACGGTTCTCCGGGGCGTTCACGTTCCAGTACTCAAGACGTCCTGGCACCCCGGCCGCGACGCTGCCCGATCAGGTGCCCCACGAGGTGGTCACCGAACGGTACGGGCGGCTCGCCGCACTGCAGGGCGAGGTGTCCTGGGACGAGAACAAGCAGTTGTTGGGCCGCACCCTCGAGGTGCTCACGGCCGAGGGCGAGGGCCGCAAGGACGGGGCGACCCACCGGCTCTCGGGCCGCGCGCCGGACAACCGGCTGGTGCATTTCGAGGTTCCGTCGGACGTCGCGGCGCCGCGTCCCGGTGATGTCGTGACGGTCGAGGTGACCCATGCGGCGCCGCACCATCTGGTGGCCGATGGGGCGTTCGGAGGCGTCCGGCGCACTCGCGCGGGTGATGCGTGGCAGGCGCGTCAGGACCAGCCGGCCGGGGCCGCCCCGGAGCCCGCCTCCGAGGTCCTGCTGGGAATGCCCGCGGTGCGCCGCTAGACCGCTGCCCGACCCGCCGCCGGGGGCGTGGTCCATGGCGGGGGGTGCCTCGGGACCACAGCGTGGCCTAGGTTGGCCGACCGTGTTCGTCGCAGCCACGGTGTGTCCACATCCGCCCCTGCTCGTCCCCGGGGTCGGTACGGGCGCCTCGGGTGAGCTCGACGGTCTGCGCGCCGCCGTTGCTGCGGCCGTCTCGGCGCTCCTCGCGGTCGACACCGACATCGTGATCGTGGTCGGCTCCGCGCCGGCGGTGGGGCCTTACCCCGAGTCGGCCCGCGGGAGCCTGCGGGCGTACGGACCCGGTGACCCGCCGCCGGACGACGGGCCGGGCGAGGACCCGGGCGAGGACCCGGGCGAGGACCCGGGCGAGGACCCGGGCGTGGCCACCTTGCCGCTGGCTCTGACCATCGGGAGCTGGCTGCTGGACCGGGCCGGCGCAACGGGGGAGGTCCTGCGCTTCGGGGTCCCTTCGGATGCCGGGCCGCAGCGGTGCCTGGATCTGGGCGAGGCGCTGGCCGGGCGGGCCGACCGGGTGGGGCTGCTCGTCATGGGCGACGGCAGCGCCCGCCGGACCCCCAAGGGGCCGGGATACCTGGACCCGCGGGCCGAGCCGTTCGACGACGTCGCGGCGGCCGCCTTGCGCACCGGTGACACCGCGGCGCTCGCGGCGCTCGACGCCGACCTCGCCGAGGAGCTGCTCGCCGCAGGCCGGGCGCCGTGGCAGGTGCTGGCCGGGGCCGCCCGCGGGCTGGCCCTGGACGCGTCAGTGACCTGGAGCGGCGCCCCGTTCGGTGTGGCCTATGTCGTCGCGAGGTGGGTCGCCCGGGACCCCGCCGGCTAGCTCGGGGTCAGCTCGGGCTGGGTGGTCCCGTCAGGGACGGCGGGGCGGGTGGTTCGGGATGTCGTCGTCGCGGCCGTCGAGCTTGTCGAGCGCGTCCTTGGCCTTGGCGACCCCGGAGTCGATCTTGTCCGAGTGCTTGCCGCCGGTCTTCTTGTCGGCCATTCCGGCCGCCTTGTCCATCCCTCCCGCGATCTTGTCGCCGTGCTCGTCCACGGCCTGCTCGGCCTTCTTCTTGATGTTGTCGAACATTCCCATGCCACCACGCTAGTCCCGATCCCATGTGGGTGCGCGAGACTGCGGTCCCGTGACTCCCGCCCCCGAGCAGCCCGCCGTCAGGCCACTGCTGGCCGTCGTGGGTGCCACCGCCACCGGGAAGAGCGACCTGGGGGTGGCACTCGCCCGGCGTCTGGGTGGCGAGGTCGTCAACGCAGACTCGATGCAGCTCTATCGCGGGCTGGACATCGGCACCGCCAAGCTCACCGACGCCGAGAGAGGCGGGATCGCCCACCACCTGCTCGACGTGTGGGACGTCCGCGAGCCGGCGAACGTCGCGGGCTACCAGCGGATGGCGCGGGACGCGATCGGCGACATCACCAGCCGGGGACACGTCGCGGTGCTGGTCGGAGGCTCCGGGCTCTACGTCCGGGCCGCGGTCGACGACCTCGACATCCCGGGGACCGACGCCGGCGTCCGGTCCCGGCTCGAGGCCGAGCTCGCCGAGGTCGGACCAGGCGTGCTCCACCAGCGGCTCGTCGACCGAGATCCAGCGGCGGCGTCGCGGATCCTGGCGAGCAACGGGCGACGCATCGTGCGGGCCCTGGAGGTCATCGAGATCACCGGGTCCCCGTTCGTGGCCAGCCTGCCCGAGCCCGCGTACGTCCGTCCGACCGTGACCCTGGGGCTGGAGCTGGACCGGGCGCGTCTCGACGAGCGCATCGAGGCCCGGGTCGCGCGGATGTGGGAGCGCGGGCTCGTCGACGAGGTACGCGGGCTGGAGCGGGCGGGGCTCCGCGAGGGCCGCACGTCGTCGCGGGCGCTGGGCTATGCCCAGGTCCTGCGCCACCTCGACGGGGACTGGACGCCGGAGCAGGCCCGCGACGACACCGTCCGGGCCACCCGGCGCTTCGCCCGCCGTCAGGAGTCCTGGTTCCGCCGAGACCAGCGGATCAGCTGGCTGGACGCGGAGATGGCCCTGGATGTCCTGGTAGAGACCTGCCTGCACCATCTAGGCGAGCAACGCATTTCCTGATACGTATGTCCGGTTGCTTCGATCAGGAGGTGCCGGATGTCTGCTCCCACTCCCCAGCCCCGACTTCGTCTTGTCGCCGCGGTCTCGACCGCGGTGCTCGCCGCCGGAGTGCTCGCCGCGTTGCCCGCCCAGGCGGCCCCGCGCGCCACGATCAAGGATCCTGTCGCGGTGGGTCGTGGCGGTGCGGTCAGCACCGTCGACCCCGAAGCGACCAGGGCCGGGCTGCGCGTCCTGCGCCGTGGCGGCAACGCCGTCGACGCCGCGGTCGCCGCCGCCGCGACGCTCGGTGTGACGGAGCCCTACTCCGCCGGCCTGGGCGGTGGTGGGTTCCTCGTCTACTTCGACGCGAAGGCCAAGAAGGTCCGCACGATCGACGGCCGTGAGACCGCGCCGCGTGCAACTACGGCCGACACCTACCGCGGCATCCCCTTCAGCGAGGCGGTCACCAGCGGCCTCTCGGTCGGCGTCCCGGGCACGCCGCGGACCTGGCAGAAGGCGCTCAGGCGTTGGGGAACCCTGTCGCTGGCCAAGGCGCTGCGACCCGCGACTCGGGTGGCGCAACGTGGCTTCGTCGTCGACCAGACCTTCCGCGACCAGACGGCGGGCAACGAGGAGCGCTTCCGCGACATCGTCCCGACCCGTGAGCTGTTCCTCCCCGGCGGCGCGCTGCCGGAGGTCGGCTCGGTGTTCCGCAACCCCGACCTCGCCCGGACGTACCAGAAGATCGGGCGCAAGGGCGTGCGCTGGCTCTACAACGGGCGACTCGGGCGCAACATCGTGTCCACCGTGGCGAACCCACCGGTGGACCCGGCCGCAACCCGCAACGTGCGGCCCGGACTGATGACCGCCGGCGACCTGGCCCGCTACACCGCGCCGCGGCGCAAGCCGACCTCGGTGGCGTACCGCGGGCTCACCGTCACCGGCATGGGACCGCCCTCCAGCGGTGGCTCCACGATCGGCGAGGCGCTGAACATCCTGGAGAACACCAACCTTGCCGCGACGTACAAGAACGACCGGCCGCAGGCATACCACCAGTACTTCGAGGCCAGCGCGCTCGCGTTCGCGGACCGGGGCCGCTACCTCGGCGCTCCGTACTCGATGGAGCCCGGTGTCCTCGGCCAGCTGTTGTCGCAGCCTTTCGCCGACGAGCGGTTCTGCCAGCTCGACCCCACGAAGGCTGCCGCGAAGCCGGTGGCCGCGGGCACGGCTGACGGCAACTACGACACCGATTGCAACGGGACCGACGACACCGCGCCGTTCCGGGCCAGCGGCACCGAGGGTCTGTCCACGACGCACCTCACCACGGCCGACCGCTGGGGCAACGTCGTGTCGTACACACTGACCATCGAGCAGACCGGTGGCAGCGGGATCACCGTGCCGGGGCGCGGGTTCCTGCTCAACAACGAGCTCACCGACTTCAGCTCGGACCCGGCGGCGGGTGACCCCAACGCTCCGGGAGGCGGCAAGCGGCCGCGGTCGTCGATGTCACCGACGATCGTGCTGGACGGCAAGACGCCGGTGCTGGCCCTCGGCTCACCCGGCGGCTCGACGATCATCACGACCGTGCTGCAGGTGCTGCTCAACCGGCTGGACTTCGGGATGTCGCTGCCGGCTGCGATCGGTGCACCGCGGGCCAGCCAGCGCAACACCACCTCGGTGCAGGCCGAACCGGCTTTCGACACCTCGGAGCTGACCAAGTTCGGGCACACCTTCAGCGAGCCTGCAGGCGGCGAGATCGGCGCCGCGACGGGCATCGAGTTCCGACGCAAGGGTCAGCTGATCGCGGTCGCCGAGCCGGTACGCCGCGGCGGCGGAAGCGCAGCGGTGGTGCGGCCGCGTCGCTGACGACGCCGGCGTCGGGCGTGGACCCGACGGGCGTACGTCGCGCAGGCCGTACGCTCGTCGGGTGACGCCTTTCGTCAAGGGGCACGGCACCGAGAACGACTTCGTGCTGCTAGTCGACCCCGACCGCGAGGTGGATCTGCACCCGGCTCTGGTGCGGGCGCTGTGCGACCGGCACGCCGGCATCGGCGGTGACGGGGTGCTGCGCGTCGTTCTCGCGGTCGTCGACCCCGAGGGCGCCGCGATGTCGGACGTGGCGAGCTGGTTCATGGACTACCGAAACGCCGACGGGTCGGTCGCCGAGATGTGCGGCAACGGGATCCGGGTGTTTGCCCGCTACCTCGTGGACTCCGGGCGCGAGCCGGCCGGCGAGCTGGCGATCGCCACCCGTGACGGGGTCAAGCGGGTCCGTCTCGAGGCCACCGGCGAGGTCAGCGTCGACATGGGCCCGGCTCGATTGCCCGCGACTGAGCGCAAGGTGACCGTCGACGGCCACAGCTGGACTGCCGTCGAGGTGGACATGGGCAACCCGCACGCCGTCGCCTTCGTCGACGACCTCGACGAGGCCGGGCCGCTGAGCAGCGCGCCCCAGCTCGACCCGCCGTTCGAGCACGGGGTCAACGTCGAGTTCGTCGTCGGCCGGGGTGACCGCCACGTCGCGATGCGGGTGCACGAGCGCGGGGTGGGGGAGACCAGGTCCTGTGGCACGGGCGTGTGCGCGGCTGCCGTCGCCGCCGCCCGCCGCGACGGGGAGCCGGCGCCCGTGACGTACGCCGTGGACGTGCCCGGCGGGAGGCTTTCGGTGGCCGTGCGCGCGGACGGGACGGTGGAGCTGACCGGGCCAGCGGTGCTGGTCGCCGAGGGCACGCTGGACGCCGCCTGGATCGCCGCCGTGCCCGCGGCCGCGGAAAGCCGGATGCCCTGAGGGGCGCACCCGTGCGAGGCTGGTCGGGATGACCCAGCCCGCCGACGGTGTTGACGAAGCACAGATGACGACACCAGCCCAGCCCATTCCGGCCGACCCCGTGACGCTCGACGAGCGCGGTGACCTCGACCTCGCCGAGCGGCACGCCCTGCGCCGGGTCGCCGGGCTCTCGACCGAGCTCGAGGACGTCACCGAGGTCGAGTATCGCCAGCTGCGCCTCGAACGCGTCGTGCTGATCGGGGTGTGGACCGAGGGAGGGGCCGACCAGGCCGAGAACTCCCTCGCCGAGCTGGCCGCGCTCGCTGAGACCGCCGGGTCCGAGGTCCTCGAGGGCCTGATCCAGCGCCGCGACAAGCCCGACGCGGCGACCTTCGTGGGGTCGGGCAAGGCGCGCGAGCTGCGCGACATCGTGGTCTCCGTCGGTGCCGACACGGTGATCTGCGACGGCGAGCTCACGCCCGGCCAGCTTCGTCAGCTCGAGCAGGTCGTCAAGGTCAAGGTGATCGACCGGACGGCGCTGATCCTCGACATCTTCGCCCAGCACGCCAAGAGCCGGGAGGGCAAGGCCCAGGTCGAGCTGGCGCAGATGGAGTACATGCTCCCGAGGCTGCGCGGCTGGGGCGAGTCGCTGTCCCAGCAGCGCGGTGGCCGGGTGGCCGGCGGCCAAGGCATCGGCACGCGCGGCCCCGGTGAGACCAAGATCGAGACCGACCGGCGGCGGATCCGGACCCGGATGTCTCGGCTGCGCAAGGACATCGCGCTGATGAAGACCTCGCGCGACACCAAGCGTCGGGAGCGGCGCCGCAACGAGGTGCCGTCGGTGGTCATCGCCGGCTACACCAACGCGGGCAAGTCGTCTCTGCTCAACCGGCTGACCGGCGCCGGGGTGCTGGTGGAGAACGCGCTGTTCGCGACCCTCGACCCGACAGTGCGCCGCGCCGAGGCCCCCGACGGCCGCCTCTACACGCTGACCGACACAGTCGGCTTCGTCCGCCACCTGCCGCACCAGCTCGTCGAGGCGTTCCGCTCGACGCTGGAGGAGGTCGGGGACGCCGACCTGATCCTGCACGTCGTCGACGGCTCCGACCCCGACCCGGGCGCCCAGCTGGCCGCGGTCCGAGAGGTGCTCGCCGACGTCGATGCCGAGCGGGTGCCCGAGGTGGTCGTGGTGAACAAGGCCGACGTCGCGGACCCCGACGTGGTCGACCAGCTGCGTCGCAGCCAGCACCACGTCCTGGTGGTCTCCGCGCGCACCGGCGAGGGACTCGACGAGCTGCGCCGGGTCATCGCCGACGCCCTGCCTCGCCCGACCGAGCAGGTCGACGTGCTGCTCCCGTACGACCGGGGCGACCTGGTCTCCCGCCTGCACGACGAGGGCGATGCGGTCCGCCAGGATCACGAGCCGGACGGCACCCGCGTCCGGGCCCTCGTCTACCCGGCTCTGGCCGCCGACCTCGCCCCCTACCGGGCCACCCCCACCCCCACCCCCACCCCCACCCCCACCCCCACGCCAGCCCCGCCCTCCCGCAGTCGACCACGTTCGGCAGGCGGGTGATCGCTTCAGCAGGCGTAGACACCTGCTGAAGCAATCACCTGCCTGCTGAAGCGGTGTGCGGCGACCGGCGGGCGTGCTCCGGCAGGCCGAAAGCGTGCATCGGCCTGCGGAACGGGCCTCCGGGCGCGATCATGGACCGGATGAAGCGGGCGGCCGGGGGCGATGACGGGCAGCAGGCCCCGGTGTACGCAGCCGCCACGGCTGCGGAACCGAGCGGCCCGCCACGGTCAACCCGAGCGCCACAACGGTCGAACACCACTGGTATGGACAACCCCCACGGAGGGCGGTGGGGCCTGTCGCGGCCGCTGGTCACCGCCCTGGCGGCCTCGGCTGCGCTGTCGGCGCTCGCCGTCGGCATGCCGGCCCTCGGGATGTCCGCGCTCGCAGGCTGGCTCGCTCTCGGATCCCTGGCCGGAGCATCAGTCGTCGCTCTGGCCCTGCTTGTCCGGCGCGCGGGACGGGCGGCATCTCTGCGGCAACGGCTGCCCTGGTGGCTGCTTGCCGCCGCCGTGATCACGATCGTCGGCTGGATGGCCGACCAGGCCCGGACCGCCGGATCCTCGTCGGACGTCGTGGACCCGGGGCATGTCCTGGTGGCAGTCCTCATCGCAGCCGCCCTGGTGCTGTTGCCGGCCCCGGAGGAGAGCCGCGGGGGGCGGCTGCGCGTGGTGCTGGACGCCGCCACGGCGGGCTTCGCCTTCGCCGTCCCGGTCGCCGAGGTGGTGCTCCCCAGCGGATCCGCGCTGTTGCCCGCCGACCTCGGAGTTCTGGTCCACCCCGTGGTCGACGTCGGGCTCGCCACTGTGGCGGTGGCCGTCCTCGCCCGTGCCCGCCGGCCGGGCGGGCTGTCGATCGTGCCGCTGGCACACGTCACCGTCGGCGCGGTCCTGCTCTCAGCCACCGACATCGTCGTTCGTCAGGACGCGCCGCCGACACTGGTGCTGGCGCTGCGAACCGTCGTCGTGCTGCTCTTTGCCGCCGCGTCGTTCGCACCCCCGGACGAGGAGGAGTCGGACCGGGCCATGGCTTGGCGGGAACGGGTGGCGGTTCTCGTGCCGCTGGCACCGCTCGCCGTCGCAGCGCTGGTCCTGGGCGGCTCCGCAGTGCTCCATCAGAGTCTCAATGCGCCGACGGTCGCGTCGGCCGTGCTGCTGTCGATCACCTTGATCAGCGGAGGAGTGCTCGCCCGGCTGGACAGCCTGGCCACCGAGCGCACCCTGGAAGACGTCGTCCTGCGCCGGACGATCTCCCTGGGGGAACGCGAGAAGTGGTTCCGCTCGCTGGTGCAGAACAGCTCCGACGTGATCACCGTGGTCGATGTGCGCGGGGTGGTGCGCTTCCAGACCCCCTCGGTGATGGGCATCCTTGGCCACGATCCGGAACGCCTGGTCGGTACGCGGATGTCGCACCTGCTGCGACCGGCCGACGGACGGCGTTTCGAGGTCGCGCTGGCGACGGCTGCGCGCAGCCCGGGGCGGCCGCTGACCCTCGAGCTGGCGATCTGGGCGAAGAGCGGCCACTGGTGCGAGACCGAGACGACGATCACCTCGCTGCTCCACGATCCGGACATCCGGGGACTCGTGCTCAACACTCGCGACGTGTCCGAGCGCCGGCGCCTGGAGGAGCAGCTCACCCAGGCCGCGTTCTCCGACGCACTCACCGGCCTGGCCAACCGCACGTTGTTCCGGTCGAAGGTCGACGCGGCGCTGCGGGTGGCGCTCGGACCCGCCGAGGTTGCCGTGCTCTTCCTGGACCTCGACGGTTTCAAGGCAGTCAACGACGCGGCTGGCCATCACATCGGTGACGAGCTGCTCGGACTGGTCGCCAAGCGCCTGCTCAACTCCGTACGCCCGCACGACCTGGTCGCGCGCCTCGGCGGTGACGAGTTCGCGATCCTCGTCAGTGGTGCTGACGCCGAGGAGGGCGCCACCTGGGTGGCCAAGCGAATCCGTGGGGCCCTGACCGCGCCGTTCTTCCTCGACGGTCGCGAGCTGGCGCTCAGCGCGTCGACCGGCATCGCGGTGAGCGACAGCGGTGATGAGACCGCCGACCAGCTCCAGCGCAACGCCGACCTGGCCATGTACCGCGCCAAGAACGACCGGGAACTGGACTTTGTCCGGTTCGAGGTGCAGATGCACGACGCCCTGCTGGCCCGGGTCGAGGCCGAGCGCGAGCTGCGCCAGGCCGTGTCGCGGGGCGACCTCGTCCTCTACTACCAGCCGGTCGTCGAGCTGGTCAGCGCGCGCATCATCGGGGTCGAGGCCCTGGTGCGCTGGAACCATCGCGAGCTCGGTCTCGTGCCGCCCAGCGACTTCATCGATCTCGCCGAGGAGTGCGGGCTGGTGGGGGAGATCGGGCGATGGGCGCTGCAGGAGAGCTGCCGGCAGGGCGTGCTCTGGCAGCGTCACGCGATGCCCGGCGGTCACTTCAAGATGGCCGTGAACGTGTCGGTTCGCCAGCTCGAGCCGGGGCTGCCCCGCATGGTGCACGACATGCTGGCCGCCAGCGGTCTGCCGGGGCGGGCGCTGACCCTGGAGATGACCGAGACGGTCCTGATGGACCGGACCGAGGAGGTCGTCGATCTGCTCACGCACGTGAAGAAGCTGGGTGTCAGCATCGCCGTTGACGACTTCGGCACCGGCTACTCGTCGCTGTCCTACCTGTCCCGGTTCCCGGTGGACATTCTCAAGATCGACAAGTCGTTCGTCGCGCACGTCGGCGAGGACTCGGGGCGTGGCGAGCTCGTGCGCACGATCGTCTCGCTCGGCGACTCGCTGCGGCTGGACACCGTGGCCGAAGGGATCGAGACGCCGGACCAGCGCAACTCCCTGGAGGAGATGGGCTGCATCTTCGGCCAGGGGTACCTGTTCTCCCGCCCGTTGCCGCCCGAGGAGATCGACGAGCTGCTCGAGGAGCAGTCGCGCGCCGAGGCCCTGACCCGCCTCCCCAGCCGTACGCACGCCTGACCCACCTGCTGAAGCGCCGGCCGGTTGCCCGGCGCCGATAGCCTCGGGCGGTGACCGACGAGCAGCCGACCGTTCGCGCGCTGCTGGACGCGGCGGTCGCTGCGGTCGGCGGCACCGAGCGCCCCGGCCAGGTCCGGATGGCCGACGAGGTCGCGGCTGCGATCCGCGACGAGCGCCACCTGCTGGTCCAGGCCGGGACCGGCACCGGCAAGTCGCTGGCCTACCTGGTGCCGGCGCTGCTGCACAAGGAGCCGGTGGTGGTCGCCACCGCGACGATCGCGCTTCAGCAGCAGGTCGTGACCCGCGATCTTCCGCAGCTCGTCGACGCCGTCGCACCGCTGCTGGGCCGGCGCCCGACGTACGCGATCCTCAAGGGCCGCTCCAACTACGTGTGCCGGAACCGCCTCGAGGGCGGGCTTCCGGACGACGGCGAGGAGGCGCTGTTCGACCCGTCGCCCACGACACAGCTGGGCAAGGACGTCGTCCGGCTGCGCGGCTGGGCCGACGGGACCGAGACGGGCGACCGCGACGAGCTGAGTCCCGGCGTGAGCGACCGTGCCTGGCGACAGATCAGCGTCACCTCGCGCGAGTGCCTGGGCGCATCCAAGTGCCCGCGCGGCGGTGAGTGCTTCGCCGAGCTCGCCAGGGAGCAGGCGGCTCGCGCCGACGTCGTCGTCACCAACCACGCGCTGCTCGCGATCGACGCACTCGAGGGGCTGCCGCTGCTGCCCGAGCACGACGTCGTCGTCGTGGACGAGGGGCACGAGCTGGTCGACCGGGTCACCGGTGTCGCCACCGGTGAGCTGGCGCCGGCCATGATCGAACGGGCGGCGGCCCGCGCCCGTCGCCTCGTCGACGACACCGACGACCTCGCCGACTCCGCCGACCTGCTGACCGCGGCGCTGGCCGAGGTGGACGAGGGTCGCCTCGTCGAGCTGCCCGAGGTCCTCGCCGCGGCGCTGGCCACCGTCCGGGACGCCGCCCGCGCCGTGCTCTCCGACCTGGCCAGGCACAAGGACAGCGACGACGGCGCCAAGAAGGTCGCCCAGTCCGCGCTGGAGACCGTCTTCGACACCGCGTCCCGGCTGGCGGCGCACGCGACGGTCGACGTCAGCTGGGTCGCCGCCGAGCAGCGTCGCGGCCGGCTCCTGCGGGTCGCGCCCCTGGCGGTCAACGGCGTGTTGCGCGACCGCCTCTTCGGCGACCGGACCGTCGTGATGACCAGCGCGACGCTGGAGGTCGGCGGGTCGTTCGACGCGGTCGCCCGCCAGGTCGGTCTCACCGGAGAAGGCGCGCCGGAGTGGACCGGCATCGACGTCGGGTCGCCCTTCGACTACCCGCGCCAGGCCATCCTGTACGTCGCCCGCCACCTGCCCGCGCCCGGCCGCGACGGGGCGTCGCCGGCGGCGATGGACGAGCTTGCCGCGCTGGTCGAGGCCGCCGGCGGGCGCACCCTCGGGCTCTTCTCGTCGATGCGGGCGGCCGAAACGGCGGCCGAGGAGATCCGGGAGCGGCTCGACGTCCCGGTGCTGTGCCAGGGCGAGGACCGGACGGCAGCACTGGTCCGCGACTTCGCCGCGGACGAGGCCACCTGTCTGTTCGGCACGCTGTCGCTGTGGCAAGGGGTCGACGTCCCGGGCGACGCCTGCCAGCTCGTGGTCATCGACCGCATCCCGTTCCCGCGCCCCGATGACCCGCTGATGTCGGCGCGGCAGCAGGCCGTGGCCGACGCGGGCGGCAACGGCTTCATGACCGTCGCAGCCTCGCACGCAGCCCTTCGGCTGGCGCAGGGCTCCGGTCGGCTGATCCGCCGCGACGCGGACCGAGGGATGGTCGCGGTGCTCGACTCGCGGCTGGCCACGGCGCGCTACGGCACGTTCCTGCGCTCGTCGCTGCCGCCGTTCTGGGTCACCACCGATCGCGAGGTTGCGCTAGGTGCCCTGCGGCGGCTGGTCGGCGGTACGGCTTCGGCGACCGAGTCGGCTGCGGCCTCAGCCTCGTAGGCATCGACCGCGGTCTCATTGGCAACACTGGGGTCATGGCCCGGGCGCGAAAAGACGATCCCCTGACGACGTACCGCAGCAAGCGGGACCGCAGCCGCACGCCGGAGCCGGTCCCCGCTGCGAGCCCCCTGCCCGCGGGGAAGGACGACACCTTCGTCATCCAGGAACACCACGCGCGGCGCCTGCACTGGGACTTCCGCCTCGAGCGCGCCGGCGTGCTCGTGTCGTGGGCGCTGCCCAAGGGCGTGCCCGACGACCCCGGTCGAAACCACCTCGCGGTGCACACCGAGGACCACCCGCTGGAGTACGCGTCCTTCGCCGGCGACATCCCGGCCGGGGAGTACGGCGGCGGCGCCGTGACGATCTGGGACCGCGGCACCTACGTCTGCGAGAAGTGGAGCGACGACGAGGTGAAGGTGGTCCTGGCCGGCGAACGCGCGCAGGGCCGCTACGTCCTCTTCCGCACCCGCGGGAAGGACTGGATGATCCACCGCATGGACCCGCCGGCCGACCCCGACGCCGAGCCGCTGCCCGACCTGGTCAAGCCGATGCTCGCGACTCCCGGCGAGCTGCCGTCGGCGGCCGACGAGTCGCGCTGGGCGTTCGAGATGAAGTGGGACGGCGTTCGCGCCGTGGTGTACGTCGACCGTGGCAGCGTCCGGGTGCTCACCCGCAACGACAGAGACGTCACCGCCACCTACCCCGAGCTGCGCGGGCTCGGCGACGCTCTCGGGGCGACAAGGGTCGTGCTCGACGGGGAGATCGTCGCGTTCGATGCCGACGGCCGGCCGAGCTTCGGCGAGCTGCAGCAGCGGATGCACGTCCAGCGACCCGGTGAGAGCCTGCGCGCGCGCGTGCCGGTGACCTATCTCGTCTTCGACGTGCTGCACGCGGCCGGCCGGTCCCTGGTCGGACTGACCTACGACGAACGCCGGGCAGTGCTGGCCGAGCTGCCGCTTTCCGGCGTGCGCTGGGCCGCGCCACCGGCGTTCGAGGGCGACGGAGCCGCCGCACTCGCCGTCTCGCAGGACCAGGGGCTGGAGGGGGTGATCGCCAAGCGGCGGGACTCGCGCTACGAAACGGGCCGGCGATCGAGGGCGTGGGTGAAGGTCAAGCACGTCCAGGTCCAGGAGGTCGTGATCGGCGGCTGGCGCCCGGGGGAGGGACGCCGGGCCGGTGGCATCGGCTCGCTGCTGCTCGGGGTGCACGACGAGGACGACCGGCTGGTGTACGCCGGGCACGTCGGCACCGGGTTCACCGCGCGGATGCTCGAGGACCTTGCGACGCAGCTGCGGCCGCTGGCGCGCAAGACGCCCCCGTTCGCGGACGAGCTGCCGCGGGCGCACGCGCGGGACGCCCACTGGGTCACACCGCGGTTGGTCGGCGAGGTCGCCTTCACCGAGTGGACCCGCGAGGGCCGGCTACGCCACCCGTCCTGGCGCGGACTGCGCCCGGACAAGGACGCCGACGACGTCGTGCCGGAGAGCTGACGGGGTCCGCCGTCAGCAGGCGGTAGCCAGCAGGTCAGAGCCGGCGTAGCACCGCGGTGACGCGCCCGAGCACGGTGGCGTCATCGCCGGCGATCGGCTCATAGGCCGGGTTGTGCGGCATCAGCCACACGTGTCCGTCGCGCCGCTTGAACGTCTTCACAGTGGCTTCGCCGTCGATCATGGCGGCCACGATGTCGCCGTTGTCCGCGACCTGCTGCTGGCGCACGACGACCCAGTCGCCGTCGCAGATTGCCGCGTCGACCATCGAGTCGCCCGACACCTGCAGCAGGAACAGGGTGCCCTCGCCGACGACCTGGCGGGGCAGCGGGAAGACGTCCTCGACCGCTTCCTCGGCCAGGATCGGGCCACCGGCAGCGATGCGGCCGACGACCGGGATGTAGGCAGCGGCCGGCCGGGCGTCGCCGCTGCCGGTCTCGAGGTCGTGGACGCTGCCACCGGCCCCGTCGGCCGAGGGGGAGCGAACAGCGCCGCCCGGCTCGGGGCTGCGGACCTCGATGGCGCGGGGGCGGTTCGGGTCACGGCGCAGGTAGCCCTTGCGCTCGAGCGTCGAGAGCTGATGGGAGACGCTGGAGGAGCTGGTCAGCCCCACGGCCTCGCCGATCTCGCGCATGCTCGGCGGATAGCCGCGGCGCTCGACCGAGTCACGGATGACCTCGAGGACCCGGCGCTGCCGCGGGGTCAGGCCGCTCTCGTCGGTCGGACCGTCCGGGATCTCTGCGACGTTGCCCACCTTGCGTGCCATCGTGCCTCCGCCTCATCTCGGGTGCGCCCCGCCGCCCCTGTCCCACGGGTTGTGTCCAACCCCTCCAGCACCGTAGCGATTGTCCGGCCCACAATCAAACACATGTTCGAAGAATGCTGGATATTGACGCCGGGATGGGGTAAAACTTCGTACAGACGTTCGATCGAACTTACGTTCGACTCGGTCGAAGGTGTGGCAGAGGCGCGACGAGCAGCTGGAGGAACCATGAGCACGATCACCGTGTCGGCGGGATGGGCCCGCGAGTCACGCCCGAGCACGCGGGCGGCGCAGAGCCGGCCGACCAGCAGCGAACCTGCGCGTCCCGCCGACAGCGCTCCGACCCGGCTGACCCGCCGGGCGCGGCTGCTGATCACCGGCGTCACCCTCGTCGTCGCAGTGGCCCTCGCCGTGCTCGCCACGGGCGGCGGGCTGGCCACGGCGGGGACCGCCCGCGGCTCCGGCAGCGCCACCACGGTCGAGCGGGTCACCGTGCGGCCGGGGGAGACCCTGTGGGAGATCGCCCGGCGCGAGGCTCCGGGCGTCGACCCGCGCGAGACCATCGCGACCATGATCGACCTCAACGCCCTGGACTCGGCCGCAGTCGCCGCAGGGCGTGTCCTGCTGCTGCCCCCGCGCTGAGGCGGACAGCCAGGGCTTGCCCGTCCTATCGAATGAGAGTTACTCTCAAATGTGAGTAACTCAGAAATTAGCTCTTGATGGCGGGTCTGCGCGAACGCAAGAAGGAGCAGACCCGGTCGGCGATCCAGCGCGAGGCGCTGCGCCTGATCGCGGCCGCCGACTACGACGTGACGACCTGCGAGCAGATCGCGGCAGCCGCCGGCGTGTCGCCGGCCACGCTGTTCCGCTACTTCGCGACAAAAGAAGACATCGTCCTGGCCGACGGCTACGACCCGATGATCGCGGCGGCGGTCATTGCCCGCCCCTCGCGTGAGACCCCCCTGACCGCTGTCCGGCGCGGCTTCGCCGACTCGCTGGCCGCGGTGTACGCCACCGATCTCGAGGTCATCCGGCAGCGCACCGCACTCGTCCTCTCGGTGCCCGCGCTGCGAGCCAGGTCGCGCGAGCAGCTGGACAGCCTCGTCAGCTATCTCGCCGACGCGCTGGCCGAGCGCACCGGCCTGCCTCGCACTGCTGTCGAGATCGAGGTGGCCGCGTCGGCCTGTGCGGCGGCGATCGGGGTCGCCGTGACCCGCTGGGCCGGTTCGGGCGGCTCCCTCCCCGAGCACGTCGACGAGGCCCTCGCGGGCCTGCGGGCGCTGACCACGGCCGGGCGATGAGCACGCACGTGGCAGCGCCGGTCATCGCCGCCCGATCGGTGACCAAGCGCTACGGCACCACAACCGCGGTCGATGGCGTCAGCCTCGACGTACGTGCCGGCGAGATCTACGCCCTGCTCGGACTCAACGGTGCCGGCAAGACGACACTGATCCGGTTGCTGCTGGGCATGGTGCGGCCCACCGCCGGTCGCATCGAGGTCACCGGGCGACCGGTCAGCGACCGGACCGTGTGGTCGCGGGTCGGCTACCTCGTCGACACCCCGGCGGCCTACCCCGAGCTGACCGTGCGGGAGAACCTCGAGGTCGCCCGCCGGCTGCGGCAGGTCGCGGACCGCACCTCCGTCGAGCGGGCCATCGACCTGTTCGACCTCGGCCGGTACGCCGACCGCCGTGCCCGCGCGTTGTCGTTGGGCAACCGGCAGCGCCTCGCGCTGGCCCGGGCGATGCTGCACCGGCCGTCCCTGCTGGTGCTCGACGAGCCGGTCAACGGCCTCGACCCGGCCGGTGTGGTGGAGATCCGCCGACTCCTGCTGCGCCTGGTCGCCGAGGAAGGCACGACGGTGCTGCTCTCGAGTCATCTGCTCTCCGAGGTGGCCCGGCTGGCATCCCGCATCGGAGTCCTGCACGACGGGCGGCTGGTGGACGAGCTCGACAGTGACGTCCTGTCGACCCGGGTGCGCCCTCGTCTGGAGCTGCGCACCAGGGACGCTCACCGGGCGGCCCAGGTCCTGCGCGAGGCGGGTCTGGAGCCGACCGACGTGGACGGCGTACTCGTGCTCCAGGACAGCTGGTCGGTGGGTCACCCCGACCTCGTCGCGACCAGCCTGGTCGGGGCCGGGGTGCCACCCACTCGGCTGGCCGTCACCGAACCAGACCTCGAGAGCTACTTCCTCGACCTGGTCGGTCTCGGCGGCACCGCCGGGCCGCCGGTCGCAGCGGCGGCATCGACCACTGAGTCGGCACAGCAGTGACCGGCGAGATCGCCGCGGCGGTGGGGGCCGAACTGCTCAAGGTGCGGCGTTCGCTCGTGCCCTGGGTGACGGTTGCCGCCTTCGCGCTGGCCGGTCTGGTGGGCGCCTTCTTCATGTTCGTGCTGCAGGACCCGGCCCGGGCGCGGGCGCTTGGACTGCTCGGCAGCAAGGCGCAGCTCACCGGCAGCGCCGCGGACTGGGCCGGCCACCTCGCCCTCACCGCGCAGATCGTCGCGCTCGGTGGCCTGCTCGTCTTCGGAGTTATCGTGATCTGGCTGTTCGGTCGCGAGTTCGCCGATCGCACCGCGACCGACCTGCTCGCGCTGCCGGCCCCACGATCGGCGATCGTCGTCGCCAAGCTGCTCGTGGCACTCGGCTGGTCCCTCCTGCTGACGCTGCAGCTGGTGGCACTGACGTTGGTGAGCGGGGCCGTTCTCGGCCTGCCCGGCTGGTCGTGGCAGGTCGCTCGTGGCGGTGTCGGCATCGTGGTGGTGACCGCGCTGTTGACCACGGCCCTGGCAACGACGTACGGCCTCGTCGCCTGCCTGGGGCGCGGCTACCTGCCCGCGATGGCGACGATGCTGGCCAGCCTGTTCGCCGCTCAGGTCGTGGCAGCGCTCGGCTTCGGGGAGTGGTTTCCCTGGTCCGTGCCGGCGTTGATCTCCGGCGTCGCCGGTCCCGACCAGTCGAGCCCCGGGGCCGCGGGAGTGCTCGGGGTCGTGCTCGTGGGCGTTCTCGCCAGCGGCGGCACGGTCTTCTGGTGGCAGCACGCGGACCAGACCTGAGCGCAGACCCGATGGCCGGTTGCCAAGGACCCGTCGGCCGCGCAGGTGGTCAGGAGGATTGCGCCGGGATCGTCGCCACCGGAGGCCCGTCCCACTGGAGCAACACGATCGTTGCGTCGTCGCGCAGCGCACTGCCCTGGTGCTCGAGCACTGCGTGCACCAGCCGGCGCAGCACTTCCTCTGGGGCACGACCGGAGGCCGCCTCGCGCTCGAGAAAGTCCCCGAGCCGCTCCACTCCGAACTCGAGACCTTCGGCTCCGCGCGCCTCGACGACGCCGTCGGTGTAGAGGACCACCGTGTCACCGGGTTGCAGGTCGAAGGTCGCGACCTCCTCGCACCCGCCGTCCAGGCCGAACGGAGTCGAGGGCTCGCACAGGATCTCGCCGACGACTCTGCGATCGCGCAGCAGGAGCGGCGCCGGATGCCCGGCGTTCGTCATCTCGAAGTGGCCGGTCGTGGTGTTCAGTCGTGCCAGCACGCCGGTGACGAAGGAGTCGCCCGCGAACTGCTGGCCGACCGCGTCGCCGATGACGTCGTGCATGGTGGCGAGGTCCTGGTTCTCCCGGCGCTGGTGCCGGTAGGTGCCCATCGCCAGCGTTGCCAGCAGCGTCGAGCCGATCCCGTGCCCCATGCCGTCGAAGACGGCCACGTCCACGCGGTCACCGTTGATGCTGTGGTCGAAGCCGTCACCGGCCACTTCGTAGGCCGGCTCGAGCATTCCGGCCACGACGACGCGGTCCGCCCGCATCGTCAGCGGCGGCAAGAGGTCCCACTGCATGCTCGCGGCCAGCGTCATGCTCCGCCCGCGCTTGCGGACGTGCACGAGGTCGGTGTACCTGCCGGCACTGGCGACCAGCAGCCCGGCGAGCGTTCCCAGCGACATGCAGTGCACGAGCACCTCGGGCGAGGCGTGCTCGACGGTCATCGCCAGGACCCCGGTGCGCACCGAGTGCTCGAAGACGGGAACCCAGACGTGCACGGCGTCGTCGCGGTCGGCGACGACCGGTTCGCCCGAGGTGAACGCTCGGCCCGCCATCGTGGAGCCGACCGGCTCCTCGACCAGCACCACCAGGCCCGAGCCGTCGATGTAGGGCTGGAGGATCTCCTGCTCGTAGTCCACGAGGTAGAGCACGATGTCACGGGCCACTGGAGCGGCCGCCTCGCGCAGCGCGGCGACGACCTCTTGCGGGGAGGTGGTGCGGAGCCCGGCGAGGGCAGCGGTCACATCGAGGGTGTTCATGGTGGCTTTCGGCAGGGGCGAAGGGGCTCCAAGGTAACCGGGTCCGGCCCCAACGGGCGACAATCGGGCGAGACGGGCACAGAACGGGGCATCGAACAGGCACCTGTGACCGCGCAGCGACACGCCGGTGCACCGGTCGCTGTGGCCGGCTCTCGGGCGCGCTGACCTGCGGTGATGCCCCGACGAGAAGATCTTGACGCAGATCTTGTCGAACACCTTGCACATGTGGGGGTCGCGGTCCATGCTTACCCCTACATCTTGTGAATCACAGCCATGTAGTTATCCACATGTGGGTTCACAGGATGTGAACAGGACGAGCCGGGTTGTGCACAGGACAGTGCACAGGACGGTCCACAGGACCCGGCCGTCTGGCCATCGGACACAGCCGTTCGCCCACGAAGAGGAGGCCCCGACCATGCACTGCCCGTTCTGCCGCCACAGCGACAGCCGCGTCGTGGACAGCCGGGCCTCCGACGACGGGGCCGCGATCCGGCGCCGGCGGCAGTGCCCGGAGTGCGGGCGGCGCTTCACGACCGTGGAGACCGCGAGCCTGGCGGTCATCAAGCGGTCCGGGGCCAGCGAGCCGTTCAGCCGGGAGAAGGTGCTCTCCGGGGTGAGCAAGGCCTGCCAGGGCCGCCCGGTCAGCGCCGACGACCTGGCGCTGCTCGCCCAGCGGGTCGAGGAGTCGATCCGGGCCAGCGGCGTCGCCGAGGTCGAGGCGCACGAGGTGGGAATGGCGGTGCTGACGCCGCTGCGCGAGCTCGACGAGGTTGCCTACCTGCGCTTCGCGTCGGTCTACCGCGCCTTCGACGACCTCGACGCGTTCGAGGCCGAGATCGCCCTGTTGCGCGCCGAGCGCGACCTGGGCCACCAGACGTACGAGCACGACCAGAACACGACCTAGAGAACGACGCCGGGGGCACCGCGGGAGCGGAGTTTCTGTCGGTACGCACGTGTTGACTACTAACGGATTCAGCGGTTTCGGGAGGAGCACGATGACGGAGACGTCGCAGGACAAGCCCCAGGTGATCCGGGCGGGCCGGGCCAAGGGCCTGACCATCGAGCGGATCTACACCACGGCGGGCGTCCACCCGTACGACGAGGTGACCTGGGAGCGGCGCGACGTCGTCCAGCAGAACTGGAAGACCGGCGAGACGATCTTCGAGCAGCGCGGGGTCGAGTTCCCCGACGGCTGGTCGGTCAACGCCTCGACGATCGTCACCACCAAGTACTTCCGCGGTGCGGTCGGCACCGACGTGCGCGAGTGGAGCCTCAAGCAGCTCATCGACCGCGTGGTGTCGACCTACACCCGCGCCGGCCTCGAGCACGGCTACTTCGCGACGCCGGACGACGCCGAGGTGTTCGACCACGAGCTGACCTGGGCGCTGCTGCACCAGGTGTTCTCGTTCAACTCCCCGGTCTGGTTCAACGTCGGCACGACCTCGCCGCAGCAGGTCTCGGCGTGTTTCATCCTCGCCGTCGACGACACGATGGACTCGATCCTGAACTGGTACCGCGAGGAGGGCCTGATCTTCAAGGGCGGCTCCGGTGCCGGCCTCAACCTCTCGCGGATCCGCTCGTCCAAGGAGCTGCTGTCCTCGGGCGGGACGGTCTCGGGACCGGTGTCGTTCATGCGCGGCGCCGACGCGTCGGCCGGCACGATCAAGTCCGGCGGCGCGACCCGGCGGGCCGCCAAGATGGTCGTGCTCGACGTCGACCACCCCGACATCGAGGAGTTCGTCGGCACCAAGGCGCGCGAGGAGAACAAGATCCGCGCGCTGCGTGACGCCGGTTTCGACATGGACCTGGGCGGCAAGGACATCACGTCCGTGCAGTACCAGAACGCCAACAACTCGGTGCGGGTCACCGACGAGTTCATGCGCGCGGTCGAGCAGGGCAGCGACTTCGGCCTGCGGGCCCGCGCGACCGGCGAGGTCATCGAGACGACCGACGCCCGCGAGCTGTGGCGCAAGATTGCCGTCGCGTCGTGGGAGTGCGCCGACCCAGGCATCCAGTACGACGACACGATCAACGACTGGCACACCAACCCGGAGACCGGGCGGATCACCGCGTCCAACCCGTGCTTCCCGGCCGACCAGCGCGTCGTGACGGACAAGGGCTTGATCGCGATCGGCGACCTCGTGTCGCGGGCGGCGACGGGTGAGGCGTTCGACGTCTACACCAACGACGTGACATCAGCCGACGAGTCGGTGTCCCGCGTGGTCGCCACGCGTCCGGTCCGCTACATGGTCACCGGCACGAACGAGGTCCTGGCACTGCGGTTTTCCGACGGCTCGCGTTTGCGCTGCACGCCGAACCACCGGCTGTGGACTCGCAACCGCGGATGGGTTCACGCGGAGTCGCTCGAGGCGACCGACGAGGTCGTGCGCTCTTTCGAGTACGCCGGCCGCTCGATGGCCTCGTACGCGCTGCCTTCCTCGGCCCAGGACGTCGCCGGCCGGGCGTCTGACCTGGCGATGCCGGTGAAGTGGACCGACGAGCTGTCCCACTACCTGGGCTGGCTGACGGGTGACGGCTGCCTGACGGCGACGACCGCTACCACGATCTACGGCAGCGAGCAGGACAGGCAGGAGATCCTGCCGCGTCACTCCGAGGCGCTGGCAGCGTGGACGGGTCACGTCCCCAAGCCCAGCGTGCAGGCCAATGGCACCGTTCAGCTGCGCTCTGCGCGCAAGGACATGGTCGCCTTCCTGCAGGGGCTCGGCATCACAACGGACAAGGCTGCACACAAGTCGCTTCCCGCATCGCTGTTCGAGGCTCCCGAGGAAGCGGTCATCGCGTTCCTGCAGGGCCTCTACGACGCCGACGGCTGCGTGGTCAACCAGGTCGACAAGGGCAATCGCTATGTCGGTCTGGGCAGCCGGTCGGAGGAGCTGCTGCTCGGCGTGCAGGAGGTGCTCGCCACCTTCGGCATCGCCGGGCGCATCTACCAGTCCGGCACGAAGACCGAGTCCTTCCGCTACACCCGCAAGGACGGCAGCGAGGCGGTCTATGGGTCCGACGGCCCGTCGTTCGACCTGCGGGTCAGTGGGCGGTCCCTACGCGAGTTCGCTGCACAGATCGGGTTCACCCTGGCCGCCAAGAACGCCAAGCTCACGGCCATCGTCGACGACCACGCGGCCTACGCCACAGACGAGACGGTGCGGCTGGTCACCCGGGAGTCGCAAGGGTTCGAGACCACCTACAACCTCACCGAGCCCCGCAACCACTCCTACATCGTCAACGGCGTCGTCGTGGCCAACTGCAGCGAATACATGTCGCTGGACAACTCCTCGTGCAACCTGGCGTCGCTGAACCTGCTGACGTTTCTCAAGGACGACGGCAGCTTCGACGCGACGACGTTCGCCAAGGTCGTCGAGCTGGTCATCACCGCGATGGACATCTCGATCTGCTTCGCCGACTTCCCGACCGAGGCGATCGGGGACACCACCCGCAAGTACCGCCAGCTCGGCATCGGCTACGCCAACCTCGGTGCGCTGCTGATGGCGACGGGCAAGGGCTACGACTCGGCCGGTGGCCGGGCGCTGGCGGCGTCGATCACGTCGCTGATGACCGGCACGTCCTACAAGCGTTCGGCCGAGCTGGCCGGGATCGTGGGTCCGTACGAGGGCTTCGCGCGCAACGCCGAGCCGCACAAGCGGGTCATGCGCAAGCACGCCGCGGCCAACGACGCGGTGCGTGCGGTAGACCCGATGGACCGCGACGTGCAGCGCGAGGCCAGCAAGGCGTGGGACGCCGTGCTCAAGATCGGTGAGAAGAACGGCTACCGCAACGCACAGGCCAGCGTGCTCGCGCCGACCGGCACGATCGGCTTCATGATGGACTGCGACACCACCGGCATCGAGCCGGACTTCTCGCTGGTCAAGTTCAAGAAGCTCGTCGGTGGCGGGTCGATGCAGATCGTCAACCAGACGATCCCGCGGGCACTGCGCAAGATGGGCTACGCCGAGGAGACCGTCGAGGCGATCGTCGAGTACATCGCCGAGAGCGGCCACGTCATCGACGCGCCCGGGCTGCGTACCGAGCACTACGAGGTGTTCGACTGCGCGATGGGGGAGCGGGCCATCGCACCGATGGGCCACGTGCGGATGATGGCCGCGGTGCAGCCGTTCCTGTCCGGGGCGATCTCCAAGACGGTGAACCTGCCCGAGACCGCGACGGTCGAGGAGATCGAGGACGTCCACTTCCAGGGCTGGAAGCTCGGCCTGAAGGCGCTGGCCGTCTACCGCGACAACTGCAAGGTCGGGCAGCCACTCTCGGACGCCAAGGCCAAGAACGGCGCGTCGGGCAAGGCCGCGGAGACTGTGATCGAGTACCGGCCGACCCGCAAGCGGCTGCCGAAGAAGCGCCCGGCGCAGATGACGTCGTTCGCGGTCGGCGGTGCCGAGGGTTACATGACAGCCTCGTCCTACCCCGATGACGGGCTCGGCGAGATCTTCCTGAAGATGTCGAAGCAGGGCTCGACGCTCGCCGGGATGATGGACGCGTTCTCGATCGCTATCTCGATCGGCCTGCAGTACGGCGTCCCGCTCGAGACCTATGTGTCGAAGTTCGTCAACATGCGCTTCGACCCGGCCGGCCTCACCGACGACCCGGACGTCCGGATGGCGCAGTCGATCATGGACTACGTCTTCCGCCGGCTCGCGCTGGACTACATGGACTTCGACACCCGCGCGGCCTACGGCGTCTACTCCGCGCAGGAGCGGGCCCGCCAGCTCGAGACCGGGTCCTACCTCGAGGAAGACTCCGACGAGGACGTCGAGGAGGAGCTCGAGACGCTGGCGCAGTCCGCACCGGTGGCCGAGCCCCGCAAGGACTCTCCCGCCCGGGCTTCCGTCGGCGTCAAGGCGGCCCCGTCGCAGGCACACTCCTCCGCTGAGCTGCTCGAGGCGATCACCGGTCAGGAGTCCGACGCGCCGCTGTGCATGAGCTGCGGGATCAAGATGCGCCCGGCCGGCTCCTGCTACGTCTGCGAGGGGTGTGGCAGCACGTCCGGCTGCAGCTAGCGTGGACGGTCAGCAGTGTCCGCGCTGAACCGGGCACTGCTGTCCCGGGATCGGCCAAGTGAGACGTTGACTGGCTGACGATCGCCCAGAACCGGATTGCGACCGCGGCCCGACCTCCTACAACCACTGAGGTGACCCATGGTCAGGCCGCGGGTCACCCGAGTCGGCGGTTCAGTCCTTCGTCGCAGGGGACTCGGCGACGCAGAGGACTCCCGTGTTGCCGTCCTGGTCGGCGATCACGGTGAGCGATGGCGCGTCGCTGTCATCGACGACAATCCCACCCGCGGCGACGGCGGCGGCGATTCGTTGCTCGGCCACCTCGGGCGCCACATAGACCTCGACGTGGAACCGCTGACGCGGGGTCTCGTCCTCGTCGGCGTCACCGAACCACAGGTTCGGTACCCGTCCCGTGGTGTCCCGGATCTCGTCGCTGGGGGACCCGTGGCCCTGGGCCTCGGCG
>JBBRVU010000002.1:0-95596 GCA_038246575.1 Actinomycetes bacterium | reverse complement strand
GCACTGCATCGACACGACGTCCGGCAACGGCACCTTGAGCTCGAAGACCTCCTCGCAGGTCACCACGCGTTCCCTCGACGGGATCGCTGCAGTGAGGCAGTTGAGCAGCGTGGTCTTGCCGGCCTGCGTGCCGCCGGCGACGAGCACGTTCAGGCCGGACGACACCGCCGCCTCGAGGAATGCGGCGGCCTGGGCCGTGAGCGTGCCGAGACCGACGAGGTCGTCGAGATGGGTGGCCCGCACCACGAACTTGCGGATGTTGACCGACCAGTGCTGTCGGGTGATGTCCGGGATCGTGACGTGCAGGCGGGACCCGTCGGGGAGCATCGCGTCGACGAATCTGTTATTGGGACGGTACCATTTCCACGTGCCTGCAACTGGCCTTTACCTGCGGATCTCTGACGATCGCTCCGGCGAGGGGGGCGGGGTGGCCCGTCAAGAGGAAGACTGCCGTGCCTACGCGGCCCGCCAGGGCTGGACGGTCAGCGAGATCTATCGCGAGAACGACACTTCAGCGTTCATGCGCCGAGTAGTGAGCCTTCCCGATGGCAGCCGGGCGTCGCGAGTCATTCGGCCCGAATTTCGTCGCATGCTCACTGATCTCGCAGAGGGCGCCATCGACGCCGTCACGGGATACGACCTGGACCGCGTAGCTCGTGACCCACGCGACCTCGAAGACCTAATCGATGTATGCGAGACGACGGGACGACCGGCGCGGTCCGTGACGGGAAACCTCGATCTTTCACACGACAGCGGTATCACGATGGCCCGAGTGGCGGTGGCCATGGCAAATCAAGCCAGCCGTGACACGTCTCGGCGAGTTCGCCGCGTGAAGCAAGATCTTGCCGCCCAGGGCAGATGGGGTGGGGGTGGTAAGCGGGCCTTCGGCTACCTGGCCGACCGGAGCGCGATTGTCGACGCCGAGGCGGAAGTGATCCGCGGAGCGGCGGCTCGAGTGCTTGCCGGCGACAGCCTCAACGCGATCACAGGAGACCTTGTGGCGTCAGGAGCACCCACTGTGAGCGGCCGGCCGTGGAGTCGCACGAGTCTTCGCGGCGTCCTGCTGCGCCCCACCCTCGCCGGCCTTCTCATCCACCGCGGCCAGATCGTCGGCACTGCGCCCTGGCCTGCGATAATCGACGAGGCCACTTGGCGTTCTGTCGTGGCAACCATCGAAGCTCGCCCCAAGAACGACCAAACCCTGCGCTACTGGCTCACCGGCATCATCGTCTGTGGACTTTGCGGCGCGGCCCTTCGAGGCAACCAAGGTGGTTACCTCTGCGCCCCAGGAGGCGGTGGATGTAACCGCATCTGGGTCAAAGTTGATCACGTAGAACAGGCGATCGAACAGGTCCTGTTGGCCCGGTTGACCCGCACCCCGCCACCGTCCGTCGCAAAACCTAGCCCGCCCCCCGACGACTCCCAACTCGCGGAGCTCGCCGCCATGTGGGGGCGACAAGAGATCAGCCTCGCCGAGTACCGAGCTGCCCGAGCCGAGGTGATCAAGCGCTTGCAGACGGAAACGAAGCCGACCGTAAGGCTGCCTGCATGGGCGCGCTCGGATCTACGCGAGCGGTGGCCCGAACTGACGCCCCTACAACGTCGCACGATCGCATCCGCGCTTATTGCTTCAGTGCACGTTGCCCAGTCTTCGTCGTCTCACCGATGGGACCCAGCGAGACTGACCGTGGCCTGGCGATAGTCCCATCAGACTTGTGCGCCCGTCGCCCACTGGTGCGCACTATCAAACCCGGGCTGCGCCCTGCTCTGCGTGCTGCCCCGATCGGTGGCGAGATTCTGCCCGCGAACCCAGAGATCGTAGGAGGGGGGTTCGGGGTGGTCCGCTGGGGTACGTCATCGCAGGTCAGAGCGTTATGCTGACGACGGCGACCGGCGGCGAACCACGACGGACGCCGACTGCTGGCCACCAGGCTGGCACCACAGTCCTGTCAACCAGATCACCCGCGATCGTTCTGGCCAAGGCTGAATCATGCAGGCGACGGACGTACCCCTACCTTGGCCGCTCGTAGATCCACATCAACGATCGACTAACCCATAGGTTGGCCTACCCTGATGGGTCGTCACGCGGCGGCGGCGACGGGCTGCCCGTCACGCCCACCCCGCAACTCGAGGACCGCATCGCGGCAGCAAACGTCTGGCAGGACCGCGGCCTTGTGTTCGCACAGCCCAACGGGCGTCCGCTCGACCCTCGCTCAGACCACCGCGCATGGCGCTAGCTGCTCGCCTCGGCCGGTGTTCGGCAGGCGAAGCTTCACGATGCCCGGCACACCGCGGCCACCGTCATGCTGACGATGGGTGTGCCGGCGCGGGTTGTCATGCAGGTGCTCGGGCACTCGCAGATCAGCCTGACGCTTGGCACCTACTCGCATGTCATGCCGGAGTTGGCGGACGACGCTGCGGCGAAAGTGGGCGACGCCCTGTGGGGCCCACAGGCCACCACGCTGGCACCATAGACGACGCTGGCCCTTCGCCCACGAGGGCGAAAGGCCAGGTCAGAGGGTGTGCGCCGCGAGGGACTTGAACCCCCAACCCGCGGATTATGAGTCGGGTCGAGGGGGTGTCGGGCCGTGACGGCGAAAGTCGCGTCGTGCCGTTTCCGCAGGTCAGCGGCCTCGTAACGTGTCGGTTCGTGTCGGTCGATTGCGGCCGTTCACCGCAGATGCGCGACCAATCCGCGACCACCCGGCGCCCGATAGGCGGGGCAGCCTGCAGCGCTCGACATGTTGAGGCTGTCGAGGCCCGCCGGTGAGTTGCAGCTCGATTCGGCCGACGAGGTCGAAGATGGTCATGACAAGCCTCGGCGGCCAGCAGCGACTTGCCCACGCGGACCTCATATCGGGGGGTGACGGCTAGCATGGCTGGGCACATCAACCCCACTTCACTCGGGCTCCATGTGTCTGATGTTGACCTCGCAACTTCGTCCCAATGTCTCAACCCCCTGATCATTGGCGACGAGACCTAAGCCTCTGGATGGACGCGGAGTACTAGTGACGAAACGCGAAGACAAGATGCCTCGGTGGGTGCTGGGCGCCTCTAGCGGCATAGCGGTATCGTTGGGGTTGGTCATTGCGGCTTACAACGCTGGGCCGGACGCTTCATCTGGCGCTTTCTTTGCAGATTTCATCGTCGGCTTTCTCATTTACTTCACTGTTCTGTACTTGATAATGGCGGCGGTGGCAAACGTAATGAGTCGCCGCGTCCATCAAGAGCCTGTACCTGCAGCGAACAATGAGACGCTGGCCGCAGCGGCCGACCCGGCTGGTGGAGGAGCGCGTCGACAAGAAACACCAGAAATTCAAAGGCCGTCGAACGCGAGTCCTCGCTCCGGCCACTCGCCCCCACAGACGCAGGGCCTACGTCAACCAGTCAGTCGGCCCGCCGCGCATGAGCAAGCGACAATGGATGGCAATCCGGGGCTCCCGGAAGACGTAGAACGTCTGACGGATCTTCATCGAGCCGGGCATCTGACCGAGGCGGAATATCGGACCCTAGTGCAACGAGCCCTTGACGTCAGCCCCTGATCCAGCGGCTCGGTTTCAGGGCCGCACGTCCTGCCTCAATTCCCTCTTGGACGCCGCCATCATGGCGGAACGATCATATCCGTCAGCACGGGACATTGTTGCCGCTCGTTAGCATCGGCGGGGTGGAGGCGGGCGAGCTTGTGGCGGCGTGGCGGCGTGGCGGCGTGGCCGCCGTGCCGGCGCCGCCGGGCGGTCGGTTATCGCATCGTGCCCCTACCCGGTGGCGGAGCAGGAGGCTCGGCGGCTGTACCTGCGGGGGTTCATCGTGGGCCGTCGCCGTTCGGGCCGGCTGACGCTCGGGTGGATGGCGCAGGCGGCGGAGGACATGCTGTGCGAGGTGCTATAGGCGCCCGGCTCCGGGCGGCTTCTCGGCGCGGGCGGGTCGAGGCGCCTTGACTCAAGGGATGCCCTGACCACTCGCTCCCAAGGCGGTGACGCTGCGCTTCGCCTGCGGAACACGTGCGGCGCTGTCAGAATCTCACACGGAGGTGCCCCCGTGGTGGAGCTATTCCTGATCGGCATCGCCGTCTTGGTCGTGTGCGTGCTGCTCGCGCAAGGGCGAATGAGTGCTGGTCGCGCTGCGAGTTACCAACGAGTTCAGCTCCAGGCTCGGCGAGGCAAGGCGCACGACTGGGTCGTTCGGAAGCGGAATGACGCGCTGACCTGCCCGCTCTGCGGCGCTAAGAACGTCCGTGGCCACTCCTGCCACGTGGAGAGTCGATGGGTTGGCAGGACCGTTCGCAGGACCATCACGTATCCCGGACGTCGCCGCTACCACCGGGGCCGCTGGACAAAGCCGTATACGGGAAGTGAAAAGGTTCGCGTCTATCAAGGCGTTGCGCGAGACCGTTGGGGCGCGGTCTGGACGTGCGACCACGAGCACGCAAGCACCATGGCGGCGACGGCCTGCGGTCGTGAGCGGGTGCGGATCTGGCAGGTGAAGGCTGACGCGATGCCCATCTTGGCGAAGCCGCCGCCTGAGGTTCAGCCGGTCCCACGGAGGCTGCCTATCGCCGACCTCACGGGTGCGGCGTGGGAGTCGATGAAGCAGGCCTACGGCTACCGCTGCGCGTACTGCGGTGAGGTGTCAGCGGTGCTGCAAAAGGAGCACAAGATCCCGCTGTCCCGGGGCGGGTCCAACGCCGCGGCGAACATCGTCCCGTCCTGCCCGCGCTGCAACTTGCGGAAGGGCTCGCTCACCGACGCGGAGTTTCGCGACCGCATCGCGGCGGAGCTCGAGAGAGGCGTGCCGCAGCGCCGCCCGCGGGTGATCAAGTTGGCACCGGAGCATTGGCGCACCGACGCGCCCGCGCTGAAGCAGCGCACCCGCAAGGCGGTGCCCAGCAGCGGCGGCAAGCGGTGCCCCACCTGTGAAAGGGTGCTGCCGCTCCTGGACTTCGGGAACAACGCGAGCCGCCCGGGTGGGAGTCACCACACGTGCCGGGCGTGTGCTGCGGCGCGGGCGAAGGCGGACCGGCTGGCGGATCCGGCCAAGGAACGCGAGCGCCGCAAGCAGATGCGGGCGCGGGCTCGGGAGCGGGCAAAGGAAAGCGCCTACGTCGCTGCGGAGAAGCGGTGTCCCTCGTGTGGTGTCACCAAGCCCGCGGACGGCTTCCACCGGGACGGCGGGCGGGCGGACGGCTTGCAGCGGCGCTGCAAGTCTTGCCGCCGCGAGACTGCTGGACCGTCAGACGGGAGCGTCCTCGAGCACGGGCCCCAACCGCTTGAGCTCCTTGAGATTCCTCTCATGGGATCGTCCGTCATCGTCCCGACAGCCCGGACGCAGGCTGAGCGCGGCGAGGAGGTCAGGGAGGGTGTGCAGCTCAGCGAGGGTGTTGCGGTCGCTGCCACCGCGCCCGCGGAGGGCGAAACCGAGCGCGGTGCAGGCGGTGCTCTCGAGGCGGCGAGCGAGCTCGTGGAGGTCCCTCTCGATGGCGAAGGAGGGCGCTGACACCGGCCGGCTTCGAGGCCGGTGGCGTCGGAGTGGGCAGAGGGTGAGTTCTCATCAGCGCCGGCGTTGGCGCGCTGCGGCGTAGCAACGCAGCGGGCATCGCGCATTAACGTGCTACCGCCACGCGACGGAAATAGGCCGGTTAAAGGCACCCCTTCTGTCGATCTCAAGCGGACTAGTCCTTGAGCAGCGAATCCACGTAGTCACCAAGCAGGGCGGCAAATAGTTCGGCTGCAGCGTTCAGTCCCACTCTTGTGACTGTCCCTCCACGTCGCAGAAGCGCCCTTCGCTCATCCGCGACGAGCGTTATCTCGTCGAACTGTGGCTCAAGGCCCCGAACGCGAGATAGGTACGGTTTGACACTTCGGGGGTTGGGGTCTCTCTCACTCAAGAAGAACGAAGGGAACACCTGGTCCGTTTCGAGGCCTCGGCTCATGCGCGCCGAGACGTAGCCGACCCAAACGAGTAGATGCTTCGACGAGTTCGCGTCACCGACTCTGGCGTACCAGGTGGCGCCAGCGGGGCTCTTACGTGCTAGTGATCCATAGTCACCGGGACTCAACGAGCCGACACGGGTGAAATCGATTCCTCGCAGCAGGAGTTCTGCGGCAACATCGCCAAAGAACCGGTCCGTTGTCTCCTTCCACCGCGTGAAGATGTCCGCGTCACGAACTCGGAGATCAGCCTCGAACAGGGACCAAGCGAAGTCTGGCTTCTCCATCAAGGAAACGCCGCGACGCAGCACTCGCGCGAACAGCCGGACGAGCCGCGAGATGTCTCCGGCCAAATCACTCTGCGAGAGCGCGTCCAGATAGCGCGCCCTGTCAGCAGAAGACCGAACGATCAGAGGAGGGAAGCAGCCGAAGCCGAGGACGTAATTAGCAAGTAGGCGCGCGATACGCCCGTTGCCATCATCAAAAGGGTGGATGTGTGTGAGCCAGGCGTGACCGACGGCGGCCTTCCAAACGAGTGGCGCCGTTGTCTGACGGAGCCAAGTGACCATTTGATCCATATGTGCCGGTACGTCACTAGGGGGCACCGGCACATGCACGGACCCGCCGATCTCGTTGAGGTACTGCTTGTACCGCCCCGCCGTTCGCTCGCCGCGCATGATGAGCGCGTGCATCTCTCGGATGTCCGTCTCCGATATCGCTCGGTCGCGCTCGCTGATGTACTGATCAACTAGAATTCACGCAGCAGCGAGACCAACTACGTCTTGAACTTTTGGCTCATTCGTGAGGGCCGAGTGCAAGGTGTATCTGGCAAGTGAACGGTCGGCATCCCACATCGCCCGATCCTCCAAGATCCTGTGGGTGTCCCGAAGCGTGGCTGTCTTGCCCTCGATCGCGTTGCTCTCATAGATTTCAGTCGTTCGCAGGGCGGCCCAATCGCGAAGCGAACTCCGTTACAAGCGAGTTCCTGACCGCCTGGCATCGAGTCTCTAGCTCTGCGAGGCGGAGGTTGAGTTCCTCCAGCTGCCGAAGTTCCTCTTCGTCGTCCGGAAGGGAGTAAAGGGAGCCGTCGAGAGCGTCTCCCAAGGCCGCCAGCGTGAGCACGCGACGAGTCAATCACGGCGCGCGCCACGTGGCACCGGCACGGGTATCAAGTCGTCTGCGGGTTCTGGCGGGACCCAGCGGGGCCGCTTGAGCTCAAGCCGTCACGACCGCGGGGACTCGCGCACGGGACGATCTCGACATACCAGAATCACGGATGCCGGTGGCGTGCGTGGAGCCGGACAGGAAGGCCACCGCCGATCGAGCAGAGCGGTGCGGGCTAGGCCGGTT
Source organism: Actinomycetes bacterium (assembly GCA_038246575.1). Taxonomy (GTDB): domain Bacteria; phylum Actinomycetota; class Actinomycetes; order JACCUZ01; family JACCUZ01; genus JACCUZ01. The sequence continues at coordinate 88,319 of JBBRVU010000002.1, read as the reverse complement.
CGGTACGAACAGCGCTTCGCCCCTAGCGCCTCAAGCATCGAGAAGGGGCGCTTCGCTTGTGCACGCTCGTTAGACGATCACTCGCTGGCTCAGGGGCAGCTCGCGACACTCCCGTCGTGCTCGTCCGGTAACCCAGATGATGACAACCTTCGTTGGTGTCGTGCTCAGATTGGCTAAAGCGATATGGAAGTCCACGCCGGCTGGTAGCTCCGGTATGACGCTCGGGTCACCAGATGTGTCCGAAATTCGCTGGCCGTTTGAGTCATAGAGGCTGATCTCTACCTGTCGCGCTACCGCAGGCCCGGAGTTCGATAGGACCAGTCGTGTCCGAGTGCTCGCTGATCCCTGCACGTGGATCGTGTCGATGTGAGCGACGAGAGTGATGCGGCGCTCGAGGTAGATCTGACGCGAGGCCACTCCAAGGCTTGACACCAGGGCGACCACCGAGATGAGGTCGGTCAGGTCAACGTTCACGATCAAAGGCTAGCGTTGCGCACCGTGAGCCCCATCCCACGCCACCACGAGTGGCCGGGCCGCATCGGCTAATGATCGGTTGCGCCATTGCGGACTGGTCTCGAGCGTTGAGGCGCGTCGTCTACCGAGATCGCCTGCGGCTGCGGGAGAGTGGCGGCCTACCGCAATGGAGGACGCTGTTGACCTCTGAGGAGCGCAACGCTCAGTCATGGCCGGAGCGCGAGCAGCGGGTGATGCGCTCAATCGAGGAGCGCGACGTTGACCTCGCCGACCTCATCGGGCTCGTCGCGACGACGTCGCCGGACTCGGCGGCAGCGGCCGGTCATCGCGCCCGGCTCGACGGCTACCTCGCTCTCATGGCAGCGGATACCGCGATCAGGAACGCGGGCGCGGCGAACAAGGTGGCGGCCGGCATTCGACTTGCAACCTGGGCGCTCGTTCTCATGACGGTCGCGCTCATCGTGGTCACGGCGCTCGCGTGACTCCGGCCCGCGTCTACGGGCCTCGAGGCGTTCTACAACCCACGTCGCCGGCATTCCAGCCTTGGTCAGATCTCGCCCGCTGCGTTCGAAGCTAGGCACACTGCTGAAAGGCCTGCGGCGTGACCACGTCCGCAGTCACGAGGTGTCCGCGAAAGCGGGTCAACTCCAGTGTTCACACACCACGTTCGCGGACTCAACTCGCCTCCTGACTGCGCAGACAATGACGAGTCGAGGACGTCGAGGTTCGTACAACCCGAGGCGCGAACCGGCAACGGCTCAGTCGGCTCGTCGTTGTGGCACTCGCTTCGGCGGTCCCGCGGCGCAGCAACGCCGCCGATTCAAGCGAGTGTCGATCCGTGATTAGTCAGTTGTTTCCAGTGCTTCGAAAAGCTTTTCGCCCAGCTGTGCCAGTCTCGCTGCTGCTGCTTGGACGAGCGAATAGATATCCCTGCACGGCGTGCACGCCAAGCTGGAGTAACGCATCGAACTCGTCGTCGTGTTCGACGCCATCACCGATCACGACGGCGTCCATCTGCTCGGCAACTACACGAGCGCGACACAAGAGCACGACACGCCGGGTCGATTGGAAGCCCGGTGAAGGTGCTCGGTCCAGTTTGATGGAGTCCGGCCTCAACATCAGGATGTGCCTGAAGGACGAATACCCGCTGCCCTCGTCGTCGAAAGCAATCTGACACCTAAATTCCTAAGTAGCCGTATCTGACTGAGAGGGCCGGGTAGTCGACGGCTGCTGCGTTCTGTCAGTTCGACGATACGGGCGGAGCTGGGGCACGCGGTGGCCGAGCAACACAGGTGCGCGTCCGAGATGGCCAGCCACTACCGGGTCGGCTGGGGCCACCGTGCACGCCGCGTTCATCGCCCACGTCGCCAAACCGCTGGCCGAGCGCCGCTGGCGGTGCAGGTGCTGAGGATCGATGAGACCCGCTGCGGCAACCAGATCTGGGCACAAGACACCGACACCGGGCGCTGAGTGCTGGTCTGCGACCGGGAGCACACCCGTTCGTCGACGTGGCCGGCCGCGGCGGCCTGCTGGCCCAGGCCGAAGGCCGCTCTGCCGCGGTGGTCCGCATGGCTGGCCGACCAGCCCCAGGCCTGGCGAAGGGGATCAAACACGTGACGATCGATCTGTCCGCCTCCTACGCCAAGGCCGTCCGTGACGGGCTGCCGGACGCGGTGCTGGTCGCCGACCGGTTCCACCTGGTCCGCCTGGGCCATGACGCCGTGCCGGCGGTGCGCCAACGGGTGATCCGCGAGCACCATGGGCGCCGCGGGCGCGGGTCGACCCCGCCTGGCAGGTCCGACGCCGGCTGCTCACCGCCCACGAACGACTACGTCCAGAGACGTTCGCACGGATGTGGGAACTCCCTGATCGACACCGGTGACCCCGTGAATCGAGATCCTGCACGCCTACGTCGTCAAAGAAGACGTGCGTGCCGTGCTGGCCCTTTTCGGGACCGACCCCGACAGGCGCCTGGTCAGCGACCGGCTCGACACCTTCTACCCCGGCGCGCCGCGGCGAGTCACTCACCAGAGGTGCACCGACTGGCCGCCACCATTGAGGCCGTGGCCGGCGATCGAGGCGGCCATCATGACGAACTACTCCAACGCCAGGTCCGCGGGCTACAACCGCCTTGCCAAACAAGATGTCTTCGCCGAAAAGCTGGATGCCGCCCAGGCTTTTCGCTGCTTCGGCCCACGATCCCAGTCGTCCTCCCCCCGCGGGTCCTCGACCGACACGATCGGGTAGTGCCCCCGACCCCCTTGGGGCGCAGGCCAGCGTCCTCGATGGCGCCGGTGAGGATGCCGAGCGCCGCCTCGGGCCGATGGCAGCGGCGCCGAGGCCGCCTTCGTCGGCGACGAGCTAAGCGATGCCGTCTTGGCGCTCGGAGCGCTTCGCGGAGGCGCGCCGCACACGGTCGACTCACTCGATCGCCCCATCGAAGGATGCGGCGCCGACCGGCACCATGTCCGCGTACGACAAAGGGCTGGGCACACTCCTGCTCGCCCCACCAGGACACCGTTGGCCCAGGTGTTCGGGACTGTCACCATCTTCACCATCGCCCTCGGACTGTTGATCACAGGCGCCCATAATCCGATTCACGGACGCGAAGGCCACGCCGTGGGATCCGCCGAATACCACCGCCCGCTCGGCTCCTGGACCTCACCTACGCCGCATCCGCAGAAATTCGGCCGCGGACCCACGACCCTGCCTCGAACCAAGACCATCTGTGCCACTCGTCTGGCGCCTGAAGGCGGCGGATGTCCTCGCTGCGGCGGCTGGACAAGCCCGCGGACCATCTCGCTGCGGATCCTGCGGCTCATGGGTGGCCTTGTTCGAGGCGAGACGCAGACACGACGCATCCAGCCTGCCCCGTGTAACCGGTCTGAGTGGACGAGGTTTCTGCCGGTTTCAAGCCGTTGTCAAAAGACGCGACGCGCAAGTCCCGCCTGGTCTTGGCGCCAGCGATGTTGAGCATAGGAAAGTTGGGGCGGGGTGCGGAGGGCTACTACCTGCAAGCTGTGGCGGCCGGGGTGGAGGACTACTACCTGGGCACCGGCGAAGCCCAGGGCCAGTGGTTGGGGAACGGTTCGGCCGGCCTCGGCTTGTCCGGGATGGTGGCTGCGGAGGATCTGCGCGCGGTGCTCGACGGTCGGCACCCGGCGAGTGGCGGGTCGCTGTTGTGGTGCCGGCGGGAGGACCGGCTGCCGGGCTTCGATCTGACGTTCTCCGCCCCCAAGGGCGTGTCGCTGCTGTTCGCCCTCGGCGACCCGGTGACGTCGCGGCTGGTCCGGGAGGCGCACGACCGGGCGGTCGCGGCGGCGCTGGGGTACCTGGAGCGTGACGCCGGGGAGGTCCGTCGCGGTCGGGACGGGGTAGACCGGCTCCCGGGCGGCGGGTTCGTCGCGGCCGCGTTCCGGCACCGCACCTCCCGGGCTGGGGACCCGCAGCTGCACACCCACGTGCTGGTCGCGAACATCACCCGCGGGGCGGACGGGCGGTGGTCGGCGTTGGACGGGCGGCAGCTGTACTGGCAGGCCAAGACCGCCGGCACCCTCTACCAGGCCGCGCTGCGCCACGAGCTGCGCGGACTCGGCCTGCGATTCGTGCTGCGCGAGAACGGCCTGTGCGAGCTCGCGGACATACCGCGCCGCGTGCTGCGCGCGTTCTCCCGCCGCCGCGTCGAGATCGAGGACGAGCTGGCGCGCCGCGGGGAGTCCTCCCCCGCCGCCGCCCAGGTCGTCACCCTCGCGACGCGCAAGGCCAAGGACTACGGCGTGGCGCCCGAGTCGCTAGCGGCCGGCTGGCACACCCGCGCCGACACCCTCGGATTCGACGCCGCCGCGCGGGCCCGCCTGTTCGGGCGGACCACCCCGGCCCCGCCAAGCCGGGAGGTCCTCGCCCGCGCAGCCGGGGTGCTGCTCGGCCCGGACGGGCTGACCGAACGCACCGCGGTGTTCGACCGACGCGACGTGCTGCAAGCGTGGTGCGGACAACTCCCCGGCGGCGCCCCCGTCCAGGACGTCGAACACCTCACCGACCGACTGCTGGGCGACCCGCAGGTCCTCCCCCTCGACCCGCCGGCCGAGGGGGTAGTGCGGGCGGGGGCGGTGCGTTCCTTCGCCCGCCACACCACCACCGACCTGCTCGCCATCGAGCGCGGTGTGCTCGCCACCGCCCTCGCGTCCCGGCACACCGGCCGGGCCGTGGTGGACAACCTCGCGGACCACACGGCGGCCGCCCGCCAGCTGACCGGGTCGACGTTGTCCGCCGAGCAGCAGCACATGGTCCACGAGCTGACCACCGGCGGGCACGGTGTGGACGTGGTGGTCGGCAAAGCCGGCACCGGGAAGACCCACGCCCTCGCTGCCGCCCGGGCCGCCTGGAACCGGGCCGGGGTGCCGGTCCTCGGCGCGGCGGTCGCGGCCCGGGCCGCGGTCGCGCTCACGGAGCAGGCCGGCATCCCGGCGATGTCGGTGGCCCGGCTACTCGCCACCGACCACCGCGCGACACGGGCAGGACTGCCCGGGGTGCTACCCGCCGGCGGGGTGCTGGTCGTCGACGAGGCCGGCATGCTCGGCACCCGCCACCTCGCCCAGCTCCTCGAGGTCACCACCCGGGCCGGCGGGAAGCTCGTACTCGTCGGGGACCACCGCCAGCTCCCCGAGCTCGCCGCCGGCGGAACATTCCGCGCCCTGGCCCTTGCGCTGCCCGCCGTGACCCTGACCGAGAACCGCCGACAGGCCCACAGCTGGGAGCGGGCCGCTCTTGATGAGCTGCGCGCCGGGGACGTCTCCGCGGGTTTGGACGCATACGCCGGCGCCGGACGCATCACCACACACCCCGATGGCGAGGCCCAACGGGACGCCTTGGTCCGGGCCTGGTGGGACACCGCCCGCACCGGAGACCCGGGACAGACGGTGCTGCTCGCGCACCGCCGCGGCGACGTCACCGACCTCAACCACCGCGCCAGACAAGTCCTGCAGGCGGCGGGCCAATTGGGCGGGCCGGTCGTGTACGGGGCCGACGAGTGCGAGAACCCGCGCTGTTTCGCCGTCGGGGACCTAGTCGTGGTGCGCCGCAACGATCACCGGCGCGGGCTGATCAACGGCCAACGCGGCCACGTCGCCGCCGTGGATCCAACCACCGGCGCCCTGGAGATCGACGTCGGCGGGCAGCAGCGGACTGTCACCCGCGCCCACCTGCTGGCCGGGGTGCTCGACCATGGGTACGCCCTGACCGTGCACCAAGCCCAGGGCCTGACCGTGGACCGGGTGTTCCTGCTCGGGGACGCCGGGCTGTACCGGGAAGCCGGCTACGTCGGCCTGAGCCGAGCCCGCCACCGCAGCGAGCTGCACCTCAGCGACGCACCCGACGACCTCTCCCACACCGAGGACGACCTGCACGGTCCCTCTAAGCCGCCGGAGCACATCGAGGCACTTCAGGCCATCACCCGCGCCTTGGAGCGGTCCAAGGCGCAGCGCACCGCCCACGACCTCACCCGCTGAGCGCACGGCCTTGCGCCGAGTCGGGGACGGGGACCTGCGCCCTTGCGGCTCGGCGAGCAACATGTGACGGCCACGTTGGCGCGTCGAGGCGTGGCAGGGCTGCCGCCGGTCGCTCTTCGATGCTCTTATGGAGGTATGGGGGAAATCCTTAGTCACGGCCCGGACCGACCGCCGCGACGGCGGCGGTGGTTGCTCCCGGCCGGGGTCGCGGCCGCCATCGCCGTAGTGGCGTTCGCGGTCGCCCGCCCGGACCCGACACCGCCACCCGAGGGCGCGGCGCCCGAGGCGACGTCGACTCCGACGGCACCGGCAGGGAGCGCCCCCGCCAGCGTGACGCCCAGCGACCTGCAGCCGTGGCCGTCCGCGGTAGGAGCCTGCGGGAGCGATGCGTCGCTGCCTTTGCTCTCCGTTGGTCCGCTGCGCGTCAATACCGGCCTCACCGTCCTCGTCGGAGGCGCCGGCGTGCGCCTGGTCGACGTAGACACCGGCGACGTGCGGCGCCTTCGGGCCGCGGGTGCCGGCCGTGGCGGACAGGTGACCGAGCTGGCAGCGTCGCAGGCCGGTCTGCACGCCGTCCGCCTGCGATGTGCGGACCTGATGGCTCCGGCCGGGACCGTCCTCAGTCTCAACGCGCGGCGGCTCACCCTCAGCGCGGCGCTGCCGGGGCGGATCGATGCCCTGCTGAGCGGGCCGGACTCGGTGTGGGCCTTCTCCTATCCCACCGATCTGGCCACTGGACCCATGGTGCTGCAACCCGTCGACGGCGACCGCTCTGTGACGCTGCCGATCGGCTTCGAGGCCGCCGTGGCCACCGACCAGTTCTTCCTCGGCAGCCTCATCCGCGACGGCGAGCAACCAGCCGACGGCGGCTTCGACATCGCCGCAGTATCGCGCGCCGACCCCTCCGACCTCCGCCGCCTCGGCCACGGCTACGTGCTCGCTGCGACCGACAGGTTCGCCCTCACCTACCGGGACTGCGACCCCGCACGCACGTGCGCCCTCATATGGACCCGCACCCGTGTCGGTGCCGCCACTCGAAGCTTCCCACTTCCGGCCGGTCGAGCCCTCGCCTCGGAGGTCGTCCTGAGCGCGAACGAGCAGTACGCCGCGTTCCAGCTCTCCCGCCCCAACCCGGACCCCCGCTACGACCCGGGGCACCCCGGCGGGCCGTCCGACCTGGCCGTGCAGGACCTGCGCACCGGCACCTTGTCACTGGTCCCAGGTGTCGAACTGGCACCGAAGTCGACCGCCGGCCTCGCGTTCAGCCGCGACGGGAGGTGGCTGGTCATAGCGCTCAACGAGGGCCGCCGGGCCCGGCTGCTCGTGTGGCGCCCCGGCCTGGACCGGCCGATGCAGTCACCCGCCCGCCTGCCCGGAGGCATCCTCTACAACGTCCCCGTCCTCGACGTCACGGGTCGCGCATTCATCACCTCTCCATAGACGCCCAGGCGGGCGGTTGCTGGACGAGCCCCCTCCACCTGTCCGGCCGTGCCATCTGTCACCGACGCGTTGCCGGCGACAAGCGGGTCGGTGTCGCCGGCGCTCCGATCCGTTCCACCGCAGCGAGCTGCACCTCAACGAGCGGCGCGACGACCTCGTCGCACTGCAGAGGGCCTGGACCTTGCATCTGAGCCGCCGGAGCACATCGAGGCGCTGCAGGCCATCACCCGCCTCTTGGAGCGCTCCAAGGGCGAGCGCACCGCCCACGACCTCACCCGATAACTCCCCACCACGCCCGACGTGCCGTGCTCGTCGGCATCTCGGGCGCATCAGTGCGCCAGACGCGTCCTCAGGCGCGGGGCCCCTCTCTTCCGTGGTGCCGCCGGCCGGCTGGGTGCGCAGGGTCTCCCGGCGCCGGCCGCTCAGCTCAGTCGCACCGCGTCGAACGCGGCCCGCACCCGGTTGCCGACTCGACCCAACCGACCCGACGGCCACCCTGCTGACCTGCCACCCCAGACCACCCACCCGGCCACGCCCACCTAGGCCCGACACCAACCCCGTTCCAGGTCACCACGCCTGCCCCACGACGACCGCCGTAGCCCCATCCCACCGAGACGAGCGAGGCGGCACACACTTGCATCTATGTTCTGCGCGCTCTGGACGTCCCGGAATCTGGCACACGGCGCAAGATCGTCTCCCCAACGCCAGGCAACTGCACACCCCTCTATCCCGTGGATACGGTCGTGTGTCTTCGCCGTCCGGTGGGGTCCACCCTCGCTCGTCCTCAATCTGGTCACCGCGGCGCTGAGATGCCAAGCTGCCGGCCATGGCGATCTCGCTTGTGCACGATGCGCAGCTGCGTGACCGGCTGATGCATCGCCTCGCGACCCGCGTTGCCCAATCCGGCGGCTTCCTCACCCGAGCGGAGCTCAGCGACTTCGACCTCGGCGACGGCACCCGACGACGGCTGATAGACACCTCGAAGGGCATCTGGAACCCACGCGACCTCAACGCCACGCTGTCGATCGTCAGCTCACCGGACGGGCCCTATGACGACCGCGAGGTTGACGGCGGGCTCTTCCGCTACGACTACCGCGCCGGGTCGGTCGAGGGCGACAACACCAAGCTGAGGCGGGCCAAGGAGCTGGACCTGCCGCTGATCCTGTTGCGGAAGATCGACAACGCGTACGTCCCCATCTTCCCGGTCTTCGTCATCGACGACGATCTCGAGCGTCGTCAGTTCGTCATCGCTGTCGACGAGGCCCTGCACATCCTGGCCCGACCGTCGGAGCTCAGCCCCATTGAGCGGCGCTACGCGGAACAGATCACCCGACGGCGGCTGCACCAGGCCATGTTCCGCGGGATGGTCGTGCGGGCCTACGAGGTCCAGTGCGCGGTGTGCCGACTGCGGCACGGCGACCTGCTCGACGCGGCCCACATCACGGTGGACTCGGAGCAGGCGGGACTCGCGATCGTCACCAACGGCCTGAGTCTGTGCAAGATCCACCACGCTGCCTACGACCGGCGGCTGCTCGGCATCACGCCGACCTATCGGGTCGAGATCAACCAGGCACTGCTCGACGAGGCCGACGGCCCAATGCTCAAGCACGGCCTCCAGGAGATGCACGGCACCACGATCCAGCTTCCCGCCCGCAAGGCCGAACATCCCGACCCGGATCGCCTGGCAGAGCGACATAAGTCTTTCCTCGCCGGCTGAACGAGCGCTATACAGCGAAGAGACGTCCGACCCGCTCGACCGTTGCCGGGTCCAGCCGCGCCGGTTGGGCCGTCAGCCACTCGACAAGTGCGTCACCAGCAACGTAACGGATCCCCTCGGCCAACACGCATCGTGCCTCGAACGGCGCCCAGACCACCACGACCGGCTGCACCCATTCACGGACCCCGGTCAGCCGTTGGATGGCCTCGTTGTTGCCGGCGCTGGCAGCTTTGAGTGCTCGAGACAGCCCGCGCGGCGACCAGGCAGCGTCCGGGTTGTCGCGCGGCGTCACCATCACGATGCCGTCTTCCAGGGTGACCGTCCCGCCCCAGTTCTTCGAGTCGAGCAGGAAGACGCCGCTCGGGCCCACGACAAAGTGATCGATGTTCCCGTACTTGGCCTCGAGGTCGTGGGCGACCACCCAGCCCCTCGCCTCGAGTGACCTAAGTCGCTTCTCCGTCCGCTTCTCACCCTCGGCACCGTCCAGCCACTGCTCGATGTGGCGCGGGACGGCGTCCCTGGTGACCAGCCAGAGCGTCCAAAAGGCACCGAAGACCGATCCCGCCATCCAGCCCCAAGGTCTGGGGAGCCCAGCACCCACGAACGTCAGCAGGAGAACCGGCCAGATGGCCAGACGAAACCGCCACAACACCCGCTTCCGCCAACGGCGCCGAAGTTGTCGGTAGCGCTGCTCTGCCCGACGACCGGCGCGATGGCGCCGCGGAATCAACCCCGTGATGGACATATGACTCGATCGGCCCGATACCCGGGGCGCTGAAGGTCGCCGACCGACAAGGCTGTCGTCCATCGCGGTGATTTGGCGAGATCAGTTCCGTGGACGCGACACTGCTTGGCTCGAGCTAGACGCACCCGCACGTCTCGCCGGTCCGCCTCGACCGCTGGAGGCATCAGCGCCGCAGCCTTCGCGCTGATGCCTCCATGCGGAGGCGTGAGGCCCCCCACCCCTCAGGCGTCGTCCGGCACTCCTGAGGCACCGGTGGGCTCATCACATGCATGCGTCGTCGGCCTCCTCGAGAAGGGCGGCGCCAAGCAGGACGCGATCCACGGTGCTCTCGGACCAAGGTGGGGCGCCGTCGCCATGCAGTAAGACTCGTGCCAGCATGTCGGCCAGCTCGACTGGTGCTTGCCCTGGGGGGTTCGTGAAGACTGACATCGTGGAGCTCAAGACGCTCTTCGGCAAGGACGCCTGCTACACGGTCCCGCTGTTCCAGCGGCCGTACACGTGGAAGCGCGAGCCGAACTGGACCGAGCTGTTTGATGATCTGCGACGAGCGGCCGAGAATGTCGAACGGGAGCTCAATGGGGGGCATGCTGGTGGCGGGTACTTCCTCGGGGCTGTGGTGCTGGCCCAGATGCCGAACGTCATCACCCGACTCGAGACTCGGCAGGTCATAGACGGCCAGCAGCGCCTCACCACGCTCCAGGTCCTTCTCGCGTCCATCCGCGGGATAGCGGACGCCCGGGGGGACGAGCGGTCGGAGCGGTTGATCGGGAAGTTGTGCGACAACGACCCGGACCTCGTGCCGGCGTCGGACCTGACCCAGCAGTTCAAGGTGTGGCCATCCAACCCGGACCGGGACGCGTACCGGTCGGCCCTGGAGGGGCAGGTGGAAACCGGCGAGGTCGGGTTGCGAGCGGCTCGCGGCTACTTCGACGCGGCGATCGTCGACTGGCTCGACGCCGCCGACGTCGATCACGATCCCGACACCACAGCCGCGGGCCGACTCGAGGCGCTGGTAACGACGGTGCGTGACCGGGTCCGGCTGGTCGTCGTCGACCTGGAAGAGCACGACGACGCCCAGATCATCTTCGAGACGCTCAACGGCCGCGGAACGCCGCTCGAGGCCGCGGACCTGGTGAAAAATCTGCTCTTCCGTAGCGCGGAGGCGCAGGGGCGGGACGTGGAGAACCTCTACGACACATACTGGCGTCCTTTCGACGAGCCGAGCACCTGGCGCAGGGAACAGCGGATTGGCCGGGCGAAGCGTTCCCGGCTAGACCTGTTTCTCGGACATTGGCTGACGATGGTCAGCGGCCGCGACATCTCACCGACCACGATGTACGCCGAGTTCGACAGGTGGCTTACCGACAGCGCCATGCCGGTCGAAGGCGTGTTCGCTGAGCTTCGTCGGTACGGACAGATCTACGACAGCTTCGGTGCGCGCCCGTATGACAGCGCGGAGGGGCAGTTCTTCACCCGACTCGCCGCGCTCGACACGACCACGGTCATGCCGGTGCTCCTTCATTTGTACGGGCTACCGGACGACAGGCTTAGCCCTGCCGGTCGCCTCCGGGCGCTCCAGGCGTTAGACAGCTTCCTGATCCGACGGGTGCTTTGCGGGCTGACAACCAAGGACTACAACAATCTCTTTCGGGACCTGGGCAACGCCATCCGGTCTCGCCCGAGCGAGGCACCCGACGACGTCGTGGTGGCTGAGCTGACCCGATATGACGTCGATCCACGCCGGTGGCCCGCGGACATGGACGTGTTCCAGGGCTTGCGCCGTCCGGCCTACGGCCGCATCCAGCAGGGCCGGCTGCGCGTCATCCTCGAAGCGATCGAGCGGCACCTACGAACCGGGCTCACCGAGCAGCTCGCGCCAGTCACCGATGGGACCAAACTGACCATCGAGCACGTCCTGCCGCAGACCTGGAAGACGCACTGGCCGCTGCCGGCTCCAGGTGACCCGGAAGCCGAAGCGAAGCGAAACCAGATGCTGCACTGGATCGGGAACTTGACCCTGGCGACGTCGAGAATGCAGCCCGAGTTGTCCAACGGGCCCTGGGAGAAGAAGCGGCCGGCGCTCTCGGAACACTCGCTCCTGCGGCTCACCACCGGGTCCATTCTGCGGCATCCGTCAGAGCCGACGGCGACCACGTGGGCGGACTCGTGGGATGAGCAACACATCGAGCTCCGCACGATCTACCTGGCAGGCCTCGTGTGGAAGATCTGGCCGGGCCCCCAGACGGAGCAACCCGCCAACGACTGAATGATCTTGGTGTGACGAGAACCTTCGAGCCGCTCGGCCCGTCAATCGATAGGCGTTCTCCCTCTGATGACGGGGTGGCTGCAAGGTAGGGCATGTCAAAGGCCACCCACCTTGAGCCAGAACGCGTCACGAAGTGCGAATCGCCAGTCCTGCGGGATGTCGTAGACCGCCAACCTGTTGCTCAAGTCGCTCAACAAGGCTCGGTCCATGTCAGCCGGGATGAGCGGCTTGCCCCGCATCAACTCGTTACGACTCGCTTCGGATGCGCCCCGCCACCAGTTCACGACCACCTTGTCAACGACGTCACCTATTGCATCCCTCGCGAGATCATCGAGCGGCGCATGCGTCCCGTAGCCGCCGATGCTCCCGGTCGACGTGCTGTACACCGGCATCCGTGCTGGGCTGGCCGGCCTCGCGATCGGGGGTCTGGGTAGCGGCCGAGCTGCATGCGTCGGGCCAGGAACGGGGGTCGGCTGCGCAGCCTCAGCCGGAGCCGTCATCCGGTCTGGTTGCGCTTGATGCCCCCCAGCCACGGAGGTGATGGCGACCTCCCTGATGGCGGCGGCGGTCGACTTCGACACGTGGTCATCGATCACCGGCGCGGAGATCAGATGCAACTGGTCCACAGTCATCTGCAGGTTCTGCGACACCGAGATCGGTTGCCCCTGAGCATCGGGCACGACCAGGCTGATGACCTGAACGCCTTGGTGCTGGGCCTCCTCGACGGCCTCGCTGAGGTCATCGTCGCCAGAGACCAGGTAAACGACCTCTGCGGCCTTGTTCCGGGACTGGGTGATCAGGTCCAGCGCGAGCTTGAGGTCGACGCCCTTCTGCTCGCCGTTGAACCCGACCCTGCCGAGCCGCAGTTTCACCTTCGGTAGCGTGGCGATGTCGCGCTGGTTACCCGACGGGGCGCCCTGGCGTGTCCCGGAGTCGTACCAGTGAATGCGCAGCAGCGGCAGACCACTGTCCGCTTCGACCTGCTTCGTGAGGTCCGCGAGGAGCCCCGGAACGTCCACGTCTGTGGCGGACCTCAGAGAGGTGCCCGTCACGCGGGTCGAAGCCGCAGCGATCAGGTAACCCGCATCCACGTACAAGCTGCAGTACGACCTCGCCATGAAGCCCTCCCCTTGATAGGCACAGGGTAGACGTGAGATCAGGCACCGCCGGTCGATCACCCACTCATGCGGTTGCGCTCCAGACTGCTTCCCGGGGTGACGGCCAGGGCCGGCAGCACCACGTTCGTAAAAGTAGGGGTGCTCGTGCGGCTTGCCCGCCTCGGCGGCCTCGTTCTGGCACTGCCGAGAGTTCAGCTGATGACGTGCTCCTCCAGGGTGATGCGACTCGCCAGCGAGAGAAGGAGGTTTTCGCAGGCACGGTCAACCCAACTCGAGAACAGCCAAAAGTACTTGGTCCCTCGGAGTGCTTCGACGTGATCCGGTCGGTAGCGAACCATGTTGCTCAGGTGCAGGAGCATCAGGAACGTGACAGCCTCGTGGGATAGGAGTTCCGTTCGCACCGACAGCACGACATAGTCCTGACCGCCGCCCCCCGCGGCGCGGTTGCGGGCGATCAGGCTGGCGTCAAACGCCTCCCGCAGCCCGGGAAGTGCCTGCGCCCGCTGGTTGAACGACACCGAATCGATCGATTCGTACGTGACGGTGGCCGGGTCGCTTTCGGCGCTGGTATCGCTGACGAGGCGGAAGTTCCGCCCGAACAGTGCGGCTTTGGCAGGCAGGGCTGTCGCGTTGATGCCGCGCTGTTGCAGAACGGCCCGGTCAACGTCGACGGTCAGCCATGCGGACCGAGGCGTACCGGTGGTCTCGCGAACGCCCATGCGTGTGATCGGCACCAGTTTCGGGGGCTGTCCGAGGGCGTCGGCGTAAAGGTCGTATGCCTCTGGGAGGTAGGCAGCGAGGCGGGATACCTTGATCATTCGGTGCCCCTTCGGGTACCAGAAGCGGCGTCCTGTCCTGAGGGCCAGGTCCTTCGCGACGCCCTTGTCGTCGAGCCGGAGGACCTCTTGCGTGAACGTGTACCGCTGGCCGATGTCCGTGCCCTCGCCGGCTCCGTGGCCCTTGATGATGAGGGTCGGATCCGCGGCTGTGAGGTAGGCCTTGGTCAGGTTCAGCGCGAAGTAGTACCCCATCAGCGGCTTGGAGACGGGGTCGAGGGCCGCGATCGCCTGGTAGTACTGGCGGGCCTGCGCCACATAGGCGCTGAACTTGCGTTGGGCGGGCGGGACGATCGTCCGGTCGTGCAGAACGGCCAGGCGCGAGAAGCCGTCGGGAGCCACCGCGAGAGCTTCGACGGACGCCCATAGGTCGGCGGCGCTGGCACGGCTGGGCAATGGCCGGGCGTGGGCGCCGACTCCGGCGGTGACGAAGCGCGCGTTGACGCTGAGCGGTCTGCCTGTGCGTGCGCCAGGCGGACGGCCGGTTCGGTTCACGGTTTTCCTCCAGCGACTCGTCGCAGTGCGGACAGTCGGGTTCTGACGGGCGTGGGGGCTCGGCCCTCGAGATTGAGAGGGGGGTCGAGCGCGTGCAAGACGTCGTCTTCGAGCCGGGCCAGGTGGGTCGGGTCTGGCACGGGATACGTGGCAACGCCGAGGTGCGCACGCATCCACTGTGCGAGCACTCGCCGGCTCGGTGTGTCGATCTTGCGCGGGTCGGCGAACGTGAGGCCGAGTGGCTCGCGCAGGGCGGCGGCCAGGGTTAGCGCGAAGGTCGAGCCGCGGGTTTGTGCGCGCAGGTGCTGGCCGACGATGCGGCTCTTAAGCGTGGCGGCTCGGGTGATCGCCCGGCGGCGAGTTGTCGCTCCGGCTTGCCCTGCGTAGATGAGTGGGCCAATTCCCTGTCCCAGCGAGTGTCGGAGCAGGTGCAGGGCTTCCTCATCGGCCCACCACGCGTAAAGGCCGGGATGCTGCAGGGCGGGCTCTCGCGGGTCCAGCGCATGCGCAGGTATGGCGTGGGCACGATCCGCGAGGTGGGCCACGGCCTTCTTCGTATCTGCCGTGCCGTCATGGCCAGTCCCGGCGGGCGTTGGCTTCACGGCGGAAGGTGATGCACGCGGCGACGGGTTCCCGGACACCAACGACTCCGCGCGTAGCGTGAGCGGCGCCGCATCGACCTGGTGGCGACACCAAGAACTGAAGCCGAGGGAAAGGTCCCGGGGCACACTTACCTGTGCGCCGCCCGCGCTCTCGGCCGTGACGAGAACCACGTGCGGTAGGCCGAGGCTGGGCCAATCGGTGGATCGGATCACATGGGCGTACGCGCTCGCTCCGCCAGCGAACGCGACTAGGGAATGTAGTCCGCGCTGCTCGGCGTAGTGCGCGATCTCGCGGCCGAGCAGCCTGGGCGGCCAGTCGCCCAGGCGGAGTCGGCGCTCGTACCAACCGATGGGCTCAGTGGCTTCAAGGACGCCGTAGCCACCGGAGAGTATGAGCACCGGAGCGTGCTGGCGGGTGGCCTCGGTGAGCGCTTCGAAGGCGTGCGTGTAGAAGGTTCCGGTGTAGCGCTGCCAGGCGGGGAGCAGCAGTCGATCGTCGCGCTGCGCGGCGGCGGCGACGCTTGCCCGAGCCTTATCGAGCGCGGGCGACCAAACGGGCAGTTCTCCTCCTGCGACGCCGACCTTGGACAGGCCGCCAATTGCCTTGCGCTTGGAGCACGGGATCACCACGAGGGTGTCCAGGGGCACTAGGGAGGCGATGGACGTCAGCCCTGACGCGTCTGGAAGGCTGCGCATCGGTTGGGCTGGTGTCGGTCGACGAGCGCGTTCGAGCGTCGCGGTGTCGTCAGTCGTGACGCGCCGGAAGGTGACGGCACGCCCGGGTTCGACCCGTTCCAAGCCGTAGCCTGCCGCGCGCCATGCTCGGACCTGGGCCCGGTCGCCGTGCCACCACGGCTGGTGGTCGCGGGCGCTCGCTGGGAGGCCGCCGACGGCTCGGTCAAGCATCTCCCAGCCGATGGTGACGGTGGGTTCGGTGCGGTCTCGCAGGAGCCGAGTGATGCCGTCGTACTTGCTCATAGGGTCCACCGGACCGGTGTCGCAGACCATGCTTGAGTCACTGCTGGCCTCACGTGCGCCCCCCTGAAAGCGGAAGCCCTCTGGCCGGGCGCGCGCGCGTGGTCGCGCACGGACCGCCGTTGGATCGCGAACCTGGTCACGAGGTCACCGCCTTCCCGTCCGCGACTGGTCATTGTCCTTCAGGTACTGCCGCGCCTGCCATCTCGGCGTAGCGGCAGAGGGCGTTGACGCGCCTGAGTTGCTCGGGTGTGTCGACCGCGGCGTCAAGCAGTTCCGGGCTGCAGACGAGCACGGAGAGTGCTTGCGCTCGACTGACTGCGACGTTCAGGCGGTGCAGGTCGTACAGGAAGCCCACACCACGCGGTGCGTCCTCGGCGCTCGAGCTGGTCATCGAGTAGATGACCACTGGCGCTTCCTGGCCTTGGAACTTGTCGACGGTCCCGACGCGGGCGTTCGGCAGTCGGCGCAGTAGCTCGCCGACCTGGTTGTTGAACGGGGCCACGATCAGCACGTCGTCGGCTCCGATCGGTCGCTCCAAGCCGTCGACGTCGACGTAGCCCTGCCCGATCAGGGAGTGCCAGAGCTGTTCGATCTCGTCGGCTTCCTCGGTGGAGCGGGCCGCGTTGGCCACGTGCGGAACGGTGCGCAGGCGTAGTCCGCTGCCGGACAGTGGTCCGCCCGGCAGGAGGGTCTGGCGGTCTCGACCAGTCGCCGACCGGAGGCGGCCCTCGTAGGCGAGATCGGAGATGAACACGGTGACATGCGGGTGCATGCGCCAGGACAGGTCGAGGAAGACGCCGCGGTCCTCAGGCACGGTGTCGTGACCGTCGAGCAGGTGCTCGAGCGCGGAGGCACCCGCGCCGGGCGGATGGAGCGCCTGGGTGGGTTGGGCCAGCTGTTGGGGATCGCCGAGCAGCACCATGGCTGTCGCGCCGCGGGCGACCGCTACCGCGTTGGCGAGGGAGAACTGACCGGCTTCGTCGACGACGAGGACATCGACCGCTTCGGCCATGTCCGGGTGCGCCCAGACCCAGGCGGTGCCGCCGACCAGGGCGACGTCGCCGGCCGCCAGGGCTGCGGCGACCTCGGCGGTGCTCTTCGCCTGGGTCACGTCGGGCGCCCCGGAAAGGTCCTCAATGTCGTTGCACCGTTGCAGGGCGGGCCAGCCGACTTTGCCGAGTAGGTGCCCGATCACCGCGTGGGAGGTGGCGGTAACGCCGACCCGCTTCCCGTCGTCGAGCAATGCCCGGATGAGGTCGGCCCCGACCGTGCTCTTGCCGCTGCCGGGCGGCCCTTGTACGGCGAGAACCTGGTGCCGGAGTCCACGGCCGACGCGCAGCACGGCGTTCTGTGCCGACTCGCCGGCTTGCCGGGCTGTGCCTGCCGGCACGTGGCGATTCAGCACTGCCGCGGCCAGCCGGGAAGTGCCGTTCATCGTGTCGTGTCCGGTGGCGGCAATCGATGCCTGCAGGACGTCGGTTTTGATCGGCCCTGGCGGGCCGAAGCCACGGGATGGCTTGGGGTCGGCCTTGCGCTTGACCACGATGAACCCGGCTGCCGGGTCAAGCTCGACGACCGTGCCCGCGCTCTCGTGGTCGGTGACGTCGTGAGCGGGCTGGCCCACCCGGACCCGGGTGTCCTGCGGGGGGAAGGTGTAGCGCCAGAGCCTGCTCTGCTTGTGCTGGCCGGCGAGCTGCGGCGCGGACAGCGGACCGAGGGCCGATCCGTCGTCTTCCAGCTCGTCCTCAAGGAGCTCCTCGAGGCGGAAGAACTCCCACCAGGCCGGGCGAGCCTCCCGCCGGTGCCACTGCACGAGGTCGGCCAGCAGCGGCTCCCCCGCGGTGCGGAGCCTCTCAGCGAGGTCCAGCTCCGCGAGCTCCTGCGGGCTCAGCGGCTTGTCGGGCTCGGGCGGCTCTTGGTGCGGGCGAGGCTGCGGGCCGTGCGCTTCTTCGAGCTCGGTGCGCCGGCCCTCGAGCCAGCCGTGCAGGTCGTGGGTGGAGACAACATCGTCGCGGTTGTAGGCCTCGATGGCAGGCAGGATGTCCTCGCCGCCCTGCGTCAGCCAGCGTTCGTAGGCGATCACGCTCGCCATCGCGTCGGCGACGTCCTCGTTCTTGTTCCGCTCGGCGTTCCAGTAGAACGCCTCGAGCTTCTTGATGGAGTACGACGGTTTGCTGATCCGCATGCCCTGGCGGACCACGGCGTAGAGGTCGACGAACCGTTCGCCACGCAGCAGCTGGTCGAGCTCGGCCTCGCTGACGCCGTGGCGTGCGGTCAGCCGTTTCAGGGCGGTGGTCTCGTAGGGGGCGTAGTGGTACACGTGCATGGCGGGGTGCCGGCGCCAGCGCTCGAGGAGCCGGTCGACCAGCTCGACGGTGAGCTGCCGTTCCTGGTCGCGGCTGTGTGCCCACAGCGGGGTGAAGCCGCCGTGCCGGTCGCCGAGGCCGGCGAGGTACTCCCGGCCCTCTCCGCCCTCGGCGTAGGGGTCTCCCTCGAAGTCGAGGTACAGGTCACCCTCGTCGGGTGCTGGGAGCCGCAGCAGGCCGGTCCGGCTCTGCGGCGGCAGCAGGAGGTAGGACGGCTTGCCGGTGCGGCGCTCGTTGAGCTGCTCGGCGGCCTGTTGCACCAGTCGCTCGCGGGATGCTCGGCCAATGGTGGTCGGGAGGTCATCGACCGTGCCGGCGCCGAGCTGGGCGAGCGTGGTGATCCCGTGCCGGCGCAGCGCCTCGCGGTGGTCGTTGCGCATGAACGCGACCAGTGTGAGGTCGTCGGCGGCCCGCCACTGGCCCGCGCAACGGTCCAGCCAGCGACACTGTGCGCAGTGCTCGACCTTGACCGGGTCGGTATCCGGCGGATGCTCGACGAAGTCACGCAGCCGAGCGCGGGCTCGCCGGGCGTAGGCGGCGACGTCGACCAGCCGCCACGGTCGTTGCTCCCCGTCGCCGGTCACCACCAGCAGCCGTTCCGGGGCAACCCCCTGCAGCTCCTCGAGTCGGTCTGCGTACACGGCCATCTGCAGCAGCGCGGGGACCTTCATCCGCCGGGCCAACTTGGTGTCCGCGACCTCGTAGGACCACCTTCCCAGGGTTGACGGGCGCTCGACGCGGAGCAGGAAGTCGGCCTGCCCGCCCCACGCTCCGTCGAAGAAGGTGCCCTGGTAGACGACGTCGACCCCGGACTGCATCGCCTGCAACGTCTGGCGCTCGGCTTCGCGGCGGCCCGCAGGGTCGAACGCAGTCGGGATCTCCGTCACCGACTTGCCCTCAGCGCGCAGCGAGGCGAGGTAGGCGTGCTCGTGGGCAAGCCCGAGTCCGAAGATCAATTCCAGCTCATCGGAGTCCAGCACCGGCTTCGGCAGGTTGCCGCCGACCACGGCCAGGTCGAGGGTGGTGGCGTGCCGGCACGCCAGGTGCTTGGTCAGGTCGGTCGGGCTCAGCACCAGCTGGCCGTCGATGTTCTGCACGTGCATCCCCGTTCGGCGCCCCCGCGACCAGCGGTCTGGTCGATGGGCTGACTGTAGGCAGGGGGCCGGACAGAGACCGGAAGAATGACCGCCTTCTTCCGTCTGGCGATAGTTCGGCTGGGAGGATCTCCGACATGCCGCCATCGCACCTGTTCGTCTTCCGCGGGAACCTGACCCACTTCATGTGCGATGCATGGCTGCTGCCCGGAGACACGACCTACACCGTGGAAGACCCCTGGTACGACGCCGTTCCCGGGCTTCGGCAAGCCATCGAGACGGCCAGGGGCAGTACGCCGCGGTTCGGGTCCGGGGAGCACCTGGCCACCGCCATGGTGGACTGGCCGGGTGGTGACCCGCTGCCGGTGCTGACAGCCGTCCCGCTCGACGGCGTGCTGGACCCTGCCGATGTGCGCCCCGCCGTGCGGGCGTTCGTCACGACGGCAGCGGCCGCGGTTGCGGCTCGGGACCGGATGACCGACCGTTCGGTGCCGTTGCTGGGGATGCCGGCGTTCGCCACCGGCGCGGGGGGAGGCGGCCCGCAGCGGGGTGCCGTGCTCCTCGAGGTGATCACCGCTGCCCGGGACGCGGCCACTGAGGTCGGTGTCGACGTCGCGCTGGTCTTGTGGTCGGAGTCCGACCTTGCCCTGACCCAGGCGCAGCGGAAGCGGGCCGATGCCCCGGAACCGTGGCCGGATCTGAGTCCGCGGCTGCGAGGGAAGGCCGAGGAGCTGGCCGCGGTGGCAGCCCAGGGCCGTCTCGTGCCGTTCATGGGCGCAGGGGTGAGCGTCAGCGCCGGGTTGCCCACCTGGGCCAAGCTCATCGACCAGCTGGCCGTGACCGCCGAGCTGACGGGGACACAACGCCACCAGCTGGGCGAGCTCGACGTCTTGGACCAGGGGCATGTCCTGCGCGAATTGTTTCAGGAGCAGGGTCTCGACTTCGGTGCCACGGTCGTCGCCGCGGTCGACCGCGACCGCTACGGGCTGGCGCCGGCTCTGCTCGCGACTCTGCCGGTCACCCAGGCCGTCACCCTAAACTACGACCGGCTCTTCGAGATCGCCTCGGCGGACGCCGGCCACCGGGTTGCCGTGCTGCCCGAGGCCTCAGCTGCGGCCGGGGACCGGTGGCTACTGAAGCTGCACGGCAGCGTGACCGACCCCAGCAGCATCGTGCTCACCCGCGACGACTACCTGGGCTACGGCGCCAATCGGGAGGCACTGTCCGCGATCGTGAAGGCGTTGCTGATCACCCATCACCTGCTGTTCGTCGGCTTCGGGCTGACCGACGACCACTTCCACGCGATCGTGCACGACGTGCGCCGTGCGATGCCCGACCGTCGCCGGACGGGTGCCTCGTTCGGAACCGCCTTGGTCCTCGACAGCGATGACCTGCAGCGCCGCGTCTGGGCCGACAGCCTCGACCTGCTGCCGATGACCGACTCGTCCGCGGCCGACGCCGACCACGATTCCGCACAGGAGCCCATGCCGGAGGCGGCGAGGCTCCTTGAGATCTTCCTCGATTGCCTGCTGGCGCACGCCTCCGATAGCCAGACCTACCTGCTGGCGCCCGAGTACGACGGAGTGCTGTCCGGGGCCGAACGGTCGCTGCGCAGCAAGCTTCGCGACTTCGCCGCCAGCTGTGACGCCGCCGAGCGCGCCACACCGGCGTGGCGAGTGATCGCCAACTCGCTGCGCCAGCTCGGCGGCCCAGACCACGACGTCCCGGCCATCTAGCTGGCGCTCGCGGTAATTTGCCAGCCCCGCTGGCCGGCACTACCGCCCAGTCTCCCGGGAGCGCTCTCAGTGGTGCAGCTCGCCGACGATTGCGCCGTCCCTGATGACGTGCTGGCCGGTGCCCGCGTCGAGGACGTCCACCTGGGCCGCCAGGTACCGATCCCATCCTTCGTGCATCGTGTCGAAGGCGCTCAGCCTCGTGTGCTCGTCCTGGGTGACAAGGCAAGCCACTGCTGCTCTGAGCACCTGCTCGGTGGTCGATGGGTCCTTGAGCAGCTGTGCGATCAGCCCGGCGCGGGTGAATACGTGGTCGTGGCGCAGGACGGAGTGGTACTTCGGGCCGTCATAGCTCATGGCGGCTGGGCTGCGGAACTTCGGGGTGAGCTTGCCGTCGACCTCGGTGACCTCCCAGGTGGCCTGGACCAGGATCCGTTTGCGCATCGTCGGGTGCATCTCGGTCTGAGCCAGGGCGAAATCTGCTGCGGCGATCGCAGCCTGCAGCCGGAGCTCGCGGTCCGCCTTGGGGACGTAAGGCTTCTGGTATCCGCGGCCGGAGAGCTGCTGCCGTGCCTGTGCTACCGGGGTGGGCGTCTCACCTGGCATCCACACCGGCTCGCCGGTCGCGGCCGCCCCGAATGCGGCCTGTAGGTGCTCCAGCCGGTCGACGAACCACTCCGCGCTCTGGCTCGGATCCACTTGTCCGACGGTGCCAGCGCGGTAGACGGCGACCCGGCAGACCCGGTTGCCCCGGGCGGTGTCTCGCGCTTCGGCGATCACATCCTCCGGGCCGTCATACTCCTGGGTGATGTCCTCGACGTGATCGGCGAGCCATCCCTCTGCTCGATCAGTCTGTTCGGGTCGGCCGAGGGCGAGGTTTGCCTCGACCCTCATGCCTTCACGCGGGAAGTTGATGCTCCACCGGACCGGGAACTCCGGGTGGGTGGGGCCGAAGAAGTCGCGGTAGTTCTTCTCTGGTCGGAATGCCCTCGGTTCGGGTGCGCCGGGCCGTCGGGCCAGGGCGCGGTCCACCTCGGGCCAGAAACGCTCGTAGTCCGTCCTTGTCGGCATCGGCCTGCTCCTTGGTTGCTGCTCGGGGTTCGCTTAGGTGCGCTCGTTGTCGTGCTCGGGAACACGATGCCCAGACGGCTGTGGGCGCCGTCGCGTCTGGGACGGGTCGGCACGGCGGAACAGGCTGGCGGGCTTGCCCACCGTCCCAGTGCGCTTGGTGCCGGTGGGCTCGACGAGGGCTTCCATCTGACGCCGGAACGTGTCCTTGGGCAGGTCCCCGCTGTCCAGTACGGCCTCGTGCACCAGGCGCAGCTCGTGAATGGTGAACTCGTCGTCCAGGAGCCGCATCGGGTCTGGATGCTCGGTGTAGGCCCGGCGGGCCCAGTGGACTGCCTCCACGACGATCTGGTCGTGGTCGAACAGCAGCCCGCCGCGCTCCCCCTGCACTACGGCAGCCGGTGGCCGGCCGTCGACCGGAACGAGTTGGCACGAGTCGCTGACGATCGGCGCGAGCCGCACGTAGGGGACGAGGTCGACGTGAGCGACGCTGAGCACCCAGCCGCGGTCGTCGCGGCCCGGGTCGTCGAAGACACGCAGCTGCTGGGGCTGCTCCCCGGCGACGCCCACCTTGTCGCGCAGCGCGCGCAGCGCCGCCTGCTCCAGGCGCTCCTGCTCGTGGACGAAGCTGCCGGGCAGCGACCATCTCCCGCGCCCGTACCCCGTGGTCCGGCGGTGCACCAGGACGCTGAGCTGACCGCCGCCGCGCCCGCCGGGAACCACGGTGAGCAGAGCGACGTCGACCGCCACTGAAGGGCGCGGCCACTTGGCGAGGTCCGAGCGGACACGTGACGACACGCTGGACAGGTTAGCGCATCCATGCTCTAATCGGATTAGCGCATTTTTGCGCTTACCTGAGGAGGGCTTCATGGACACACTCGATCTTCATCTCGGACGCCCCGTCGTCCGCGGCGCACTGACCGTCTTCCCGGTCTGGAACGGCGCGGCCGTCACCGCCCGTGGCTACGACCTCGGCTCCGGCGCGCTGCGCGTGGAAGAACGGACCGGTGCCCCTGTGGTCGCCGAGCTCGTCGTCACCAACACCGGCCCCCGACCGGCGCTCCTGCTCGAAGGCGAGCTGCTGCAGGGCGGCCAGCAGCATCGAGTTGCGGCACGCTCCGTCGTCATCGACTCCTGCGCATCGCACGTGCTCGAGGTGCGCTGCGTCGAGGAGGGCCGATGGTCCGGCGGGCGCGGGCACGCTCGAACCGGACACCGGGCTCCCGTCAGCGTCCGGGCCGCCCAGGCGCAGCAGTCGACCTGGCAGCGGGTGCGTGACCTCGAAAGCCGTCATGGCGGGGGCGAGACCCATTCCCTGGGCGACACCCTTGCCGGCGTGGAGGAACGGGCCGCAGCCCTGGTCGCCCACCTCGTGCCGCTGCCGTTCCAGACCGGCGTCGTGCTGTGTATCGCCGGGCAGCCAGTCCAGCTTGAGGTCTTCGACTCCCCGCGCACCCTGGCCGCCGTGTGGGATGCAGCGTTGCGGGCAGCCGCGGTCGACGCACTCGACGCCGCCTCGATCCCGACCCCTGGACGGCGCGCCCGCCGGTTCCTCGATCGGGTCCGTCAGCTGAGCACGGAACCTGCCGTATCGAAAGGTGGCCGGTCCGAGCTGCGGTCCTCGCCCTACGTTGAGCTTGCCGGTCTGTCGTGGCGGGGCCGGACGGTGCACGCCGTGGCCACCAACCCTCGACACGAGTCGCTGCACGCGTAAGCAGGCGTCGCTCAACGTAGGCCCCTCCGCCAGTCAGGCAGAGGTCCGCCGCAAAGGCGCGGAATAGTGCCTCAAGTCCCGCTTGACCGCGATCACCGCGGTTCCACGCTCGACGAATCGACCTTCTCGTGGCGGGCCTAGCACCAACCTCACGGCCGGCGGCGTTGCGGGAGCTGCCATATGTGTCCGGTGGATAGGCTATTGGCTTAGGTCATGACCAACTGCATCAACTCGGTGTAGTTGGTGACGACGCCGTACTTGGCGCCCTGGCCGTTCTTCTCGTTCAGCGAGGCGAAGAATCTGCGGGCGCACTCGATCTTGGCGTCCTCGACGCCCTTGAGCTGGAGCGTCGACAACGACCCCTTGGTCTCGGCGACGAAGTAGACGTGCTTGACGCTGCCCTCGGTGAAGGCAATGGCCCAGTCCGGGTTGTAGTTGCCCACTGGCGTGGGGATGAAGAACCCCCGCGGCAGTTTCGCGTAGACGGAGACCTCCTTGCTCGTGTCCAGCTCGGTGACAAACGCCCGCTCGATCTTGGAGTCCGTGACGACGTAGTCGTAGATGTGCTTGGTGAGCTTGTTTCCAGCTTGAGTGAGGTCTTGCTTGGTTTGGTTCTCCGTGAAGATCGCCGTCTCGAAGCGGTCTTCGAGTGCGTCGTAGGCCAGGTGCTCGACGATCACGGTGGCCTTCTGCTCGTTGATGAGCCGGGCCGCCTCGGTAATGAACTGCTCGGGGTTCTGCGTGAACTTCGCGAAAGTCGCCGGAGTCACTCCAGTGAGGATCGCAGCCGCGGTGCGGCGCGTGAGCTGAGTCTTCTCGGTGATCTCGCCCAGCAGGTCGTACTTGACCTGCGACCCTGCCGAGGTCGCCTCGGTATGCGTCGACGTGCTGGCGACGTCGAAGCCCGTGCCGTTGGCGAGGTCGTCTGCTTCTAGCGAGTCGCGCTGCTGACCGGACTGAACGACGTATTGCATGGCCGCGACGTTGAGGTGAGCGTCGAGCGCACGTACGCACTTCGACACCAGTTCCGCCGAGTCGAACTCGACCTGATAAATCGCTTTGTGGTTGATCCCTCCCCACAGGGCTTGCCACTCCTTCTTGGCGAAGTTCGCCTCGTTGAGCGGGATCTTCTTCGGCTTGCGGTCGTCCGTCGGGAGCGGCACGTCGATGTAGAGCGCGTCGACCAAGGGCCAGACGAAATCGATGACCGGCTTGAGCACCTCTGAGCTCGGCTCGGCGAGCGTCCCGGACTCCTTGGCCTCCTTATAGGCGTCGGAGACCGTGTCATCGTCGTTGAGGTAGTCGTTCTTGATCAGGTACTTGTACAGAGCCTGGGCTAGGGCCTCCTCGACGAGGCTCTCGCCGGACTCGGTGCGAATCGCCTTCCCGGTGAAAAACTTGACGCTCGCCTTGCGTGGGCGTGCCGCAAGCGAGGCCGCGATCTCCTTCTGTAGGCCGTCGACAAAGTCGGTGTAGGACTCGTCAGTGACCACAGTGAGCTCATTGATGTCGTGGACAGTGACGGGATTGTCCATCCGCTCACCATGTTGGTCGACTGCCAGACGGAGTCCTCGGCCGATCTCCTGGCGCCGCGAGACAGTGTTGTCGCTCTTCTTGAGTATGCCCATGACGAACACATTGGGGTTGTCCCAGCCCTCGCGCAGCGCCGAGTGGGAGAAGAGAAAGCGCACTGGCTCGGTGAACGATAACAAGCGTTCCTTTTCCTTCAGGATCAGGTCATAGGCATAGACATCTGTTGACTGCCCCGCTTCTTCGCCGCGGCTGGAGACCAACGGATCGACCTGATGTTTGGTCTTCTTGTCGATCGAGAAGTAGCCCTGATGCACGGCGCGGACATCGTCGCGACGGAGGTACTCCTGGTAGGCCGTGGTTGCGGCATCCAGTTCCAGCTCACCAAAGATCTCCTCGACGATCGCTGCGTACTCCTCCTCGAAGACGCGGGCGTAGTCGCCGAGGGTGTCTTCGCGGGTGTAGTCGCGGTACTTGGCGACCTCGTCGATGAAGAACAGCGAGAGCACCTTGACGCCCTGGGCGAAGAGTTCGCGCTCCTTGTCCAGGTGGGCTCGAATCACCTCCCGAATCTGGATGCGCCGCTTCGTCTCCTCCGTGACATCGCGGTCTGCAAGCTGGCCCGCAACAATGACATCACCGTTGCTGAGCGTGACGGTGTCATCGATAGCGCTGACATCAGTGACCACGAGGTCCTTATAGGCCTCGATTCCTCCTGCGAGATCGTGGAGCCGGCTCCCCTTGGTGACGCGCTTGACCTGGCGCCTGATCGGTCCGCCTTTGGTCTGCACTTCTAGCTCAACGCGAGCAGCCGGGGGCTGGCCCTTTCGCACTTCGATCGCGTCGAGGTAGAGGTAGGCCGTCGAACCGGAAAGCCCCCTCACCGTGATGCCGCGGACCGCGATCTTCTTGACGAGCTTCTGGTTGTAGGCGTCAAGGGCGTCAAGGCGATGCACCTTGGTGTGCTCGACCTTGTGGGTGGCGGAGTAGCGCAGGACCATGAGCGCGTTGAACTCAGCGAGCGCCGTGAGCGACTTGTCGGCCCCGATCTTCTGCGGCTCGTCAATGATGACGATGGGGCGATTGGCCTTGATGACGTCGATCGGCTTGCGGGACTGGAAGTCATCCAGCTCGTCGTAGATCCGCCTTTGGTCTTTACCGGTCGCGTTGAAGGCTTGGATGTTGATGACCATCACCTGCACGCCGGCATCAGAACTGAATCGCTCCAGCTCGTGGAGCTGCGACGAGTTGTATATGAAGGAGCGAGGCTTGGTTCCGTAGGCCTGCTGGAAATGCTCGGCCGTCACGTCGAAGGACTTCTTCACACCCTCGCGGATGGCCACCGAGGGGACAACGATGATGAACTTTGACCAGCCGTACCGTTTGTGCAGTTCCATGATCGTCTTGATGTAGACGTAGGTCTTGCCGGTACCGGTCTCCATCTCGACATCAAGGTTTGGGGCACCGAGAGCCGCCTTGCTGTCCTTCATCGCAGCCGAGAGAGGCAAGTTCCGGGAACGTTGCACGTCATGGAGGTTCTCGAGAAGCTGCTTCGGGCTGAGGGCGAGCTCGGCGTTCCTCAGACCCGAGTCCGGAGGCAAGGTCGTCTCGAACAGTGCGGGCGCAGCAGTCGGCTTCTGCTTGCCGGGGTCGATCCGGTACGAGTCCCCGTCATGCTTCGGCTGGCCCGCAAAGACATTGACGACGGCATCGACGGCATCGGTCTGATAGGACTGAACCTTGAACTGGAGTTTCATCCGGGTCAGATCGCCTTCACGTCAGTCGCGGAGGAGATCTCGCGGAAGACTTGTTCCGCGTTGATACGGGCGTCATCCGATGCGAAGGCGGAGTCCCGGAACACGGCGCGAAGCGGCTCACGCTTTGCGATTGCTCGAACCAGTTCCGGGCTCACCTCCGTGTCGAAGCAGGCGATGAGCGCGTCGTCCTCGACGACCAAGATCTCATGGCCTCCGAGTGCCTCCGCACTCAGTGGCATCGCGAGGCCAAGGCCCCAGTCGAGCAGTACCTGAAACACCAGATCCTCGGCCGACCTTCCCGGCTTGACGCTGTCCTCCAGGCCTGTGAGTGCCTGTTGGTCGGTCTGGTCGGGAGTGCGGAAGACGTCCGCCATGTTGGTCGTGTCGACCGTCAGTGCCCTGAACCCGACATCGAGCATGGCAGCCTTGTCGCGGAGCTTGTCCCCTGCAAGCCGAAGGCGCTGCTTCCCGATCTCAGCGACCGTAAGTGGCTTGCCCAGGGAGGTGAGGTACTTGATCGCGTTCGTGGTGATCTGCCTGGCAGCGCCCTTGGCCGTCTTTAGCGAGGCATTCAGATCCTCCGCCACCTGAATGCCAATGAAGTGGGCTTCGCCCCCAGTGGCGAGATTGAGCTCCCACACCGCCTGAAGCGCCGACCCCGACCCGGAGAACATGTCTAGGACGATGTCCCCTCCGGACACGCCGACTGCCTTGTAGATGTCCCGCAGGAGCAGTTCGTCCTTGGGGTTGGTGAAGATCTTCTCTCCAAAGAGCGTCGCAAGCCGCTTAGAGGCGGCACGACCATCGACGTACCGAATGCTTGTAAGGCTCTGCGTCTCGGTGCTCGCCAAGTAGGTCTTGTTGTTAGGGACAGTCGTGTGGTCGGCTCCAAAGTGGACGCGCCCCTCCGTCATCCGTTGCTGCATCGAGGACTCCGGGTACCGCCAGCCGGTCGATGGCGCCTTGCAGGTCTTCTCAGTCACCGGGTGAAGAACGTCGTAGACGTACTGGCCGTCGTTCGGGCCGGCGATGTTGTCAGGGAAATACACGCCGCGCTCGTCCATCCAGGTGTAGTGCTTGCTCGCTGAGATGGGGTCGCTAGCAGGGAACTGCTTGAACCAATCCTTGGCCGCCTTGTTAATGGCCGACCAGTCCTCCACGAACTCCTTCTTGAAGCCGTCGAAGGCGGCGTAAATCTGTTCCAGGCCTTCCTTGCGCTCGGTCCAGTCGCCAGAATTGGCAGTCTTGTTCTTGACGAAGAAGACGATGTACTCATGCTGCATCGAGATGTAGCTCTGGTCGTTCTTGCTGCTGTTCTTAAGTACGATCTCCCCGACGTAAGCGTCGGTGCCCAGCACCTCGGTGCCGAGGTTCACGAGGTTGGCGTGCTCGTTCTCGTCGATGGAGACGACCAGCACGCCGTCGTCGGTCAGCAGGTTCCGCGCAAGTTTGAGGCGTGGAAACATCATGCTGAGCCAGTCCGAGTGGAATCGTCCGTTCGCACTAGTGTTTGAGACTAGGGGCACGCCGTCTTCGCTGACCTGCCCCGAGCGCCGGAGCTCGTCGTCCTTCGTAGTCGCGAAGCTATCGGCGTACACGAAGTCGTTACCCGTGTTGTACGGCGGGTCGATGTAGATCAGCTTGACCTTGCCAAGGTAAGACTCCTGCAGGAGCTTAAGCGCTTCGAGGTTGTCGCCTTCGATGAACAGATTCGCGGTGGTGTCGAAGTCGACTGACTCCTCGCGAACGGGCCGCAGTGTCTTGGCGATCGGCGCGTTGGCGGCGAAAGCAGCTGCTCGCTTGCCCGGCCAGTCGAGTTGGTAGCGCTCCTGCGGACCATCGACGACGTAGTCGGCGAGTTCCTGGCGCAGCAGGTCAAAGTCGATCCCGCGCTTGAAGACTCTCTCGTCGCCCTCGCTCTCGATGGTCTCGGTGATCACACTGGGGAACAGTTCGGCGATCTTGTCGATGTTTGCCGCTGTCAGGTCGGGCGACGTCATACGAAGCTTCTCCACCGTATCCCTCAGTTCTCAGTGCTAGGAATCGTGCCGGGCGTCTGGCTGGTCAGAGCGACGAGCCTTGCCTGTCTGATCCTCAGGGCGCGACGCAACTCCACCTTCCGGTTGAGTTGTGGCTCGTTGCGAAGCTTGCGCTCGAGGGCCCCGACCTCGCGTTGTAGCTGTCGCACCGCCGCCAGTCTGGAGGTGACCTCCAACAGGTCTTCACCCGGGCGCGCCGCTACGGGCAACATGGGCTCCAACAGGGCGGCGTACAGGATCGGAAGGTTGATCGCCGTCGGAAGCGGCATGCGCTCGGCATCCTCCCCCTGCCACGAAGTGGTGAAGTAGGCACCGACTCTGGCCGAGCCACCTCCGAGGGTCTTGTGGGCGGCGACCATCCGAGTTTGCTGGGAGTCAGCAGAACTGCGGGTGATCTCGAAGATGATCGGACTCTTGACGACTCTGTCGATGGCGGTGAGCACTACGTCGCTGACGTCGTCGCTCTTGGCGTCGATCTGAAACACCTGCAGTTCGGGCAGGGCCTTGGTGCCGGGCAAATTGATCGTCGACTCTGCGAGCTTGAAGGCCCACGTGATCCGTTGGACCTCGCCCACGAACTTCTCCTTGACGACGTTCGTCACCTGCCCACGCTCGTAGAACCTGTTCTTCGGCACAACCCGCCCGAACTTGGCGCCAGCTGGCCAGCGGTAGAGCAATGCCGTCATGAGACCCCCGGCACTGGATTGACGACCGCGATGAAGGCAATCAGCTCGAAGTCGTCGACGCCGCCGATCGCCTGAGTGAGTGCTGTTGTGGGGCCGTCGGTAAAGAGGCTGTCGAGATCTCGCTCGTCAGTCACGTCGATCATGGAGCGGATGGCTGCGGTGAGTAGCTCGGAGTACTTCTCCATCTCTGCGCCCTCACTTGTGGCGGCATTGAAGATGTGCGTCGCCTCGACGACCGGCTCGTCGTACGGGCGACATCCGGCACGGACTACATCGAGCAGGTGCTTCACCTCGGTGTGGTCAGCGATGACGTTGCTGTCGTCGTCGAGGTACACAAGGTAGTGGGGGTGGAGTCGATTGCCACGGTTGTTCGTGTCGGTGGCATCGACGTTGCGAAGCGCGAAGAGCGCGCCGGGCTTCAGCCCCTTCTCCGGCTGGGCCGGCACCACGGCGTGGAGACCCTTCGGCGCGGTGGCGAGGTCGCCGTACTGCTTGAGGTATCCGAGGAGATCCATGCGGAAGTCGTTGAGGCCGAGGTCGGTGATGGAGACGCCCGTCCGCACGTCTTCGAGTTCGATGACCTCATCTTGGAGCTTGCGCAGTTGCTCCTTGCGATAGGCCGCGTCGGCGCTGGCCGGATCGAGAATGTTGTCGTCGCCAACGCCGGCGAGGTCCGCGATGACCATGCGGCTCTCGACGCGTTCCTTCAGGTTGATGTACTCGTCGAGCGAGATGTCCGGCCAGAAGTTCACCAGCTGGATGTAGCCATTGGTCGATCCGATGCGGTCGATGCGGCCGAATCGCTGGATGATCCGCACCGGATTCCAGTGGATGTCGTAGTTGACGAGGTAGTCGCAGTCCTGGAGGTTCTGGCCCTCGCTGATGACATCGGTGCCGATCAGGACGTCCAGCTCGCCTGTCTCCTTCGGCATCGTCAGATGCCGCTGCTTCGAGCGCGGCGAGAACAACGTGAGGACTTGCTGGAAATCGTAGCCGGTCCCGAGTGTCGTCCTTGCGGCGTGCCCGCCACCGGTGATGAGTGCGGTCTGCAGGCCGCCTGATGCTAACGCCGGCGCAAGTTCCCGGTAGAGATAGTTGGCGGTGTCGGCGAACGCCGAGAAGATCAACGCCTTCTTGTTGCCTTCGTTGATGGGGTGGGCGGCCTTGTCCTCGACGAGCCGCTTGAGGGTCTGGAGCTTCACATCGTGGGCCGGTGTGACCTTGTGCATCTCGTCGAGCAGCTCACGCAAGGTCTCGCGGTCGTGCCACAGGTCGCGCTGCCAGGACTCGATGTCGATGTCGTTGAGGTCGATCTTGATCTTCTCGCCGAACGAGAGCGCCTCGACGTCGAGGTCGTCCTCGTCGTCTACATCCAGGCTGGCCAAGTCGACGTCCATGTCGGTGAGCGACCCCGTGTGGGTTTCGAGGCGTCCGAGAGTCTTGTCGACAGCACTCTCGATCCTCTCCAGCGTTAGTCGGAATGCCTCGACCGAGCTCTCGAGCCGCTTGAGCAGGTTGACCGTCATGAGCTTCTTGAGGCCTTGCTCTCGGCCGCTCTGTCCGAGGTTGGATCGGGCGGTGCCTCCCCTGACGTCGTACAGGTCTTCGTACTTGCCGATGCGGCTCGGGAAGACGTAGGCCAGCGGGGTATAGACCGCCAGCGTGAGTACCTGGAGCTGCTCGAAGATCTCGTTGAATGTCGGCACATTCGGCAGGTCGGCTAACGGTGCGCGGATCGACTCGGGCGG
Source organism: Actinomycetes bacterium (assembly GCA_038246575.1). Lineage (GTDB taxonomy): Bacteria > Actinomycetota > Actinomycetes > JACCUZ01 > JACCUZ01 > JACCUZ01. The sequence goes on along the minus strand of JBBRVU010000002.1, from coordinate 56,406 downwards.
GAGTCGCTGGGGGAAGGCGCCGATCTCGGTGGTGTCGTAGGACGCCAGGATGTGTTTCCTTGAGCGGGCGATGGTGACCGCGTCGAGCAACTCGAAGAAGTCGAAGTCGAGCATCTGGAGGATCTGGTCCGTGGTCCTTGCCTCGGGCGGAAGCTTGGACCATTCGTTGAAAACGCGCTGGGCGTCGCTGAAGACCTTCTCGACCGTGGTGGAAATGTTGAGGTGCTGCCCAAGGCTCTCCGACTCGCCCTCGTAGGCGAGCTGGAGCTGGTTCTTCAAGTCGTTGAACCTGTTGTTAACAGGGGTCGCCGAGAGCATCAGGACCTTGGTCTTCACACCCTCGCGAATCACCTGCCGCATCAGCCGCTGGTAGCGCGACTCCTTCTCCTCTGCGTAGTCGGCGTTGCGGAAGTTGTGGGACTCGTCGATGACGACCAGGTCGTAGTTGCCCCAGTTCACCCGGTCGAGCCGTAGTCCCAGCGACTCGCCTCGCGTGCGGGACAGGTCGGTGTGCGCGAGCACGTCGTAGTTGAACCGATCCGCCGCGAAGATGTTGGTCGTCAAGTTCGCGTTGTAGTTGGTCCAGTTCTCGGAGAGCTTCTTGGGCGCGAGCACGAGCACGGACTTGTTCCGTAGTTCGTAGTACTTGATCACGGCCAGGGCGGTGAAGGTCTTACCGAGGCCCACGCTATCGGCGAGAATGCAGCCGTTGTAGGTCTCAAGCTTGTTGATGATCCCTGTCGCGGCATCGCGCTGGAAGTTGTAAAGGCTCTGCCAGACCTGAGTCTCCTGATAGCCCGTACGGTCGTTCGGCAGGACGTCTTCGTTGATGTCGTCGAGGAACTCCGAGAACAGGTTGTAGAGGATCAGGAAGTAGATCCTGGCCGGCGAGTTCTCGGCGTACACGCTGGCGATGTGATCGCGAACCGCCTCGGTAACGTCGTCTAGCTGGTCAGGGTTGTGCCAGATCTGGTCGAAAAGCTGGACGTACTGCGCGGTCATCGGCCCATCATCGATCCGATGGACCATGTTCGAGACCGCGTTGCCGCGCTCGTAGCCGAGATCCGCTGTCGTGAAACCTTGGAGCGGCATGTAGGCCGCCTTGTCGTCGACGACGGCAAACTGCTGCATCGGGTTGCCGGTGGAGTTCGATCGGAACGTGACCTTGCGGCGCACCCAGTCCGCGCACTCCTTGGCGACCGCGCGCTGTGTGAGCTTGTTGCGAAGCCGGATCTCGAACTCAGAGCCGTAGAGGCTGGACTCCCCGCCCGTGGCCCGCGGGATAAAGAACTCACGACGCTCTTTGCGGATCTTGTCCGTGGCGTTGCTGGTGATGAATGCGGGCGAAGTGAAGATGAACTCCAACTCGCTGACCTTCTCCAGCTCCTTGCGAAGTGCCTCGAAGGCGAAAATTGAGAACGTCGAGGCAGCAATGCGCACCTTGGAGCCGGCCAAGATCTCTGTCTTGAGATCGTCACCCAGCAATTCGTTGAGGTTGTCGATGATCCTCACGAGCCGACCCCCCTACCGGGGGCCTCGTCGGCCCCGTCCCGGCGGACCCAGGCGTCGACCTCAGTGACCTTGAACTTCCAAAGGCGGCCCACGCGGTGGGCAGGCATGCCTTTCGCCGCGATCCAGGTGTAGATGCTGTCCTTGGTGACGCCGAGGTGCTCGGCTATCACGTCAGCAGACACCCAAGGTTCGGCCATACGGTCAGGCTAGTGCGAGTCGTTGCGGGTATTTCCCGGTTTCGCCGGATCTGGCGGCGCATGGTGGGAGTGAGGAGGAGCCGAGCACCTGCCGCGGCCGGACCCTCGACAAAGCGTTGTCGCGCTTAGGCAGTGTGGGCCCGCATCGTGCCCCGAGCCACGCAGTCGGCCCCTCACGCGTTGCGTGCGGGGCCGATGGTTCAGCTAGCGAGGTCCTGCTGGCTGCGCAGAGCAGTTGGAGCGGGACTGTGAACATTCTTCCAGATGCCGCACGTGGCGGCCAGCGCCAATCTCGAACATCGACTCGAGAAGGTTGAGGCCATCGAGATGCGTGAAGACATTCGGCGCCGCAAGATCATCGTCGCACCGGCTGGAAGCGTTGGTGCCGGCGATGCCGTCATCCTGGACATCTCGTCGAAAGCAAGTGCTGTCGTCGTGAGCAACGACAGGTACCGAGAATGTCAGGCTGACCAACCCGGCTACGCACAGAAAACCGGCTTATCGGGGTCACACTCGTCGGCGAGGACTGGTTTTTTCCCCTCGCCACCAACCTCCGGCTCCTGTCAGGACCGATGACGGCACGTCTGCCCCGCCGCACGCCTCGTCCCCGCCCGTCCAGGTGACGCGCGTCCAGGAGCGGCCCGACCTGAGCCGAGCACTCATACCGCCACCGGAGCGTCGGCCGGACGGCTACGGCAAGTGGCACTGGTGGAGCGGCGAATAGGCCGACGACCTGGGCACGTTGAGGCTTGCACCTTGGAAAGGGAGGTTCCGCTAACCGCAGAAGCTCGTCCACGAGCCCCTGGCGGGGCGACAGACTGGGCGTGCGTCGCGAGGTCGCCGTCAGTCCTGCTCGCGCACGATTCGCCGATCGGGCTTCGCGACATTCGTGAGAAGTCGGACGTCCCCAGGACGGCGTCCCTATCGTCGCGGCGACATCCGCCATCGGCTGCTTGGACGAAGCCGCCTGCGTGCTTCGTGCGAGCTCGACGAGCTCGCCCAATCCCGAAAGGGCCGCACGACGGCGAAGACGGGCTTGCCGCGGCACGGGGTTGGCGACCCAAAGTCATGCAGCGCGGACTGTCGACCAAACTCGACGCCTCTGCGCCAGCCCGGACAACGAATGTCGATCGACGTCCGGCTCGTCCATCCGGTCGAGGAGCAGGATGTGAACAACCTCACCTAAGCGGACACCGCAAGCGGTCGTCCGATACGCGTCTCTGTGTCACTGGCAGTAACCACGAGATTCTCTCGATCCCGCTATCTTGCTAACACTTTGCTAACAACAGCGTCGGATTCCGGCGAACGGCTCCGGAAGATCGTTTAGCAAAACCGCAGGTCAGGGCCCTGTTGATCTACGTCGATGGACGCCTCCGGACCCCTCGACCGGCACTGAAAATCGGAAGATCGAAAGTTCCCCCGCCGGCCACCCGGACCGCCCGCGGAGTTTGGGCGGCGCCGTCTGCGAATTTCAGCGGTAACGGCCGCTCTCGACGGCGCGCATATCGGCGGTGGGCGCAAGGCGTCGTCCCTCGAGCGTGACACGGGCGAGGTCGCGGTGCTCACGGGGCGCCAGCTCCGTGAGGGCCACGGCCGTCGTCCACGACAGGCGGGTGGTCGCGGTGGCGTGGTGCTGGACGGACGCGAGTTTCTGCACTACGCGGCTGGGGGCGCTGGCCCACGGACGGGCAATGTCGTACTCGGCAGGGAGGGTGGATGTTCTGACGAGGAGAAGATCGCGTGCTTGCAGAGCGTGGGTGAGGTCGACGTGATCTACGGCGATGTCGGCGGCCAGTGCGCTGAGCTGCCTAAGGCCGCCGAGGAGGTTCCAGAACGCGGTCGCATCGGGCGCCAACTCGGCGCCGGGCCGCAGGTCCTTGTTCGCGTCGAGTCGCGGCAGCCATGCCGGGTCGGTGTGGACGAGCCTGCCGATGCGAGTGGTGAGGTCGGTGGCTTCGCGGCGGATCGCGTCGGCTGGCCCGTCTTCCCTCGCGGCGCGAATGCCTTGCCATCTGATGCGGACCTCGGCCCAGGCGTGACCGGCTTGCTCGGCCGTATCGGCCGCTTCCTGCAAGTGAGCGTCAAACCGGGTACCGGCCGGTTCGTCAACGAGGTTCGTGGCGCGTGTTCGGAGCTGCCGGAACGCCTGCGCGGTAGCCAACTGCGCGGTGGACATGGCCACCGCGACGGTGGCCATCGACCCGGGGGTGTATCGGGCGAGGTGCCCGGTCTGGACCTCCTCGCGGGCCACGCGATGGAGCCGTTCGGCACCCCGGATCGCCTCGCGCAGCAACACCTCCGATGGCTCCCCATTCCGCACCGGTGACAGCCGCAGTGGGGACAGCAGCGGTACCGCGGGCAGGAGCTCACGCTCGGGTCGGACCAGGACCCCAGCGGTGCGGATTGCGCGCTGCGCCTCGTGCAGGACGTCACTGGCCCGCAGAGCCGCCTCACGGGTGGGCCGCTGGACTTGCGAGTTGCCGCCCACCAGCTCGGCGACTGCCGTCAGTCTCCGGAGGTGAGCAACGATGACTTTAGCCAGCGCGCGGCGCCCGGCCGGGCTGTCGATGACAGCGGCGAAGCCGGTCCGGTCCAGCCGCCCGGTGGACAGGGTGTCGCTGTGCGTCGCGAGCAGGTCATGGCTGGCTCCGATGGCGACCGACGCCGCATGCAGGCGAGCCGCTGTGGCCGTCTGCGGATCGCGCGCAGCGGTGGGTGTGGCGCGGTGCAGGTGGCGGATCGCATCGGTCAGTCCCCGGTCGAGTCGCCCTCCGGCGCGTTGCCAGGCGGGGTCGGGGTCACAGAAACGGCGGTCGGGCCGGTCGACGGTTCGCCAGAGCAGCTGGCAGGAACTCAGACACTTCGACAGGGCCGCCAGGGCGGCGACCGATTCCGCGTCGGTGAGCCTGGCGGTGTCGCTGCGGTTTGCGGCGTCGAGGTGCCGTGCGGCGAGGGTGGTGAGCTCGCCGAAGGTGGTCACGGGGTGCTCGTGCGGGTGGTGGCCTCGGCCGCGTCGGCGGCGGAGAGGGCGCCTTGGGAGCAGGCGCGCGCCAGGTCAGGATCACCGCAGGCTCGAGCGGTGTCGCTGAGGGCAACGATGAGGGTCCGGGCGAGCTCCGCAAGGGCGGTCTCGGCCATCGCCAGCTCATCCGGTGACTGCTGGGAGTTGTCGAGCGCGGGTACAGGGGTCGCTTGTGCGCCGTGGACGTGGTCGTCAAGGTCGGTGCGGAGGCTGGCGAAGGCATCGGCGGCGGTCAGGTAGGCCGGGATGTCGTCGGTGGAGCCGGTGCGCGACAGAGCCAGCGCGACGGTCTCGCCGTGGTCAGCGGCCTGCCAGGCCAACGCCACCACGTCTAACGGTGACTCCGCTGCGGCGAGGCGTCTGGTGAGCTCAGATGTGGCGACGTGGTTCACGACGGTGCTCCATTCCTCGGTGGCGGGCAGGGCTGGTTCGCTGGTCTGCTCGCGCGCTACTGCTGGGCTCTCCGGTGACGAGCCTGACGCGGCCGTTACGGCTGCGGTTGGCTGATTGTGGATCTGTGGATACCCGTCGCCCTGGGGACGACGAGTCGCACCCTCGGATCGCCTGACGTGCCGCCGCCGCAGCGAGCGAGTCGAGGTGCTGGCTGTTCCGTCGGACTCGGCCGCCGCGATCGGGTCGACCAGGCGGCGCAGAGCAGGGTCGGCGTACCAGGGGGTGGTGGTGAGCCGGATGACCGGCGCCCGGCCGTAGAGGACGACGGCCGTGTCCGGTGGGAGCTGGCGCAGGTACTCCACCGGCGCGAGCCGGGTGTCGGCGGTGTGCTCGGAGACGCTGCGTCCGCCGTCGGGACCAGTCGAGCGGGACCGGCGATCGGTGGGGTGGTCCCCGATCATGCGGGAGGTCGCGTCGAGGGTGGTGAGGTCGGCGGAGCCGGCGAGGAAGACCCGCGCGGTGTGCCCGTTGATCACGGTCGCGGCGCGGCGCCCGTAGAGGGCCTCGACCTGGGCGAGGTCCTGCCACACGGAGCAGATCTGGATGCCCTGCCCGGCGCCGGTGGCGGCGTAGGTCGCGAGCTGGCGCAGCGGCGCGATGTTCGCGGCCTCGTCCAGCATCACCATCAGCGCCGGGTCCAGCGGGCGACCGGTACGGGCGTAGGTGTCCTGTGCGGCCCGCAGCACGGCCTGCACCAGGGACTCGAACAGTGGCCGGAGCCGGCCCTGCTCGTGCGCCGGCGCCACCAGGTACAGGGTGGCGTGCTCCGTGAGGAGACGCCCGACGTCGAGGACCCGGCCGGCGGTGCGGTCATCGTCGGTGATGTCGGTGGCGGCGCGCGCCGACGGCGAGGCGAAGGCGCGCAGGATCACCTCGGTGGTGGCGTAGACGGATTCCCGCTGGCGTTCCTCGCGCGCGCAGCTGGCGGCCCACGCGTCGAGAGCATCAAGGTCGCCGAGGGAGCTGAGGGCTTCGGTGATCTCGGTGGTCTCGCGCCGGTCGACCCAGGCAGCGAGGTGGCGCAGCGACCGGCCGGTCCCGGCGGCGGCGTAGAGCAAAGGTGCCAGGAGCTTCGCAGCCAGGGACTCCCAGAAGGTGGCGTTCTCCCCGCGCGGATCCCCGCCGGCCTCGATCAGCCACGCGGCGGTGCGCTCGGCGTCGGGATAGCTGGTGCACGCCAGCAGCGGGGACCACTTGACCGCTGCGGCCCGGATCGCCACGTCGATGCCGTCGCTGTTGCCGGGGTCGATGCCCTCGCCGTCACCGGGGTTGATGCCGTGCCCGGCGCCGCCACTTGTGGTGGCGCCGGTGGGGTCGAACACGTACGCCGGGCCCCGGCGCCGGCGTTCGGCGAGGGTCAGCCGCAGCACGTCGGCCTTGACCGAGGTGACCAGCATCGGCCCGGTCCAGCGCAGCACGGTGGGCACCACGATGCGGCTGGTCTTCCCGGCCTGGGTGGGCGCCACGACCAGCACGGAGCGGCGGGCTTCGGCGGCGACCAGCCAACGGCTGCGGCGGGCGAGCCGGCCCAGGACGACCCGTCCCGGTTCGGGGTGGCGCACGAGCAGCGCCCGAATCTGGGTGGGCCGGGCCCAGAGCGGTGACCGGTCCCGTTCGAGACGGGCGTCTCCGGCGTGGTGGTGGCGCCATGCGGAGACTGCAAACAGGCCGGAGGTGACGAAGGCGACCATCAGTACGAGCAGCACCCCGTACAGCACCACCGGTCCGGGGACCTGGCCGCGGGCGGTGACCGGCCACGCCTGCGCGGGGTCGGTGAGGTGGGCGGGCAGCCCCGTCGCGATGCCGAAGGCCGCGGCCGGCGGCACGTCGGGCCAGTCGCCGTGGACGAGCAGGGCGGCGAGCTGCCCGGCCGCCCAGAGGCCCAGGCCGGCGGCGCCGAGCAGCGCGACGGCACCGAGGAGCCAACCGGTGAGCAGGTCGTCCAGGTCGCTGCCGACCCGGGAGGGCCGCGGCCGGGGACGGGTGCTCATCGGTCGGGTCCGACGGAGCGCAGCGAACGCCCTTCGTCCCCGCGCGCGGACCGTGCGCGGGATGCCAGCGGCGGTGGGGTGTGGTGGTAGGTGTCGACGGCGGCCCGGACGCACGCGATCTCCTGCACCACGTCGCGCATCACCTCGTCGAGGTCTCCGGTCCCGCCGTGCGGGTTCGCGGCGAGCTGGACGAGCTTGACCCCGGCCTGGGCCAGGCGCCGACGGGCGGCGTGCTCGAGCACGATCCGGGCGTAGTGCCCGCCCGAGGTGGTGACCGGGACGGCGGCGAGCAGGTCGTGGAGCAGGACGCCGCTGCTGCGCCCTGGTTCGCCGTGCAGGCCGCGGCGGCGCAGCTCGGCGTGCACGGCGATCGGGTCCACCGGTCCCCCGGCGGTGTGCAGGTGCTGGGCGGCTTCGAGGACCTGGCCGTGCCAGGGCCGGTAGAAGTGGGCGGGTCTGAGCAGCGGCAGGAGCTGGGCGGCGACGGCCGGGTTGAGCAGGATCGCCCCGAGCACCGCCCGTTCCGCGTCGAGGTCGCCGGGCACGGGCAGGTCGGGCGCGCCGGGGTCGGGGATCACCGCTGTTCTCCTGCGGTCGGCGCGGTCGCTGCGGGTCCGGTGGTGCCGCGCATGGCGTGGTCGGTGTCGGTCATCGCCCGCTCCGTCTCCGAGCGGTGGTGTTCGACCAGCCAGGACCGGGTGCCGAGCTTCCACAGCCCGTGACCGCGCGGCAGGTGCGGAAGCAGCTCGGTCTCGGGGCCGGTCAGGCCCAGCGCGCTTCGGGCCTCGGTGAGTTCGGAGGCGGGCTGGTTGTAGACGACGCGGGTGCCGACGTCGGCGAGCAGCCCGCGGGCGAGCGCGGCGGTCTCGGAGCCGGCCGCGCCGGCGGCGGCGAGGTCGGAGAACCGGTGCAGGACGGCGATGTTGGCGACGCCGTGGGCACGGGCCAGCTTGTAGGAGGCCTGCAGCCAGCGGGCGGTGGGCTCCTGGTTGAGCAGCGCCCACGCCTCGTCGACCACCACGAAGCGGCGCGTCCCGTCACCGCCGGCCTGGGCGGCGCGGGCGATGGTGGCTTGTAGCCAGGCGGTGGCGGTGCACATCACCAGCGGCAGCGCGTCCCGGTTGCCCCGGTACACCGCGGACAGGTCCAGCACCACCAGCCGCGCACCAGGGTCGAGCACCGACCGGTCGCCGCCGCGGCTGTCCCCGGGGAGGCGGGTGGGTGCGTCGAACATGCCGGCCAGGTCCCCGGCGCACATCCGGCGCATCACCAGCGCCAGGTCGCGGGTGGCGTCGGCGAAGCGCGGGACGGTCATCCGGACCGCGCCGGCCGCGTCCTTGGACGGGGCGAGCAGCGCCTCGACCAGGTCCGGGAGCACCGGCGCCGCCCCGCCGGCGCCGCGGATGACTGCGTGCAGGGCGAGGGCGGTGGCGGCGTGCTCCACCGGGGCCAGTACCCGGCCCAGCGCGGTCGCCGCGAGCGCCGCCACCAGACGCACCCGCCCATCCCCCTGACCCGTGCCGCCGTCGCCGCCGTCACCCGAGTCGCCGGTGTCGGCGCCGGCCGGGTGCGGTTCGTCGGTGTCCAGCGGGTTGAGCCGGGTGGGCTCGCCGGGGCCGAGGCGGACCACGGGCGCGCCGGCCGCGGCGGCGAGGTCGCCGTACTCGCCCTTGGGATCGGCGACCCACGCGGTGTAGCCGAACGCCAGCGCCCGCCACAGCAGCGTCTTGACCAGCGCCGACTTCCCGGACCCGACCTGCCCGACGACGAGCAGGTTGGGGTTGGTGAGCAGCCCGGCGGCGTAGAGCTCGAACGGGTCGAAGCTGAACGCGCCGCCGTGCCAGTCCCGCCCCACGTACAGCCCACGCCCACCGAGGCGCGCGGCCAGGCCGGGTGCGGTGAGGAACGGGTAGGCGGCCTGCAGCGACGCGGTGGTCCCCCGGTGCCGCGGGACCCGCGCCGGGCGCAGCACCCGGCCGCGCTCACGCATCGCCGCCGCCCCCCGCCCCACCGGTGGCAGGGTCCGGGCCGAGAGTCGCGGGCCGATGAACGGCGGGGCAGGTTCCCGGTGGGGGCGGGACGGCCCGGTAGCGCTCGGCCGTCAACCGGTCCAACAGCAGCGCCAGCTCCGGGCAGCCGGTTCCTCGCGCCCAGGGCTGCGTCGTCTCGTTGTCCACCGCGTCGCGGCCGGTGGCGGTGGCCGCGTCCTCCGACGCCGCGCCCACGGGCCACCTGCCGGCGCGGTCGCTGGCGCCGGTCATCGCAGGCCCCGGGCGAGGGGGAGAGTGGCGGCGAAGGCCTGGTCCTGCTCGCCGTAGAGGCGGCGGACCTCCAGCCCGGCGGTGTGCGCGTCGTGCTCGGCCTGCCCGCACGCATCGTCCAATGCCTGCGCGGTGAGGGCTGTGACAGTAAGCAGCCCGAGGAAGCGGTAGTCGCCGTGTCCTTGCACCAGTTCGCGTTCGCGGCGGGCGACGTCGGCGGCCTCGGCGCGGGTGCGTTCGGTGGTGAGCTGCCCGACCCGGTCCCGCAGCGCCTGGTTCGCGGCCTCCGCGGTCCGGGCGGACGCAGTGGCCCGGGCGGCGGCGCGCGGGTCGACCGGCTCCGCGAGCACGCTGACGGTGCGCCGCACGCCGGACGCGCAGGGGGCGGCGAGCAGTGGGGTGAGGAAGTCCCCACCGACGGGGCTGCGGGGCCACTCGCAGATCCAGTAGGTGGCGTGCCAGGCGTCCTCGGAGCGGAAACAGGTCCAGGTGTTGGTGGTGGCCATCGGCCCCCAGCCGGCCGGATCCACCGCGGACTCGATCTGCTCGAACTGTTCGGACTGCTCGGGTTCGCGGGCGTCGCGGGCTCGGGTGACGGCGGGTTCGTAGGCCTCGCGCAGCACCCGGGCCAGGGCGGGCGGGGGCAGCCAGCCGGCCACCTCGAGCTCGCACTGGGCGAGGCGGTCCTGCAGCGCGGCGACTTCCCGGAGCAGCACGCCATACGGGTCGCGATGGCTACCGCCGCGGGCGCGCCGCCGCTGGCCGCTGCGGGCGTCGACCGTCACCGCGACGTACACCTCGTGGCGCCACAGCCCGCTGCCGCCCCCGGTGTCGCCCAGGGTGTCCAGGAGCGCCCGGTAGGACGCTGCGGCCGTCGGCAGCCCCGCCCGACCCGACGCGCTGGCCTGCGCCCAGAACCGGGACAGGTCCCCGCCCGGGTCGGGGACGGTGCGGGCCACCCACTGCAGCCCCCGGACCGGCGAGCCGTCCCGGGCCAACCCGGCCAGCACGCTGCCCCACCCGCTGATCCGCCGGTCGGCGTCGGCGGGGTCGAGCAGGGCCAGTGCCTGCGCCCCGGTGACGGCGGCGACCGCGCCCAGGGTGCCGCGCCGTCGATCCTCGACGACCCCGATCACCGTTCCCGCAGCCTGGCCCTGGACCGGGACGGCGTGGATCGTCAGGGCGGTGAGCGGGCCGGGCAGGTCCGGGGCCGGTGTGAGCGGGTGCCGGTAGCTGGCCTGGCCGATCGCGCGCTGCGCGGCGTAGCCCAGGGCGACCGGCGCCCACTCCAACACGGTGCGACCGGCCACCGGCCAGAATGCCGCGACCACCGCGAACGCGGCGACCCCCAGGCCGAGCAGGACACCGAGCGGCCCGCGGTTGAGTCCGGCGGCCACCGCGGCGAGGCCGCCCAGGATCGCGGCCAGCTGCGGGCCGCGCAGCCCAAGCAGCAACCCGCGGGTCTCCCGCGGCCCGAACACGAAGCCCGCCCGGCTGCCGGTGGAGCTGGGTACCGGCGGGATCGTGTCGTCGATCGGTGAGGTGGTGGCGGTGGAGGTCACAGTCAGGCTCCTCTCGCCGAGCGGTGCCCGGCCAGGGACGCGGACGCGGCGGTGGCGGGTCCCAGCGGGATGGGTGGTCGGGCAGCGGCTGCGGCGGCGGCCCACGGCGCGCCGGCGCCGGCGACCGTGATCGCGCCCATGCCGCGCGCCGAAGAGGCGGAAGGGCCGTGGTGGCGTGCCGCCGCATACATGGCGGTCCGGGCGCCGGTGACGATCGGGCGGGTGCCGCGCGCGCGGGTGCCCTCGAGCATGGTGGCGGCCGCAGCGACCTCCATGACCCCGACGAGGCGCAGCAGCAGGAACGGGGAGAAAGCGGCCACCACCAACAGGGCCGCGCCGGCCAGTACACCGCCGAACCCACCGGCGTCCTGGTCCCCGCCGGAGGCGAGGCCGCCGGCAGCGAGGGAGAGCACGGCGACGATGACGAACTTGGCGAAGATCAGCGCGCCGAGCAGCTCGGCGAGCCGGCGCGCCCACGCCCGGGCCGGTTCCCACGCGAGCCCGGCCAGGGCGAGGGGGAAGAACAGCACGACGGCGTAGAGGGCGACCTCGCGCAGCAGCAGCTCGACCCAGATCACCACCGCCGCCGCGGCGGCCAGCAGGCCCGCGAGTAGCACCGCGAACAGCGGCACCCCCGCCCCGGTTGCCGGCGCGGTGGGCAGGATCAGCGATCCGAGTCCGTCGGCGGCGCCGGTCAGCGCTGTGCGCAGGTCACCGGCCATGCCGCGCGCGACCGTCGCGGAGAGCTGGTCGGACACGGCGAGCAGCAGGTCGGTGATCACCAGCACCGCGCCGGTTCCCAGGCCGGCGGCGGCGACCATGCCGACGGCGCGGCCCAGTCGCGCCGGGTCGCGGTGCAGCATCGTCGACGCCGCGGTGAGCAGCAGGAAGGCGGCGGTGAACACGGCGGCGATGCCGGTCATTTGCTGGTAGTGCCCGGCGAACCAGCCCGCCTGGACCCGCACCTGCGTGGACGCGGTCACCGCGGTGGCGACCTGCCCGATCAGCCACACCGCCCCGTCCACGACGAACCCGGTCAGCCCCCGCATTGCGGCGTCACCGAGGCCACCGGTGATGCTGTCGGTCACCGCCCCAACCCCGCCGGGCAGGGGCAGGGGAAGGTTGCAGGCCGCCACCACCACCGAACCTGGCCCGTCACAGAGCCCGGTCTGCAACTGCAAGGCGAGGTCCGCCGGGAGCGCAGCGACATCGGCCAACTCGGGGATCATCGGACGGCCGAGCCGGCGTCGAAGAAGAAGTTGACGATCGCGGCCGCCGCGCCGATCACCAGCGCGCCGACCATCCCGGCGAGCACCGCGCGGCGCCCGCCGACCGAGGCCGTGAAGTTCCCGGCCTGCGCCCCGGCAAACCAGGTCGCCCCGCCGGCGACCACGGCGGCGACACAGCCCAGCAGGCCGAGGAACACCAGACCGTTCAACAGCTTCTGCAGCGCCGCACCGCCCGGCAGCCCGTTGGGGTCCGGGCGGGTGCTGACGTCCGCGAGGAGGTGGCCCACCGCGCCGGACGTGAGGACGTCAAGGGCAACTGTGGAGATCATCGGGGCTCCTTCAAGTCAAGGCCGCTGTTGTCAGCACCCAGGGTCGGCGCGGACGTTGTCCGCAACATTGGCCGGACCCGACCCGGCCCCAAGTCCTCGCCGGACAACCTGCGCGGAGGGCGCGGACAACGGTGCGGACAACCTCCGGCAGCAACGTGTGCGGCTCAAGCCGGGGGGACTGGAGAGGCGAGCGGATGAAGAAGCTGGCGGCACTGCTGGTAGCGGGCGTCGCCGGACCGCTCGCCCTCCTCGCACTGGTGGCCGCCGCGGTCTCCGGCACCGCGGCGCAGCAACCCGCCGCGGCTGCGGTGGCCGACATCCCCGCGGACCTGCTCGCGCTCTACCAGCGGGGCGCCGCCACCACCTGCCCCGGTCTGCCCTGGGCGGTGCTCGCCGCCATCGGCAAGATCGAGAGCGACCACGGCCGCTCCCCCGCCCCCGGCGTGGCCTCCGGGGAGAACGCCGCAGGCGCGGGCGGACCGATGCAGTTCCTCGCCGCCACCTGGGACGCCTACGGAGTCGATGCCAACCAGGACGGGCGCACCGACCGGTACGACCCGGCCGACGCGATCTTCGGTGCCGCGAGCTACCTGTGTGCAAGCGGCGCCGGGAACCCACGACGCCTCTCCGACGCGGTGTTCGCGTACAACCCGGCCGACTGGTACGTCCGGCAGGTCCTGGCGCAGGCGGCGGCGTACGAGACAGGCATCGCGCCGGCCGACACGCTGGCGCTGCTGCAGCACCCGCGACTGACCCTCTCCCCCTACGCCCGAACCGACCTCGTCGCTGGCGTCGTGGATGCCCGCCTGACCGCGGCACTCGCAGTACTGCTGCAGCGACACAGCCTCTCAATCGGCGGGTTCAAGACCGGGCATCCGAAGATGATCGTCACCGCCGCCGGCCCAGGTGCGCTCATCAGCACCCACTACTACGGACGCGGGGCGGACCTCATGAGCATCGACGGACGACCCGTCAGCCGAGTCAACCCAGGTGCACGGAGCGTGGTCCGCGAACTCCAAGCGCTACTCGCCGGCACCCGATACGAGATCGGGCAACCCTGGCCCGACCTGGTGCAGCCCGGCACCTTCACCAACGCAGTCCACCAAGACCACATCCACATCGGAATCCAGCCCTAGATGAACTGACCTCGACACGTCGCCGTGGGGCCGATCACTCACGTCCTAGCCCGACTTGGCCGTGCCCTGTTGCTCTGGCGTTGGGCGTCCACACACGCGTCGCATCGACAGCCGTGGTTGGAGTACGTCGAGCGGGTGCCGTGCTCGAGGTCGGCGCGGTCCGCGACCATTTCTGCGCGCCGTGCCCGCATCTCACGGTTGCGGGCATTCCACGCCTCGACGCACTCCGCGCAGCGACAACCGCGCTCGGAGTAAGCCCACCCTCCGCCGTGCTTCACACCGACCAGCCTGCCAGGCGGCGACGGTGGGACGGTTCGTTTCGGATTTACCGCTTCTCGCAGGCGATGCGGTCGCTGTCCCGGTCCAGGTCACCGTTGTGCCGCTCGGCACGCCTGTAGGCGTCATTGTTCCTGGTGAAGTTGGTGACGCGGGTACCGCTGGTCTTGTCCACAGCGCTGCGTGTGCCGAGCCCGTGCGGCCACGTCTTGTTGAGGTTGGTGCAGTTGTCGTGGATGCCTGTGGAGTGGGCCTGAGCCGGGACCGCGACGACGGCGGTAGCGACGATGAGCCCCACCGCCACGGCCAGCCCGGCACCCTTGGGACGGTGCATCAGATCCCCCGAAATGTAGGTAGGTACGTCCGAGTCAGGCTAGGACCAGCCCGAGCCTCCGGGGTGGTGTTCACCAGATGCGCCACCTGAGACCTCACAACGCGGAACGGGCATCGGCGACCGTGAGGTCAGCGACGGGCCGAGATCGTGCCGGGGGCAATTTGTCCATTCTGCGGTGATCAAGGTCCCCGATCCGGTAGACATTGCCGCTGCGGGCGCCTACGGGGCCGCCATCTAGCCGGGGGACACCGCCATGCGCACAGCTGTGCTCACCAGAGCCATTGCCGCGACCGCCGCACCACTGCTGGCCGTCGCCGGCTTGACCGCGACAGCGGCACCCGCGCAGGCCGCGGGCAGCATCTCCACCCGGTACATGCTCAGCCAGCTCGACCCAGGCGGGGAGCACACCGCCGGGTACGACCGGGCCAAGTTCTCCCACTGGGCAGACGCCGACGGTGACGGCTGCGACGCCCGCGACGAGGTCCTCATCCAGGAAGCTGTGGTCAAGCCGCGGCTGCGGTCCGGTTGCGAGCTGAGCGGGGGCCGTTGGTGGTCCCGGTACGACGGGGTGAGGACCGCGGACCCCTCGACGTTCGACGTGGACCACATGGTGCCTCTCAACGAGGCATGGCAGTCCGGGGCGTGGCGGTGGTCGGCCGCGAAGCGAAAGGCGTTCGCGAACGATCTCGGGTACCGGGCGTCGCTGATCGCGGTGTCCGCCTCGAGCAACAGGTCGAAGAGCGACCGGGAACCGCAGGACTGGATGCCTGAGCGGGCGGCCTACAGCTGCAGGTACGTGGCTCAGTGGGTGGCAGTGAAGTGGCGCTGGCAGTTGAAGGTCAACGCCGCCGAGAGTTCGGCGGTTCGCTCGGAGCTTGCGTCGTGCGGCTGGCCGCGGGTGCCGAGACCTTCCCGGCCGGTGATCTCCTCTGGCTCGACGGGCACGGGTGGTTCCACCGGTGGCGGCGGGTCCGCGGGTGGCGGCGGGTCGACCGGCGGCCTGGACCCACAGTTCAACTACTGCTACAACGCTATCGACGCTGGCTACGGCCCCTACTACCGAGGCAGCGACCCGGAATACGACTGGTACACCGACTCTGACAGCGATGGCGTGGTCTGCGAGACCTGAGCCGCCGGAAAGTCCCGGCGCCGACCGTGCGGTCAGAGACGGGGCTCTGATCTGCCCGGATCCAGCCCGCGGCTTTCCTCAGGAGGCTTGTGACCGCGGCAGAAGGTGGCGGATCAGGTCGCTGGTCTCCGGCTCGAGATCCTCGCCGAGATCGGTCTCCAGGACGGTCGCGAGGTTCGCGGCCAGGACACGAAGAGCGTGGCTGTTCCCGAGCCGGTGCTCGGCGAGGAGTAGGTCACGCCACAGTCGTTCGTCGTACTGGTCCACACGTTGTCCGCTGCGGGCGGCACCCCGGGCGGCGGCAGGATCGCCTGCGGCGAGCCGGTGTCGGGCCTGGGTGTGGGCGACGTCGACGACGAGGGTGGGGATGTCTTGTTCGAGGAAGGTCTCGGCGACCCACGCGTACCGGGTGCCGGGGACGTTCTCGAACGGCTTGCCGCGCACTAGCGCCAACGCCAACGCTAGGTCCTGGGTCCCGTGGGCGCCGGCGGCGAGGCCGCGACGGGCGAGGCCTTGGAAGAGGTGCCAGTCCACGAGCACGCCCGGTCTGAGCCGCAGTGGTGAACCGTCGCGGCGGTGGGGCAGGTGCAGGTCGCCGTTCGCGTCGTGCCCGAGCCATTTGCGGGCTCGGGCGATGACTTCGTTTCGGGTGGTGGTCAGGACAGCACGGTCGGGCCACAGCGCCAGGTCGAGCTTGGCGGGTTCGTCCACCCCGCGGGGATGGGCGGCGAGGTAGGCGATCAGCTCTGTGCAGACTGATGCCCGGTTGGTAAAAACCGGCCCGGCGGCCCGGACCCGCACCGGCCCCATGATCTCGATACGCGCCACGTCGGTGCGGTTGACGTCGAGGTAGGCCGAGACCGCCGCGTCCAGGTCGTCTGCAGCCGGGTCGTCCGCGGCCCGCTCGGGCGGGAGTTGTCTCGTCTCGGGGTGCGTCGCTGAGGTCTTTGCTGTTGCTCGGGGCGGTTCGTGCGTGGGCGTCTCGGGGCGGAGGGGAACATCGGCGGTCACCAGCAGACCCGTCATCACCTCGGCTGTCTGGTCGTCGAGACGGTTCGCGGTCACGGGGAGACCGGGCACCGGCAAGGTGAGGTGCCCGGCTGGGTTGATGCTGAGGTGCCAGTTGGCGGCGGGATACTCACCGGTGACCACGACCCCGACACCGGTTCGTCCCCGGCGCCGCATCAGGGTGTCGAGGGCATCTGCGGTGGCCGAGGTCGGGGGCTCGGACAGAAGCAGGAACTCGGGCATCGCTGGGTCGGTCCCGTCACCGAGCCGGCTCTCGAGCACCCGCTGAGCCGGGCGCTTGGCGAACTGTTGGAGGACATCGACGTCGAGCCGGGCGACGATCTGCAGCCGGTCGCTGGCCAAGCCCGACAGCGACGCTGGGAGCCCGACAGCGGTCGCTGCGAGGTAGTCCGACCAGCTGCCCACCGCCAGCTCGGCGCAGATCCAGGCCAGCAGTCCTCGCGCGTGGTCGGGGTCGCCGCCGATGGCGATGCTCCCTGCGCCTTCGAGGTCGACGAGCACCAGGGCGGTGTCGTCGTAACCGACCGGGACCAGGCCGGGGTAGGGGGCCAGCACGCTGCGAGCGGTCGCCCGGTCCAGCGGCAGCAAGGACTCCTTGTCGACGGTCCAGATGCGACCGTCGACGTTGGCGGTGTAGGGCAGGGGAGGGTCTGCCGCAGGCTGGGCGAGGTGCAGCTCGAGGGCGCTGGCGGTGAGTCGCGCGACCAGCAGCTCGGGCAGGGCCGCCCCGGGGGTCTCGTGGTCGCGGCGGCGGGCGGTGAGCAGGGACAGGGAGCGCAGCGCGAGGTCGAGGAAGTCGCGGTCATCGGGCTCGGCGAGGACCCGAAGTCGGACCTCCGCGGCGGCAAGGCCTGGTGTTGGTCGCGGGACCCGGGCGCCGGTGGGCCGGCGTCGGCGTGCGCGGGTGCGGGCCTGGGCGAGGGCGGCGACCAGCCCGGCGGCGAGCAGGCCGCCACCGGCCACGAGCGCGCCGAAGGGCAGGGCCTGCTCGGCGGTGTCCCGCTGGTCGCGTTCTTGCCGAGCGATCTCTGGTCGATCGCGATCGCTTCGACGGGTGGTGCGCCGGTCGGTCTCCGGTGCGCGTTCTCGAGGGGGCGCAGCCGAGGGTGCCTGCCTTGGTCCGATGTTCTGCGCGGGCGACCTTCCGGCGCCCTCGGCTGGCGCCGGGGGTGCGAGGTTCGGTGTGACCTCATCGGCGGGCGGCGGCAGCGGCGGAGAGGTTGGGTGGGCGGGCTTGTCCGTCGCCGCCGTGTCGTGTCGCGCAGGCGGGGGTGTGAGCGCGGGCAGACCGGTGGCGTCTGAGGGCATCGCCAGCAGCCAGCCGGGGCGGATCCAGTGCGGGTCGGTGAGCCGGTGGCCGTCGGGCTGCAGACGGCCGTGGTTGAGCTTCGCGATCTCGGTCCATCGCAGCGGGTCCCCGAGGTGACGCTCGGCGATCGCCCACAGGCTGTCCCGGCGGTCGTGCCGGGGGGGCTGCACCTCATACACCTTGCTTGGGGTCGCCCTGGCGGCCACGACCGGCGGCGTCGCGGGGGGCTGTTCGCGGGCGATGGGTGGGGGCGAGGGCGTCTTGGTCGCCGGCAGCTCGGTGGCGACGAGGGTCACCGGGGCGGGAGCGGTGGCGAACGTCGCGACCGGTGGGGTCGCCACGACGAGGGCCGCGACGGCGACCAGGCGCGCCGCGAGTTGCTGCGGCGCGCTGAACCCGCGCAGCCGCGGCAGGGGCTGGCCGCGGAGCTGGGCGGTGGTCTCGGCGATCACGGCGAGGGTGAACCAGGCCCACCCGAGCCAGGCGAGGCCGAACAATGTGGAGAGCAGGAGCTCCCCGGAGTCGGGTTGGAGCAGCCAGTCCCCCACCCCGGTCAGTGACGGCATCCCGCCCGGTAGGGGGCTGCCTCCGGTGCGCCGCAGCAGGACCGGAAGCCCGGCGACGAGCAGGACGAGCAGCCCGATGGCTGCGGCGCCGCGCGCCAGCTCCCCGCGCCGGTCGCGGCGGCCGGCGCGCCGGCGGGAGGGTCGGGCTGGGTCAGCTGGTCGGGTGGTGGTCATGGGCGGGCCTCCCGGATGCCGACGAGGAGCCGGGCGCGGCCGCGGCCGGTGACGTCGAGGTGGTGGATGCCGAGCAGACCGAGCACGGCGGTGGGCTGGCGGTCGGCGACGCTGACCGTGATGGTGCCCGCGTCGACGCTGACCTGCCCGCGGTGGCCGGCTGCGGCCAGGTACCTCGTGGCGGCGGTCCGGGCGGCGACCGGGTCCAGGGTGGGTCGGCTCGATCGCAGCGCGCCGAGGTCAACGGCCTGGGCGCCGGCTCGGGCGGCCTGTTCGGCGAGGTGGTTGGCTCGGCGCTGCGCCGTCAGCTGCGCGCCGCCGTCGATGACCAGTCCGGTCATCGCGAGCAGCCCCAGCGCCAGCACGACCGCGAACAGCGTCAGCGACCCGCGCTCCGGGTCGCGCCCGCGCAGTGGGGCGGGGCGCCCGGTGCTTCCCATCCCGGTCACCGTCCTCGGTAGGTGTCGAGGACCGAGGTGTAGTCCGCGGTCAGCGTCTTGACCCCGGGCAGCCCAGGTAGGGCCACGTCGCCAAGAGCCACGGTGCAGCCGACGGAGGTCCGCACGGCCGCGGGGGTGCCGGGTGGCGCCGCGAAGGATCCGGTCACGCGCACGGTCATGGACCGGCAGGTGAGGCGCTGGCCGGCCAGCGACGCGGCGGCGGTGTCCCGGGCGGCCGCCCGCGCGGCGGTGGCGGTGCGTTCCAGGGACGCGGCGCGGGAGGCATCGCGCGCGGCGCCGTCCACCTGGGCGCCGGCGGCGGCGACCCGTCCGGCGGCCACGACGAGCAGGACCAGCGCGAGCAGAGCGGGGGCCAGCACCACCAGCTCGAGGGTCGCCGACCCGCCCGAGCCGACATGCCACCCGGCACCCCGGGATCGGGCCCACCGGGTGCCATGACGGCTCACGGCGCCCGGGCGGGTCATGGAGCCGAGATGAATCATGGAGTGGCGGTGTCGGGGACGAATCGTTCCACCGGACCGGCCGCGACGGCCCCGACCCTCGGGTGCACCCCGGGCAGCAGCGAGAGCGCCCGGCCGGCGACCTGCACCCTCACCCGCTGGTCGCCGCGGGAGACGGTGACGGTGGTGGCGGTGAGCAGGTCCCCGCCGGTCTGGGCGAGGAAGCCCCGCGCCCGGTCCTCCCCCGTGGAGGCGGTGCCGTCGTAGAGGCGGGCCGTCCGCAGACCCTCCTGGGCTGCGGCCCCGGCGATGTTGCGGGCGTGGACCAGCAGCGCGACCTGCACGACGAGGAGCACCAGCACCAGGCACGCCGGGAACACCGCCGCCAACCCGAGGGTCACCGACCCTCCTTCGCTGCGCCCGGTCCGGGGCGTCGGGGGCCGCCGTCCCGGCATGGTCGCTGCCGTCACGGCTAGAGCAGGTCGGTGTAGTTGGTGACGGCCTTGCCGATCACGGCGACGGCAGCGACCGCGACCGCGAGCAGACCGGCGGCGATGGCGACCTGCTCCAGGGTCACCGAGCCGGCGTCGGCGCGCTCTGTCCGGGCGGCACGCAGCCGCGCCGGCAGGGTGGTGAGCGCGACCAGCACAACCAGCATGGCGATGATCAGAGAGCTGGGAAGGGCGGGCCGCAGCGAGGGCCAGCGGGTGGGTGCGGGCATGTCAGGTGCTCCTTGTTCTTGTTGGGTCTAGACCAGGACGCGGGCCAGCGCCGGGTAGGCGACGAGCAGAACGAACCCGAGGCCGAGGGCGACTGCGGGCAGGGTGAGCCGCTCGGACGCGGCGTTCGCGGCGGCTTGGGCATCGGCCAGCGCGCGGGTGCGCAGCGCGGCGGCCTTGGCGGCGAGCGTGTCGTAGATGGCGGCGCCGTCGTGGCCGGCCAGGGCGACGATGTCGGCGAGGTCGCGCAGGTCTTCTACTCCGGTGATCTCGGCGAGCTCGGCGAGCGCGGTCCAGGGTGGCACTCCGAGCAGGCGGGCCCGGTGCAGGGCGTCGGTGATGCGGGTGAAGTCGCGGCCGTGTCCGACGGCGGCGGCCCGTTCCAGGGAGTCGGCGGGCCCGCCGTCAGCGGCGCGCTCGAGCGCCACGAGCTCCAGGTAGGCCGCGACCGCCTGCCGGAACCCGGCCCGGGCCGTGACGGCCTGCGAGCGCACCACCAGGTCCGGGGCGAAGAACAGCACGACCGCCGCGACCAGCGGCGCCGCGACGGGCACGAGCAGCGGCGGGCTCATCCCGCCCAGCCACCCCAGCGCGATCAGCGCAGTGGGCAGGGCGAGCCCCAGCGCGGCGAAGGCGGCCTTGGACGCCCAGAACGCCTCGACCGGGCGGTCCAGGAGCCGCAGGTCGTCGACCGGTACCGCCACGCCGGTGGCTCGGGAGGCCAGCCACCGCCCGACCTGGGCAGCCAGACCGCGCCACGCGCCGGCGCCGGCGCCCGCAGCTGCGGCCGCGCCTGCGGCCGACGGCCGGGGTGGGGCGTCGAGGCGGTCCAGCGCCGCGGCCAGATTCGGGGCACCCGGCCACACCTCGCGGACGACCAGCACCATGCCGGCGCCGCAGGCGGCGCCCGCGGCGACGGCGACCGGTAGCAGGTTCACCGCTGCCACCCCATGCCGTCACTTGCACGATTGGCGGATCCGGTCCGGTCCGCGGGCGGGTTGTCGGCGGGCAGGAAGCGTTGGCCTGGGGTGCCGGTGGTGAGCCGGTGCATCCACGCGAAGGCGCCGGTGAACAGCGCGCCGATCAGGGCGAGCACGACCTGCCCGGTGGGGGTGCCGAACGGGGCGACGTAGGTGCGGTCGAACAGCACCAGGCCGGCGACGACGGCGAGGGTGATGTAGAGGACCCAGCGGGCCGTGGTCCGCGGCGTGGCCCGGTCCGCCTCGATCCCTCGGCGCATCGCCACCTCCGCCTCCACGGTGGCGGCCAGGGCGGCGAGCAGCCGGGCCAGGCCGCGCCCGCGCCGGTCGGCGGCGAGCAGCAGGGCCGCGACCACCAGGTCCCCGGTCGGGTCGTCCAGGTCATCGCCGAACGCGCGCAGCGCAGCCTGGACCGGGTGTCGGGCGCGCAGCCGGGCCACCAGCCGCGCGACGTCCCCGGCGATCGGTGCCGGGGCGCCGGGCAGGCTGGCCTCGATGGCCTGCTCGATGCCCGCGCCGGCGCCCAGGACGTCGCCAAGGCGCCGGGTCCAGTCGGCCAGCGCTTGCAGCCGCGCGATCCGGGTCTCTGAGGCGCGGCGTCCTCCGAGCAGCCGTGGTGCTCCCGCCGTGGCTACGAGGGCTATCAGTGCGGCGGCCGGCCAGCCGGTGACCGCGAGCACCGCCACCGGTATCGCGACCAGCACCCCGAGTCGCCGCCCGCTCACCCGGTGCCTGGCCCACCAGGTCCCTCGTGGGCGGGTGCCCGGGCGGTCGGGGGTGGCGACCAGGCCGACCGCGACTAGCAACATCCCGAGCGCGGCGGTGGCCCCGGCCAGCGCGGACAGGCCGGTCACCGCAGCGCTCCGTCGGGCTGGGCGCCGTCGCGCTGTGCGCCCGCGGGCGGGGCCGGTGGGTCGGTCCACCATCCGGCGGGGGCGTCGAGGAAGGCCGGGTCGAACCCGGCGCGGACCAGGTCGGGCAGGCACGCCGGGCCGGTGGCGGGCACGGCGCGCCCCTGCGGCCCGGGGCGGTAGATCGTGTTGGTGGCGACCCGTGCGTTCTCCCCGAGACCGGTGACCTCCAGGACGCTGGACACGTGCCGGGTGCGGATCCCCCCGGACGCGGTGTCGTCGCGGATGCTGACGTGCACGACGAGGTCCACGGCATCCGCGGCGAGCAGGTGCGCCGCCTCGACCGGCAGCCGCTGCGGGCACGCCAGGCCGATGGCGGCCATCCGGTTGAACGCGGCGTGCGCGGAGTTGGCGTGCAGGGTGCACAGCGACCCGTCGTTCCCCGAGCCCATCGCGGTCAACATCGGGATCAGCTCGTCGCCGCGGACCTCCCCGACGATGATCCGCCGCGGGTTCATCCGCAGCGCGTGCACGACCAGCGCCGCCAACGCCACCTCCCCGGACCCCTCCGCGTTGGGGTCACGGGCCTCCAAGCACACCACCTGGTGGTGGCGGTCGGGGAGCCGGTCCAGGCCGAGCTCGTACTCCTTCTCCACCACCACGATCCGCTCGTGCGGGTCGATCTCGTTGGCCAGCGCCCGCACCAGGGTCGTCTTACCGGCGTTGACCCCGCCGGTGACCACGATGTTCTTCCGCGCCGTCACCGCCGCCCGCAGGAACGCGACCAACCCGGAGTCCAGGCTGTCCAGCTCGCGCAGGTCGTCCAGGGTGATGTCGGTCAGGCGGTGCCGGCGGATCGTGAGACCGGGGCGCGGGCTGACCCCCATCCAGGCCGACAGTCGTGCCCCGTCGGGCAGGCGCAGGTTCAGCAGCGGCCGGGCGGAGGAGAACTCGCGGGTGGACTGCCCGAGGTAGGCGGCGAAGGACTGGATCATCTCCACCAGCTCGTCGTCGGAGTCCGCGACCGCGGGGGCGCGGACCAGCCGACCGCCGGCGTAGGACAGCCACACCTCGTCGGCGCCGTTGACGTCGATGTTCTCGATGGCCTCGTCGTTGACCCACCGCTGCAGGCGGCCCAACCCGAACAGCGCCGCAAACACCGCCCCCGACGTGGCGTCCTCCCCGGCCGCGGTCGGTGCCGGGTCGCCGTCACGGACCCGCTGCGCGACCCAACCCGCCAGCGCATCATCGATCAGGGCGCGGGCCAGCATCCGCTGGTCCGCCGCACCGACATCGGACCCCCGGCGGGCCCGCAACGCGACCAGCTCGTCGGAGAGACGCTCAGCGACCTGCCGGCGCAGCCGGCGCACCAGCGCGTAGTCCACCTCCTCCAGCAGCCCAGGCGCGTCGGTCGCCCACCCGCCGGTGCCGGGCAGGTCCAGCGACGCAGGCCCGCGGCGCGTCACGGCGCGAGCCGCCCGTCGCTGCGCCGCGGGGCTGCTTGCGGGACGTGTTGTCCGCGAGGTAGTCCAGCTGGTTCCGCGTGTTGTCCGGCCCGGTCCAGGTGTTGTCCGGCCCGGTCCAGGTGTTGTCCGGCCCGGTCCGATCCGTGCCCGGGTAGCCCCTCAGGCGTCGGGTCGGGCGTCGTGTCGGTGCTCGTGTCGGTGCTCATGTCGGTGAGGGCGGCGGCGGCTCGGCGGACCGAGCGCACCAGCTGCGACCGGTCGAACCAGCGGCCCCGCGCGGTGCCGTCGCCCAGCGCGGCGGCCGCCCGCGGGTCGTGGGCTAGGACCGCGACTACCGGTGTCTCGAGGGCGGTCTGTACGTCGCCCGGCCCGTAGGGGCGGTCACCGACCAGCAGCAGCCCGACACCACGCCCGCCGCAGGTGCTCCGATCGGTGGCGTCCTGGGGGCGCAGGCAGCGCAGGACGCTCAGCTGGTGGCGGGCGTGGTGCACCTGCGCCAGCGTCGGGCGCAACACCAGCAGCACCCGGTCCGCGGCGGTGAGCAGGTCTGGCTCGGGGGGGAACGGCAACCGGCCGGCGTCGGCGAGCACGTCGCGCGCCGGGTCGGATGCACCGAGGTCGCGGAGCGCCGCGGTGATCCGCGGCCACATCGGGGTCACCGCGGCCGCGTGCGCGGGATCGGTCAGCCCCGGGAGCAGCAGCACCCGGTCGTCGGTCTCGGAGAGCCGCAGGCAGCGCGACAGCACATCGGTGGCGGTGAGACCCCGGCGGGCGGCCAGCGCCAGCTCCAGCAGCCCTCCCACCGGCGGGGTGCTCGCTTGGAGGAACCCGGGCGTGACGTCGCCGCCGGCCGGGTCGCACTCGGCGAGCAACACGCGGCGGGGCCACAGCGCGGCCAGCGCCAGCGCCGACGTGGTGACTCCAGGGGAACCCTTCGCCGACACCAACACGATCAGCGCCATGGGACCCTCACCCGGCCCGGGGCAGCAGGACGAGACTGATCCGGGCTGCGGCCGCGTCCGCCGCCAACCCCGCCGCCTCACCTTCGGGGACAAGGAGGTCGACTACCGCCCGCCCGTCCGGCGTGACGCGTCCGGTGGACACCACCTCCGCCACCCGGGTGCCCGGCGGCTCGGTCGCGGGCACCCCGGACTCGACACCGATCGGCGGCTCCTGGGCGGTGACGACGGCAAGGACCCGATCGCCGCGCTGCAAGCGCCGCGCGGGTAGCCGGCCCGGGTCCAGCGCGACTCCGACCAGGGCCTGGTCCGCGCCCGGGATCGCCCGCTCCTCGAGCTGGCTCGGTGTGAGCAACGTGCCCGGGCGCAGATCGACCCCCGCGACCTGCCCAAGCACCCGGTCACGCTGGTCGGCTGGGATGGGGTCCAGCATCGGGTCGGGCGCGACCCGGGCCTCACCGAGGTCGCGCGCCTCGATGACGGTGCCCGCGTCGACCGGACGGACCACGCTCAGCACCGCGGCGCGGTCACCGGCGGCCATCGTGGTCGCGGCCGCCACCGCACCGCCGGCCATCACCAGCGCCAAACCCAGCCCCCACACAGCGGGGCGGCGGCGGCCCGGCGCGACCAGCCGCGGCGCTGCCAGCGGCGTGGCCGGTGCGCCCCGCGGCACCTCATGCGTGGTCGTAGGTGTCGAGCCGTTGGGTGGCACAGGCCGACTGAGGTCTGTGGTCATTGGTTCACCGCCTGAATCTCGGCGACCGCGAGCCGGAATGTGCTGGTCCGACGCAGGTCGGGAAGGGTCCCTTGGGTACCGCCGCTACCGGTCCAGCTGACCCGCCACACGGTGGTGGCAGTGCCGGTGAAGTACCGGTCATTGGGTAGCGGACCCGTCTGCGGCTGTGCCGCGCTGGAGCGCGAGTACATCGTGGAGCAGTACGTCGACTGGCCCTCCGGCTCCCGGGACGGGTCGTAGGGCACGCCCGGCCCCGAGCACACCAGGCCCGCGGCGTCCTCACTACCGGTTGTCCAGATGGTTGAGACCGGCCTGGCCGTCACAGTCGCGGACACCCCAC
The DNA here is from genome assembly GCA_038246575.1 of Actinomycetes bacterium. GTDB lineage: Bacteria > Actinomycetota > Actinomycetes > JACCUZ01 > JACCUZ01 > JACCUZ01. The sequence continues at coordinate 30,945 of JBBRVU010000002.1, read as the reverse complement.
CCGCCGACGTGGTCTGCCGCAAAGTCGAGAAGGAACCCTCAGCGACCCACAGCCACGTTGGCACACCGACCACCGTCTGCGGACGCCCCTCGGTCTGGTCCGGGTTGTGATGCACCGCAGGCGCGGGCAGCGGCAGATAGTTCGCCGCCTGCACCGCCAGCTCGCCCGGTGAGACCCGGGGGGCGTTCGGCGAGCCAGCATCGGCCGGGATCCACACGACTGTGAAGGAGCCGTCGCTGCACTGGCGGAAGAACCACGCCCCCTCCTCGCGAAGGTGAGGCGCATCACGCTCCCACTGCGGAGGTCCTGACGAGTGGTTGCTCGTATCCGGGCGGTAACTGCACGTCACGGCGGACGATTCGTTGGCCGAAGTTCCGCCTCGCGTGGGATCGGTCCCGGGGTCGAAAACCCCAGTCGAGATACCGCCGTTGTTGTCGCCGACAACGACGATCGGAGCCGACTCCCCAGCGCCCGCCCGCCCTGGGGCGAGATAGGTCAGAGCCAAAACGACGATGACCGTTAGGGGGGCGAGGCCGTTCAACAGTCACCGCTTGGATAAGTGATCGTCGCGATCTTCCAGCGGCCGTCACCATCGAGCTTGACCGTTGCCTTGACCGGGTTTCGCGCGACGCCGACAGTGAGTCTCTCGTCGCTCTTTAGGTCGACTATTCCGGCCTGGCTCGAGTCCTGACAGTCCTTGATTGTCGCCGTGGACGGCCCCAAATCAACAAGACGCGGACGTGGACGGTTTTCTCCGTATAGCCGCTTGTTGAAGGCCGCTTGCGAGGCGAGGGATTGGGCCACCCGGGACAGCGCGGGATCTACGAGATGTTCGGCGAGCAGCCGTTTGCGGGCACCCTCCTTGAGCCGTGAAGCCTTTGGCAATGCTTCCCAGAATGCCCGGTAGTCCGACAGCACTTCATCTTTCACGGTCGCTGTCAATGTCGGGCTGGCGTCGCCCTCTAGCGTGACCGCCGGCGCGCTGGTCGGCCCAGGCGCGGCGCCTGGACTACTCGAACAGGCGACCAGGACTCCCGCGGCGACGACAGTCAGCGATCGGACGCCGAGACCCGTCTGTCTTGCGATTCCCACGGCCAGCACCGCCGTCACCGTCGTCGCCTCGCGAGCGGCGGTTCCCCTCGCGCGAGCTTCTCCCGCCTGGGCGGAGTCATCCGAAAGATCAACCTGCAACCTCGAGGTGGTCCCTCGATATCGCTTGCGTCGCAGCCTGGCTTGATCGAATCGGGCAGTCAAGACCCTTGCTGGCATCTGTTGACAACTGGCGCCAACCATTCCTGAGTGGAGAGATGACATGACCCGCATGGTGACCAACCAGGTTGTCCAACCAGTGGTCCAACATGTTGTCCAGCATCGGCCGCGATTCGGCTGGGCGCTCGACCCCCCTTGATCTCGCCTCGGAGGCCGAGATCGCATGACCACAGACTCCATATGTAGGCGGCCAATATCTCGGCCAACCTGGGTGCGCATCGTGTGTTGGTATGCGAACGACCAGGCCCCCCTCCCGGATCAATTCCGGTCACCAAGATCGCTCATCCCGAGCCTGTCGAGACGTCTCGTCATGAAAGGAGCTCGGTGGAGAGAGCTGACCCCTGCGGAACAGTTACAACTCAGTGCCTGGGTGGGCGTTCAGCTCGCTGAGGTCCCTCCAATTACCGAGGCACAGGCACAAGTCGTGCGCCGGGTACTCACAGCGGAGACTCTAGAGTCGCGACCAAGTTCCTCCGGCGCACGAAGGGGACCTCGAACACGTCAAGCTGAGGCCAGTTGACGCCGAACTCGCCTGCGTCGCGCTTCGGCAGCCGTAGAGCCCGTCGGACAAGTTCTCCGCGCGAAGGACGACGCGCCGTCAGTCGAAGCTGCAGAGGGTCCTGGGTGACTCCAGAATGCAGCCGAAATTACCGACCGCTCAGCGACGGCCCATGAGTCACGTTGGCTTGAGGAACGTGGCCCGCGCGAGTACCCATTGCGAGGTGCGCGGTTTGAGCACCAGCACGACCTGCCGGGAATCGACCTCGGGTCTGCCTTCCCTTGTTGGAGTCAGTTGTAGGTGTAGGAGACGGTGATCTTGGGGTCGGCCTGGAAGGCCCAGCCGTAGGCTTTCTGCAGTCCCAGCTGCACGGGGGCGTCCCCGCCGCCAACCAGGTTGACCGCTGGCTGGCCGGGCATCGCCTCGACGACGGGGGGGTCGATGGTGGCGTTGATGTCGAGGGGGAAGACCACGGTCGCACCGAGGCGCACGTTACCCACGGGGGCGAGACTCAGTTGGGGCGCGTACATGGTGAACCGGTAGCGGCGGGGGTTGCCGTCGACGGGGTTGAGCTTCTGGCTGGCGTGGATCCGCAGGACCTGCTGACCGGCCGGTATCTTGAGGTCGGCCACCTTGAAGTGAGCGGCGTGGGCCTCTAGCTGGTCCTGCTCGTCCCCGCTGGGGTCAAGGACGATTCCCGCCTTGAGAAGGATCGGCCGGATGATCTCGGCGTCTCTCTTGATGATCCGCTTGAACGTTGCGGTGTCCTTGAAGTGGGCCTTCGAGGCGGAGACGACCCGGACGAACGCCGAGGTGCCCGCCTCAACGTCCGCGGCCAGGACCAGGCGGTAGCCCTGCTCGGCCGGGGACTGCACCGTGGCGGTGATCGTCATGTTCGCCACGTCATAGGCGTCCGCGCCGAATGCGTGGGTAGGTGCGATCGACTCGATGTCGATGTTGATGCCCTGATTCTGGACCTGCAGGTCGGTGGTGATCTGGGTGGTCATGGTTGAGACCTCTCTGCTGACCGCCGAGGTGTGTCGATTCCAGGACGGTGCAGGCGTGTTGCGACTCGTGGAAGAGCTAGGGATGGCATGTTGACCTGGTGCGAACCAGGGCGTGGGCCAAGGCGCTGCGGTGAGCCTTGTCGGCGGTGGCCGACAGGTCGGTTGCTGGCGTGGTTCGAGGCCCATCGAGCCCCCGCCACATGTCAGGTCGGGTTCGACCGTCCACGCTTGCGTATAGGTCGCACCTTCAGCGTTTCCCCCCATAGGTTCTGCTGGTTGATTTCGTGGCAGCTGCTGCCACGATGCGGGTGGCGCTGGCTCGGGAGACGGACCGGCGGGCGGCCTGCGCCTTCTTGGTCCCCAGTGATGAGCGCTCAATCGCACGTTCGATCTTGCTCACGCGGACTCCCTCCCCTTGCGAACCTGCTGCTTGGCGTAGTGGATCATTCGCTCGACGGCCTTCTCGGTCATGCCTAGATGCTCGGCGATATAAGCCTGGCGGTAGCCCATGCCGACCATGACCAGCGCGGTTCGAGCCTCTTGACTCTTCACCAGCCGCAGAGCGTCTACGGTCGTGCGTTCTCGGATCACGTCGTCCTCGACCGCTTGCTCGGTCGAGAGGTTCTCGTCCAGTCGGTTGAGGGCCCAGTTGCGCTTCGGCGGCTGCTGGGTGCGCCAGGGTCGGTAGACGCCGGGGAAGCAGAGGATGCACTGCCCCACGAAGTAGGTGGTGAGCGACGCACCCCGGCTCGGGTCCCAGAGCCCTGGCAGCAGCACCTCGGTGCGGAAGCGCGCGATCGCCACCGTGATGACCTCGCCGGCCATGGACTCGGCCTCTGCATCATCGAAGGCTTCGAAGTCCGCCCGCTTGACGGGTCGGCCCTTATAGGCGCACTTCTCGTAGATGGTGCCCGCCAGAATCCATGACTTGAGGACGGCGACGCCGTAGCGGACAAGTTCCTCTGCCGTGCGGTCGTACTCGGCGCCGGTGAAGTCGCGACGGCGCAGCCGGTCGATCAGGTCTCGGTCACCAGCGAGGCGATCGATGCGAGCCGCCTCGTCCCGCAGCGCCGCAGTGTCGGGTTGCTCGATGGCTACCTGGTTCTCCGGTTGTAGGCGCGCAGCAGCGAGACCGCGGGCGCGCTGCCCACCGGACCCGGTGCTCGCCATCTCGCCCATCCCTCCTCGATGGAGTGTTCGTCTCGCCTGGACCCAACGACTTCGTCCTCGTCCCCAACCGCACGGACGCTCCTTCGTAGGTGCGCGCGCGCGGGTTTCCCCCCAACTTTCCTCCAGATATTTTTGCTCACCGGTCCGACAGACCTGTTTGCGCAGGTCAGACGCATGGCGTACCACGGAGGCAAGTCATCGCGTGAACGAACAGACGTCGCCTCCGGAGTCATGAAGCGCGGTGAGCAGCTGCTCCAGACTTTGCTGTGCCTCAGTGATCATGACCTCGGCACAGGAGCGGCAGTACCCGTTTTCGCCGGCGGCCGCACCGGCGTTCTTCACCACGAAGCGCAGCTCTCCCATCTGAATCCGGTGGGTCTTGTTGTGCTTGCAGTTGCACGAGCGGCCAGCCGGCCGGACCTCCAGGCCCAGGAGTATGGAGCGCGTCTTGCCGGGCATTAGGCGATCCGCCTGACGACGTCCGCTTGTACCCGGTCGGCGATCTCGTCGAGCGACCCGATCGCCCGTTCCAGCTCCTCGGTGGAGAGCTCCCGGCGCGTTCCGGCGTCATGGCCCAGGTGGGTGTTGACGGCGCCGTTCATCAGGATGATCACCGCGCTGAGGTCAGAGGTCGCACCGCCGACGCCCCTGGATGCGAGCTTCCGCCCTCCCAGCGAGAGCTTCACGGCCTGGCAGATCCTAACGGACACCGCCTTGATCTGGTCGTTGAGCCGCGCTCGCTGTCGCTGACGGCGGGCCTGTGGCTGGACTGGCTGCGCGACGGGACCGACGGGCTCGGCCAGTGAGTCCGCCTCCCGGAGGGCGTCGAGGATCTCCCGGTTGAGGCCCGCCGCTGCCGGGTCGATGCCCTGGGCGCGGAGGGCGTCCATGACCCGGTCGGGCAGGTCGGCGTCTGGGATGTCGAGGAACTTCTCGCCGAGGAACTGGTCGAGTGTCAGCTCGTGACTGACGAGCATCGAAGGAAGCAAGGGCTGGCGGTCGTCGCCCTCGGCGGCGGGGGGAGGTCCTTGCTCGCCACTGAGCAGCCAGGCCTGTACGAGCTGCTGATCGGCCGCGTCTAGCGACTTGAAGTCCTCCCAGTGCCGGTCGAGGTTCAGGCCCACGTGGCTGACCACAATCCCGCGGTTGTCCAGGTGCCCCGGTGCTTGCTGCACGTTCACCCGCATGACCCTCCCCACGAACTGGATGTACGGGCTGAGCGACCTGAACGGCCGGAAGATCGCAGCAACCGACAGTGGCGGGTGGTCGAAGCCCTCGCCGAGCATCTGGACCTGCACGATGACGTCGAGCGTTCCATCGCGCAGGTCGCGGTGGACGCGGGCCTGCTCTTCGGGCCTCATCTGCGAATGGATCTCGTGCGCGGTGTAACCACGCTCTTCGAACAGACGACGGATGGCCCGTGCGTGGTCGACCGAGCAGGCGACGGCGATGATCTGGTGGTGCACGTTGCCCGTGTCACGCAGGTGCTTGAGCCACTCGATCGAGCCGTCGACGATCGACACGTTGCACCGCTCCGCCAGCGCGACGCCGCGCGAGAACCAGTTGCGGTCCTTGAGCCGCAGCACCTCCTCGAGCGTGTGGGTACTCTCCTGTCCACGGTAGGTGAAACGGAGCTCGGTCGGCGCGACGTTGGAGGCTTGGACCTGGGAGATGTAGCCCCGGCGCATCCCCTCGGCGATGTGGTAGCTGTAGATGGGCTCGCCCTCGACGGGCTGGTCGTCGCTCCGGAAGGGCGTGGCGGTGAGGCTGAGGATCTTTGCGTTGGGGAAGCACTCGAAGACCTCCTGCCAGCTGCTGGCGGCGCTGTGGTGTCCCTCGTCGACGAGGATGAGGTCGAAGTAGTCCTCTGGCAGGTTGCTTAGCCAGCGTCCACCGCCTGCCGCGAGCTGCTGAATGTTGGTGACGGCAACGTGGGCCTCCTCGAGGTCGCTGAGGTTGGCGTCGGCGTCGAGGGCCGCGACGAACGGGCCTGCGCTGAGGTCGGTCAGGACCGCGGCGCTGCGGTAGAAGCAGCTGGGGCTGCTGCTGCTGAAGGCGTCGACGAGCTGGTTGCGGATGGTCAGGTTCGGCGCGATCACCAGGACGCGTCCCTCGGCGACCTTGAACGGCAGCAGGGTGATCAGCCCCGACTTGCCGCACCCGACGGGGATCTGCTCGAGGGCCTGCCCGCCACCGGCGGCGAAGTGCGCGACCGCCGCTGCGTGGCCTTCGACCTGAGGTTCACGCAGCCGCGGGTTGGCCGCGATGTCGACCCGCGTCTCGGTGAAGAACGCGGCAACCTCCTCGCAGGTGAGGGTCATGAGCGTCCGATCTGGTCGTCGTAGATAGAGATCATGTTGGCTTGTCCTCGTCCAGGTAGGTGCCGATGCCCTCGCGAAGGACCGGGTGCAGCGACCGGAGGGAGAAGTCGCTGACAGAGAAGGCGGCTGCAGCGTGGCCTGCCTGCCGCAGTGCATCGGCGGCCGCGACGGCCTGCTCGGTGCTGCGGACGGCTTGCAGGAGCGTGGTGAGGACGTCCCGCACGTACCACCTGTTGTGGCCGCTACCGAGCACCGCGAGGGACCGGACCGCGGCCCGCAGGATGGCGGTGTCTTCGGTCTGCTGGACCGCCCGTCGAGCGAAGTCGGCGAGCACGTCGCAGTAGGTGAAGTCGAAGCTGGTGGCCTCGACGTGAAGGCTGTGGCGCTCGAAGATCCGCCGGAATGCGCCAGCGTCCCCGGCGTTCAGGGCTCGGATGGCCCGTGCGGGAATCCAGGGCAGGACGCGGGCGAGGGCCCCCATGTCGTCGCGGTTGTTCTCGTCGAGGGACTGTGCCCACGACAGGAGCTCAACGAGGTCCTCGGCGGCGGGCCGCGGGAGCCGAACCCGCTCGAGCAGGCGCTTCGCGACGTCCTCGGCCGACTCCCACCTGCCGGTTGGGGCCCCGATGGCGACCTCGACGGCCGCCAAGAGTTCTTCGACATCCCCGTACCGCTGGTCTGCCTTGTTGGCTGTGGCGCGCTCGACGATGGGTCGCAGAGGCCCGGACGGCATCTCGTTGTTGACCGGCGGCTCGCCGGTCACCATCTGCTGCAGCACCTTTCCCAGGCTGTAGACGTCGGAGAGGTGGTCGGCGTTGCGGGCGTTCGTCCACTGCTCCGGCGCCGTGTACCACCAGGAGCCGAGACCGGCGCGCAGTGTCGAGGTGAGGAAGGACGTGTTGCGCTCGACCTCGACAGCGAGGCCGAAGTCGGAGATCGCCCAGTTCCCCGCCTGGGACCGCAGGATGTTCCCGGGCTTGAGGTCACGGTGGAAGATGCCCCGGCTGTGGATGTAGGCGAGCCCAGCGCAAACCTGCCGCATGACGTCCAAGATCATCGCCTGGTTGCCCTCGATCTCCTCAAGGGCGTCGTGGAGGCTGCCCTGAGCGAGCGGCATGGCATACCAGGGACCCTCATCCTCGGCCTGGCCCTGGCCCAGGACGGAGATCACGTTCGGGTGCTCCAGTCCCTCGAGGAGCCGGAGCTCGCGGCGAAAGCGGGCCAACGCCTCGGGGTCCACGGCCGCGACGTCGTGAAGGATCTTCACGGCGACGAGTTGGCCGCCCTGCTTGCGGTCTGCCGCTCGGTAGACGGCGGCGAACCCCCCCCGGCCGATCAGCTGCTCCAGTGCGAAGCGGCCGCCCAGTGTCCTCACGGCAGCGTCAGCCCGGGGCCGACCCGGGGTGGAGTTCCTAGAGCCGGAGCCGTTCCACGCCTCGACCGCGTCGAGGTCCCAGATGGGTCCCTGCGCGAGCACCCCGATGGGATCGGGAAAGTCTGCGCGTCCGCGAAGCTTGGACAGGCGCTGCCGAGAGACGCCAAGCGCTTCTGCCACCTCCGTGACGCCGCCCATCCGCACGTCCCACCACCAATCGTTGCCGTGAGAGCAACCATAAAGTAAAGGTTGTCGTTACGTCAACAGATCCGGGTGGGCGAGGCACATTACCGCGGCGGGTGTCCGCAAGCAGCCCGCCGGAGCCACGCCCAAGGCATCCCTCGATGACTGTGGGACGACGAGCCGCCCAAGGCGGACGGCACGCGTGACCGTATGAGCATTCGTCGGGGGGTCGGAGGCTCGGACGCGCGAGGGCCCCGGACGGTGCACCGTCCGGGGCCCTTCGGTGTCGCTGTGCAGTGACGAGCGGCTACTTCTTCTCGCGCTCGGCGATCTTGAGCAGCGCCTGCACTGCGTCGTCGTTGACGAGGTGCACGTTCGCGTAACGGCTGTCGGAGCCGAAGTGCGGCAGCGCCTCAAGCTCGGTCTTGAGCTCGCCGCGCATGACGTAGAACTTCTCGCTGTTGAGGTTTCCGAGGTTGCTGCCGATGACCGGGTCGATGTAGCTGATGTAGCTCGGAAGCGGGTCCTTCTTCGATCTCGGCAGCGTGGGCACGTAGCCGAGCGCGATGAGCTGGTCGTGCACCGTACGCACCCGCGTGGCGAAGACCGGGTTGTGGTCGAGAAGCCGACCGAGCTGCTTATCGAGGCCGAAGACCGGCGCCGACAGCACGACGGGCGTGCTGGTGCCGTTGGCCTTGTTGAGGCCGGCGACGATGTTCTTGACGTACTCAACCGCCTTGTCCGCCGTCACCTCCGAGGCGTCGATGGCGATCTGCACCTGGATTCTGAGGTCGTTCACGTGTTCCTCTCCGACGCTTCAGTCTGAAGCGTCTTGTGTGTAGAGACCATACGTTCGCGACCGTATCCCGGTCAAGACCGTCTTGACCGTCGCGAGCGGAGCGTATCGACCCCGACCTCAGAGCCGCGGCAGAGCCGCGAGTCCCGTTGGCGGTTGTCCGTTCATCGTCAGGGTCGGAAGTGCTTCACAAGCAATCGGAAGCGGTTCGGGACACCGCTCGCGCCGAGGGAGCCACCGACCTATCCCAATCGACTGTTCGCCTCGACGAACGGCGTCGACAGGTCGACCCGACGGCCTGACGACTTCAGCATCTTCTCGACGAGGTCCCGGACCTCGTCGCCGGTGAGGATAGTCGTGGTCAGCTCGTGCACGCCGCGGCGCGCGATGAACACCTTCGTCGGCTCGTTGATCCAGATCTCCTCGACGGTGGGGTCGTCGAGGTACTTCTGCAGCGGGCCGAACCCAGCCACCGCGTCGAACACCTGCCGGGCCACCTGGTGGGCGTCGGTCAGCTGCGGCAACGTGCCGGACAGGCTGCGCTCGTCGTAGTCGGTGATCACCTCGTCGACCAGGCGGCGGACAGCGCCCGGGTCGGCGGCCGGGTCGAGGCCGCGGCGCCGGACCAGCTCGCGCACCTCGTCCTCGACGGTCGTGATCGCGTTCACGAGGGCGTCCCCCTGGGCTCGGCGTCCGTCGCGGCTGCGCGCCGCTCCCCGGCGAGGGTAACCGTGGGCGGGTCGCTCCCCAACCGCCGGACGCGTGGCCTGTGGACAACCGTGCCCCGTAGACAGATGGACCAGCCGGACCGGCGACCCGGCCACGATGGACCGATGCGCCTCGTGCTGACGGTCGCGGGACCCGCTGGAAGCGGCGGACTGGTTGAGCCTCGGTGCATAGCCTGCCCGACCGAACAGGCGGCACGGAGGCGCTCGGCTCACCGCCGCCCTGAGGGTGTATCTGACGATCTCGGTGGTGCGCCTTCACATCGACGACCGGCTGTGATCGCCTCACCCGTCGCCGTCGTCCAAGAGCTTGGTGAGCAGACTCCGCAGCTGCCGGTGACCGCGCTCGCCGAGGCGGTCGGCCAACTGCTGCTCGATCCCGTCGATGGTGGCGATACCCGCTGCGATGCAGGCCTGCCCCTTCCTGGTCAGGATGATCAGCTTGGCCCGCCGGTCGGTCAGGTCCGGCCGGCGGACGACGTACCCCATCTGTTCGAGCTCATCGACGAGCTCGCCCATCGCTTGCGGCGACATGTTCGCCCGCCGGGCCAGGTCTGTGAGCCGTGAGCCGTCGGGCGCGATCTGCCCGAAAACGGCCGAGTGGGCCGGCCTTTGTGGGAAGCCGGCGCCCACTACGCCGTCGACGATGCGGAATCCCAGCAGGCTGTAGGCGCGGCCGAGCAGAGCGACGGTGTTGACCGTCTGCGGGTGCTGTGCCACATTGCTCAAGGTACCTGAAGATCAGGTTGCCTGAAGGAAAAGGGCTCGTGGCGATGTCGCGATCGAAGAGGCAACCGGTGAGCGGCGCAGTCGAGCTGCGCAACCTCACCAAGTCCTTCGGGGGCGTCCGCGCGGTTGATGACGTCAGCGCGGTCGCGACGCCGGGCGAGGTGACGGCCCTACTCGGGCCTAACGGCGCCGGGAAGACCACCACGCTGCGGATGCTGCTCGGGCTCGTGGCGCCGAGCACTGGGGCCGCGACGTTCGGCGGCACGCGGTACGACGAGTTGCCGGACCCGGCCCGTCACGTCGGCGCGGTCCTGGAGGCGTCGGGCTGCCATCCCGGCCGCACCGCGCTCGACCACCTGCGCGTCCTCGCGACCGCGGCCCGGCTGCCCCAGGACGCGCCCGACCGCGTCCTGGCCGAGACCGGGCTCGCGGCGGACGCGCGGCGGCGGGTCGGGGAGTTCTCCCTCGGGATGCGCCAGCGACTAGGGCTGGCCGCGGCGATGCTCGGCGACCCGGCAGTGCTCGTTCTGGACGAGCCGACGAACGGCCTCGACCCGCCGGGCGTGCGGTGGCTGCGCGGCTACGTGCGCCGACTCGCGGACGAGGGTCGCACGGTGCTGTTGTCCAGCCATGCGCTGAGCGAGGTCGAGCAGACCGCTGACCACGTGCTCGTCCTCGTCCATGGGCGGCTGGTCCGGTCGGCCAGCCTCGCCGCACTACGCGCCGAGGCGGGCGCCGGTTCCCGGGTCCGCACGCCGGATCCGGACCGGCTGGGGGCCGCCTTCGACGCGGCCGGCCACGCCTACCGCCCTACGGACGACGGGCTCGCGGTCGACGCGACACCCGAGGAGGTGGGGGAGATCGCGGCGGCGCACGGGGTCGTGCTGCACGGTCTCGCCGGGACGGCCGACCTGGAGCAGGCCTTCTTCCGACTCATCCAGGAGTCCGGCGGGGCGCAGCGACGGACATCAGTAGAGGAGGCGCTCCAGTGAAGGCGCTCGTCCATGCGGAGGTGCTCAAGCTGCGCAGCACACGGACGCCGACGGGTCTGCTGCTCGCGACGCTCGGCCTGGTGGCTCTGACGGTCGCCGTGAACGTCCCGAAGGTGGGCGCCGAGAACGCTCCGGTGTCTCTCGACGACCCCGGCCTCGTCGCCGGCACCGTGGGGATCGGCTTCGGCGTCCCCCTGGTGTTCGTGGTGCTGCTCGGCGTGCTCGCGTTCACGCAGGAGTTCCGCTACGGCACGGTCACGTCGACCTACCTGGGCGAGCCGCGCCGCACGCGTGTCCTCGTCGCGAAGTGGCTGTCGCTGGCCCTCTTCAGCGTCGTCATCACCGCGGCGACGCTGGCCCTCTCGGTGACCTTGGCCATCGCGCTGGTCCGCTCCCGGGACGGCGACGTGACCACGGGGGCGCAGTTCTGGCAGCTTGTTGCGGCCGGGTTCGTGGTGATGGCGGCGTACGGCGTCATCGGTGTCGCGATCGGCGCCCTGGTCCGCAACCAGATCGCCGCCGCCGTCGGCGTGCTGGTCTGGATGCTCGCCGTCGAGCAGATCGTCATCCCCGCGCACCCGGCGATAGGACGGTGGCTGCCGGGGGGAGCGACCGATGCGGTGTTGCAGCTCGGCCCCTCGATGAGCCTCGACGGCAGGCTGCTGTCGCCAGTGGTCGGTGGGCTCGTCCTCGGCGTGTACACCGCCGCGGCGGTCGCCCTCGCGCTCTCCGTCACCCCGAGGAGGGACGTCCTGTGATCCTCGCAGCGACGAGGAAGGAGCCCCCCTGGACCGCACCGTCATCGCCCGAGCGACAGCGCCAATGCCAGGCGCATCAGTCAGCCCGAAGGAGCCCAGGGGTCGCGTACCGGCGTCGTGATGCCCGCCGGACCGAGCGATACCCCCGCATCTACCGGTTCGCGACGACCACGACCGCTCCCACCACGACCAGGCCGACCAGAGTCACCGAGCCGCCCAGCCAGGCGGCGACGCCCCACAGCACGGCGAGCTCAGGTGCGCACCGGGTCGCGCGAGCAGCGCACCACGACGACCGCCGCCGCCAGCACGACCGACGCCCAGAGCAGGGCGCTTCGCCCCACGCCCGCGTCGTGCGAGGGCACGACGGAGACCCAGTGCCGCAACGGGTTGCTGGCGACGACGAGCGGGACACCCGTGAGGGTGACGGCGGCGGCCACGTCGCCCGGCGCGCTGTTGCCGCGGCGTAACACCGCCGCCAGCGCCGTAGCCGTCGCGAGGCTGCCGGCGGCCAGCGGGCCGAGCTTCTGCCACTCCCACTGCCCGGTGCCGTCGGCCCGGTCCAGCAGCGCGAGCCCGGTCAGCGCGACGCCGGCCGGGAGCACCAGCGCCATCAGCCGCCACCCGGTGCGCCGGCTGCGGGAGGTCGGCGTCGCGTCGAGCACCGCGGAGGACTCCTCGTCGAGCAGGTACCCCGCCGCGCTGCCGCAGGTCGCCAGGCCGATCACGACGATAAACATCGCGTAGCCCGCGGTGGGCGTCGCGGCGGCGGTGAGCAGCAGCGCCCCGCCGACGGCAGACGCCCCAGCCACCGGCAGCCACGGCGTCGACCGCAGGACGCGAAGGCCGCGACGCAGCCGGGGGTCAGTCGCCACGGCTGACGGTCGTGGACCCGGACCGGTCGGTCTCGTGGTTGACGCTGTGCCCGCCCACCGCGGCGAGGGACACGGCAACGAGGGCCACGGCACCCATGACGGCGAAGGTGCGGACGAGTCGTCCTCGGACGACGTCACCGGCTCCCTTCCAGAGGGCCGCGCAGACGGCGAGGCCGCAGAGGGCGATCGCCCAGACGGCGAACCAGTGCGGCGCGCCGGGCATCGTCGTGACGAGCGTGATCGGGTGGATGTTGTCACCGTCGCTGAACGCGAAGGCGGTGTACGGCGTGAACGCGTGCAGGAAGCGCACCAGACCCGACGCGCTGTTGTTGCTCTGCGGCAGGTATCCGAACGTGCTGGACCAGGCGATCAGTGCGACCATCGCGAGCAGCGGTGCGCCGGGGAACCGCAGCCATCGGCCGACGGCGACGCCGAGCAGCGGCCCGCCCGCGGCGTACACGATCGGTAGTAGCAGCGTGATGACCTGGCGGTCCAACACACCGTACGTCCCGTAGCGGGAGGCAGGCGTCGGGTCGACCAGCATCGTCACCCGGTGAAGCATCACGATGAGCACCGCGGTGACGAAAGGCACGGCGCACGCGAGGCAGAGGGCGGCGGTACGGCGGGTGACCGTGACCGGGGCCGCGTCGAGGATCGGGGTCGTGGAGTCGGTCGAGCGGGTGAGCCGCGCGGCGACCACCACGCCGAAGACGCCGAGGAAGAACGCCGGGATGACCTGGTAGTCGAGCTCTTCCGGGCCGTGCAGGCCGATGCTCAGCCCGGCGCACAGCAGCGCCGGTAGGACGAACAGCGGGTGCCGGGCGTATCGCTTCGCCTCGATCGTGGCGAGCCGGCGCAGCGAAGTCGCCGGCGTGGAGTCCACGACCAGCCGGTCGGCGACGAGGGCGCTCATGCCGCCACCTCCGCCGGGGCGGAGGTGCGCCGCAGCAGCAGGTAGGCGTCCTCGAGAGACGGCTCGGCGAGGTCGGCGCCGGCCGGTGCGGCACCGAGGTTGCGGTAGCGGCCGGTACCTGTGCGCCACGAGGCCTGCGCGACCGGGTCGGGCGCGTCGGAGAGCCAGACCCGCCCGTCGGCGGTGCCGACCAGATCCCGGACCGGGCCGTCGAAGCGCACCGCGCCCCCGTCGAGGACGACGACCCGTTCGCACAGGGCGGCGACGTCCTCGGTCTGGTGGGTCGCGACCAGCACGGTCGCGCGCCGTCCGACCTCGGCGAGGACCGTGCGCAGTGACACCCGCTGCTCGGGGTCGAGGCCGTTCGTCGGCTCGTCGAGGACGAGCAGATCGGGGGAGCCCAGCAGCGCCTGGGCCAGACCGACCCGCCGCTTCTGCCCGCCGGACAGGGTGCGGATCCGCTTGGTGGAGCGGTCAGCGAGGTCGACCTGCTCGAGCACCCGGCGCACCTCGGCGCGCCGCTGCTCTGGGTCGTCCCACTCCTTGAGGACAGCCATGTAGTCGAGGAACCCGTAGGCAGTGAAGCCGCGCGGGTAGCCGAGTTCCTGCGGCAGGTAGCCCAGGCGTCGGCGGATCGCGGTGCGGTCGGCGCCGATGGCCGGGTCGCGGCCGAGGATCCGCACGGTGCCGGCGTCCGCGCCGAGGACAGTGGCCAGCATCCGCAGCAGGGTCGACTTGCCGGCACCGTTGGGGCCGAGCAGGCCGACGACGCCCGGGTAGAGGTCGACGTCGACGCCGGCCAGCGCGGGCGTGCCGCGGTAGGACTTCGCGGCGCCGCGCAACGACACGGTGGGTTCGGGCATGTGGGGTCCTTCGGTCTGTGGCGTGCTCATCGGAGCCGCCAGGAGGGGGTGGTGCTGAGAAGGCGCTGCAGCAGGACGAGGACGGCGACGGCGAGGAGGCCGGCGTAGAGGCTCATTGCGAGCGGCGCGAAGACGGCCAGCGCGTCGCCGTTGCGCTGGGCTACGAGGACGGTGCCGACCCACCCGACCGCGACCGGGGTCGCCGCGTACATCGGCTCGACCCAGATGCTGGCGGTCAGCACGACCGCGATGAAGCCGGCGGCCGGCAGCAGCCACGCGACCGCGACCCATGCCTCGCCTGGCAACGGCAGGCCCGCGAGGACGACGAGCGGCACCGACGTGAGCAGCACAGCGGCCGCGCGGAGCAGGACGATGCGAGCCGTGGCGTACGGCGCGACCAGCACCACCTCGTACGTCGGGTCAGCACCGGGCCCGTAGGCGGCGGCGACACCGATCACCGGCACGAGCGGCGCAACGAGCAGGAAGAGCAGCAGCCCTCCGACCTCGGCGAACGCCGCGGAGACCGTGACGAACGCGATGACGACGGTCAGCCCGACGACCCAAGGGGCGTGCATCGCCCGGGCGGACGCGATGACCTTGGCGTCCGCGCCGGAGAGACCGAGCCGGGTGAGCAGCCGCTCGACCGGTGCCTGGGCCGGCGCCTCGACGGCGGCGAGCACGCCCTGCCAGGTGTTCAGCTCGTCGGTGCCGACCATCGCGGTGACAGCGTCGCGACACCGCTCGCAGGTACCGAGGTGCTGCTCCACGGAGGCGCTCACCAGCTGCCCCGCGGTGCCCTCGACCCACCCGCGCAGCGCGTCGTCGTCGACGTGCCAGGTCCGTGTCGTCCGGTTGCTCATGCCGGTCCCTCCACCAGGTCGCGGCGCAGCTGCGCCTTAGCCCGCAACAGGCGGGTCTTCACAGTGGCGCGAGGTACGCCGAGCAGCTGGCCGGCCTCCCGGGTGGTGAGCCCGTCCAGGACCGTCGCCTGGACGACGGCCCGCATCTCGGGGCTGAGCCGGGCGAGCGCCGCGCCGGCGTCGCCGTACTCCACGCCGGCGAGGACGCGCTCCTCGACGCTGACATCGGCAGCGAGGACAACCTCCGCCACGGGTACCTCCGCGGTGCGGTCCCGGGTGCGCAACCTGGACACCAGCCGTCGGATGGCCACCCCCCAGAGCCATCCGGCCACCTCGCCGTCGCCTCGGAAGCTCCCCGCCCCCTTCCACGCGGCGACGAAAGTGTCCTGAAGGACCTCGGCCACCAGGCCGCGGTCGTTGCAACGGCGCAGCAGCCGGACGGTCAGCCACGCCGAGTGCCGCTCGTGGAGGACACGGAGGGCACCGGTGTCCCCGTCGGCCACGGCGCGCAGCAGCTCGGCGTCCGTGCAGCTCGCGCGTCCCTCCATGGTCCACCTGTCGCTCCGAGCGGCTCCGCTGGCTTCACGTCAGTGTGCTCGGAAACCGCGCCGGCCGGCAGCGATCGGGGGCACCGTCCGAGCAGGGACCTCCGCGCGTCCGCCCAGGGCGGTTCGACTCACCCATCAACCCGCGGGACAGTCCACGGGCAACCACCTACCTGACAGCCAGCCGACCCTTGATCCAGATCTCCTCGCCGTTGACCCTCACACCCCACCACTCCACGGGACTCTCCTGCCGATACCGGCCACCGCGTCGAACACCTGCCGGGCCACCTAAAGGGCGTCAGTCAGTTGCGGCAACGTGCCGGACAGGCTGCGCTCGTCGTAGTCGGTGATCACCTCGTCGACCAGGCGGCGGACGGCCGCGGGATCGGCGACCGGGTCGAGGCCGCGGCGCCGGACCAGCTCGCGCACCTCGTCCTCGACGGTCGTGATCGCGTTACGGAGAAGGGCCCCATGCCCCCGGCGGGATGGACGGACGGGGCCGCGCGCGGCATGCCGTCGAGCGAGGGTAGCCGGGACGGGGCGACTCCCCCAACCGCCACCGTCGGGGCTTGTGGACGACCGTGCCCCGTGGACGGCGAACTCCTGCTCACGGCGCCGGGACGAACCTCTGCCGCTGCTCGCCCAGGCCGTCGACACCGAGCGTCACGACGTCACCCGCCGCCAGGTATGTCGGGGGCCGCAGGCCGAGACCGACTCCGGCCGGCGTCCCGGTGTTCACCAGGTCGCCGGGTTCGAGGACCATGAACCTGCTCAGGTAGCGCACGATCTCGAGCACCCCGAAGACCATGTCCGCGGTGCTGCCTGTCTGCCGACGCTCACCGTTGACGTCGAGCCACAACCGGAGGGCCTGCGGGTCGGCGATCTCGTCGGGGGTCACCAGCCACGGGCCGAGCGGGTTGAACGTCTCGCACGACTTGCCCTTGTCCCACTGGCCGCCCCGCTCAAGCTGGAAGTGCCGCTCGGACACGTCGTGCGAGACGCAGTAGCCCGCGACCACTCCGGCCGCCTCCTCGACCGAGTCGAGGTAGCGCGCCGGCCGGCCGATCACGACTCCCAGCTCGACCTCCCAGTCGGTCTTCTCGCTGCCGCGCGGGATGTGCACGTCGTCAGCGGGTCCGACGACAGTGGCCGGGTCCTTCATGAACACGACCGGCTCGGCCGGGACCGGCTGTCCCGACTCGCGCGCGTGGTCGGAGTAGTTGAGGCCGATGCAGACGACCTTGCCCGGCCGCGGCACCGGCGGGCCGATCCGCGTGCCGGCCGCGACCTCGGGCAGGTGGGCGCCCTCATCCACCAGGCGGCCGGCCAGCCGGGCCGGGCCGTCACCGGACAGGAAGGCACCGTCGAGCTCGTCGACCCAGCCCGAGACGTCCAGGACCCGACCGTCGACCAGCACCGCGGGACGCTCGTCACGCGGCGGACCCACCCGCAGCAGCCTCACGCCGACGCCACCACCGCGAGCGCGTCGATCTCGACGAGCAGCCCGGCCGGTAGCCCGACGTAGACGGTCGTGCGGGCCGGGTAGGGCGCGGTGAACGCGTCGGCGTAGGCCGCGTTCATCTCGGCGAACTGCGACGGGTCGGTGAGGAACACCCGCATGCTCACGACGTCAGCCATGGACGAGCCCGACGCCGCCAGCGCGGCAGCGATGTTGTCCAGCGCCTGCCGGGTCTGCGGCCCGACGCCCTTGACGACCTCCCCGTCGGGTCGGATGCCGGCCTGGCCGGCGGCCGCGACGATGGTGCCGATGCGGACACTCTGGCTGTAGGGCCCAGCGGGCGGCGGCGCTGCCTCGGTACGCCCTTCGGCACGGCTCATGGTCGGTCCCTTCGTGGTGGTCGCGTGGCTATGCTCACCGCGCGCTGGTCGCGCCGGAGAGGAGCTCGGTCGTGTCGGACGGTTCCTGGCTGGACTGGCGCACCAAAGGGCTGCCACCGGGCGCCGCCCTCAGCGTCGAGGACCTCGCAGCGACCGGCTGGAACGTGCTGGCCGGCGACACCGGCACGCCGGTGGCGGTCGTCCGCGAGGCAGCCCTGGCTCGCAACCTCGACGTCATGCGGGGCTTCTGCGCCGAGCACGACGTGTCGCTCGCGCCGCACGTCAAGACGCACATGTCCCCCGAGCTGGTGACCCGCCAGCTCGCGGCCGGCGCCTGGGCGCTGACGGCCGCGGTGCCCCGCCAGGTCGAAGTGCTCCTGCACCTCGGCGTCCGCCGCGTGCTGGTCGCCAACGAGGTGACCGACGCGCGCGCACTCGCCTGGCTGGCGGGCCGGCTGCACGACGACGACGGGCTCGAGGTGCTCTGGTACGTCGACTCCGTCGAGGGTGTGCGCCTGGCGCAGGTCGCGATGGGTCGGTCCGGTGGCAGCCGGGTGGCGCAGCTGCTGCTCGAGGTCGGCCACGCCGACGGGCGCACCGGCACCAGGGACGCGGCCACCGCGATGGCGGTGGCGCGCGCGGTGCAGGACGCCGACCGACTCGCGCTGGTGGGCGTGGCCGGCTACGAGGGCACCATCGGCCACGACCGCTCGGCCGCGACGCTCGCCCGGGTCACGGCCTACCTGGCGGACCTGCGCGACACCTTCGACACCCTGGACGACGCCGGGCTGATGGCACCGGGCGAGCGGGTGGTGACCGCCGGCGGCAGCGTCTTCTTCGACCAGGTGGCCGAGACGCTCGCGCCGCTCCGGTCCCGCGGCGCGCGGGTGGTGCTGCGCAGCGGCTGCTACCTGACCCACGACGACGGCTTCTACGAGCACGTCTCGCCCGACGTCGAGCCGGGCTGGCAGCGCGACGAGTTCACCGCGGCCATCGAGGTGTGGGGCCGCGTGCTCTCGCGACCGGAGCCCGCGCTCGCGCTGGTCAACCTCGGCCGCCGAGACGTGTCCTTCGACCTCGGGCTGCCGGTGCCGCTCTGGGCCTCCCATGACGGTGACCTGCGCGCCGTCAGCGACATGACGGTGACCGCCCTGGGCGACCAGCACGCCTGGCTGTCCGTGCCTGCCGACGACCCCCTGGCTGTCGGCGACCTGGTCGGCGTGGGCGTCTCGCACCCCTGCACGACGTTCGACAAGTGGTCGCTGCTGCTGCTGGTCGACGACGACCGCACCGTGGTGGGCGGCCTGCGCACGATCTTCTGACACCGCTCACCCCGCCCACGAGCCGGCCCGCCGACCGCGGACGCCGGGATCGTGCACGAACAGCGATCCGGCCAGCGGCTGCGCCGCGCGGGCCGACGGTGACAGGCCGTCCCACGCGGTGGTGACGACGAGGACGTCGAGGGCAGGGCCCCCGAAGGCGATCGAGGTCACCCGGTCGACCGGCAGCAGCAGCTCGCGGTCCAGTCGTCCGGCAGGGTCGTACCGGCGCACCCGGGCGCCGTCCCAGACGGCGACCCAGAGGAAGCCCTCGGCGTCCACGGTCAGCCCGTCCGGCACCGCCCCGGGCAGCCCCAGCGACACCAGCGGCGACCGGCTCCGCACCGAGCGGTCGTCGGGGTCGAGATCGAGCAGGTCGATCCGGCCGGTCGGGCTGTCGACGTAGTACATCTGCGAGCCGTCCGGCGACCAGTCGAGCCCGTTGGAGACGCTGACACCGTCCAGGGCCGGGCGCACCGCGCCGTCGGGCTCGAGGCGCCACAGGCCCCCCGCCCCCGGGCGGTCGTCGGTAGCGAGCGTGCCGACCCAGAAGCCGCCCCACGGGTCGCACCCGCCGTCGTTGGTGCGGGTGCGCGGCTGCTGTCCGGGGAGCGACGCGAGGTCGCTGCACCGCCCCCAGCCGGGCTCGACCCCGGCCACCCCGGAGCGGCGGGCCACCAGATGCCCGCCTGAGGCGCGAAGCGCCACGCAGCCCACCGGGCCGCTGTCACGCAGCACCACCCGGTCCTCACCGGTCCCGAGGTCGGTGGCGTGCACCGCGCCGGCCGGGACGTCCACCCAGAGCAGCCGGTTGTCACGCTCGTCCCACAAGGGTCCCTCGCAGAGCTGTCCCGCCTCACGCAGTAGGAGGTCACCCTCGTCGAGGACCACGGTGGTCGTCACCGCAGCGCCTCGGGCAGCAGCGGGCGATGCACCGTCAGCATCTCCTCGACGAGTGCGGCGATCGCGTCCAGCGGCAGTGCGGCCGCGGTCGCCGGGTCCAGCATGGCGGCCTGGTGGACGTGATCGCGTCGGCCGTCGAGGACGGCGCGCACCACGAGCTCGGAGACGTTGAGGAACGACCGGTTCAGCGCGGCCAGCTGCGGCGGCAGGGCGCCGACGCGGATGGGGTGCACCCCGGTGCGGTCGACCAGGCACGGGACCTCGACGCACGCACCCTCGAGCAGGTTCTCGATCAGCCCGACGTTTCGGACGTTGCCGGCCACGACCTGGGCCGGTCCGCCCTCCAGCGCCTCGATCACGGTCGTGGCGAGCTCCTGCCCCGGGTCGACGGTGACGTCCTCACCCGCGTCCAGCCGCCGGCGTACGTCGTCGTACTCGTCCAACCCTTCCTGGCACCACTCCAGGTACGCACCCACCGGGATCGCGTGGCGGGCGACCGCGTCGTCGTGCGGCAGGAACCACGGCACATACTCGGCGCCGTGCTCGCTGGACTCGGTCGGCACGTAGCCGAGCCGGCGGAAGATCTCGAACTTGACCTTCTGCTGCAGCCCGGGGCTCCCGGCGACCAGCTCGCGCAGGCGCGGGTAGAGGTCGACGCCACGGTGCGACATGTGCAGCACGAACGCCTGGTGGTTCACGCCGGCCGTGGTGAAGGCGACCTCCGGCTCGGGGATCCCGAGAAGGTCGGCCAGCAGCACCTGCGTGTCGCGGACCGAGTGGCACACGCCCAGGACCTTCACGTCGGGAACGGCCTCGGCGACCGCCCACGGCACCATGGTCATCGGGTTGGTGTAGTTGAGCAGCCACGCGTCCGGGCAGCGGCGACGCATCTCCGCGGCGAACCCGAGCACGACCGGGATGGTGCGCAGGCCGCGGAAGATGCCCCCGATCCCGAGGGTGTCGCCGATCGTCTGGCGCACCCCGTGCCGGTGCGGTACCTCGAAGTCCAGCCGGGTGGCCCCGAACCCGCCCACGTTCACCTGGTTGACCACGTAGTCGGCGCCGTCCAGAGCCGAACCCAGGCCGGCGGCAGCGACGACGGTGGCGCCGGAGCCTATGGTCTCGGCCGCGGCCCGAGCCAGGCGCACCGACGTGTCGAGCCGACCGGCGTCGGTGTCGTGCAGCACCAGCCGCAGATCACCGAGCACGGCCGAGCCGAGCAGGTCGGCGACCAGGCTCCGGCCGAACTCGACGCTGCCCGACCCGAGGACGGTGACCGTGGACATGACCGCTACATCACCGCCGTCTGGCCGCCGTCGACGACCAGGCAGGCGCCGTGCACGAACGCCGAGTCGGCCGAGGCGAGGAAGGCATATGCCGCCGCGACCTCGTCGGCGGTGCCCGCCCGGCCGAGCGGGATGGCGCCGCGCGCGTAGTCGGCGGCGAAGGACGGGTCACCCATGGCAACCACGATCTCGCGGTTGAGAGGAGTGTCGATGTAGCCCGGGCAGAGGGCGTTGACCCGCACGCCGTACCGGCCCAGCTCGACGGCCATCGTGCGCGTCAGCTGGACAACTCCACCTTTGGAGGCGTTGTAGTGCGCGTAGTCGGCCTCGGCGCCGAGGCCGTTGGTGGACGCCATGTTGACCACGACGCCGCTTCCCTGCTCCGCCATGTGCCGCGCGACCGCCTGCCCGACCAGGAACATGCCGCGCAGGTTCACCTCGAGGATGCGGTCCCAGCTCTCCACGGTGATGTCGAGGAACGGCTCCCGCCACGACACGCCGGCGTTGTTGGCGAGCACGTCGATCCGGCCCAACGACGCCACCGCATCGGCGACGAGCCTGGCCACGTCGTCCACGCGGCTGACGTCACACACCGTGCTGCCGGCCAGGCCAGGCGTCGCGGCGACCGCCTCGGCCACAACCTCCGGCTCGTGCCCGCACAGGTGCACCCGCGCGCCCTCGTCGAGGAAGCGCCGCACGGCCGCCAGCCCGATGCCCCGGCTGCCGCCCGTGACGAGCACGCCGGCGTCGTCGAGCCCTCTCACGGCCGGATCACCGCGCGGACGATCTGCGAGCGCCCCTCGGCGAGCTCCATGAAGATTCGTTGCGAGTCCGCCAACGGCACAGCGGTGGCCCAGCCCAGGTCGCAGCCCGCCGAGAGCTCGACGGCGCGCACGAACTCGGCGGGCGTGTAGGCGAAGGACCCGGCCACCCTGCGCTCGCCGCGGACCACCTCGTTCCCGTCCAACTCCACCGCTGCCTGGGCCAGCCCGATCCACACCGCCGTGCCCCCGGGACGCAGCCTCGCGAGCGACGCCGCCCTGGTCGCCTGCACCCCGACGGCGTCCACGACCACGTCCTGCTCGGCCAGCAGCTCGGCCCCGACCTCGTCCGCGCCCAGCCGCTCGGCGATGGCGAGCCGGCCGGGCGACGGGTCCACCACGGCGACCCGGGCAGCGCCGGCCAGCCGTGCGACCACCAGGGTCAGCAACCCCAACGCGCCGGCACCGACGACGCCGACCCGGCTGCCTCGCACGTCGCCCGCCAGCCCCACGGCGTGCACCGCGTTGGCCAGCGGCTCGATCATCGCCGCCGCGTCCCAGCCGACCGACTCGGGCAGCTCGTGGCAGGCGGACTCCGGGACGGCCACCCGCTCGGCGAAGCCGCCCGGACGGTGCACGCCCAGCAACCCGCGCTCGCGGCACACCTGGGGCAGCCCCCGCCCGCACAGGTCGCAGCGGCCGCAGCTCAGCAGCGGGTTCACCACCACCCGGCGGCCGTCCGGCAGGGTTCCCGCGACCTCGTGACCCATCACCAGCGGCGGCTTGCGCATGCCGAGGCTGCGGAACCCGTGCAGCTCACTGCCGCAGATACCGGCCCCACCGACCTCCAGCACGACCTCACCGTCACCCGCCACCGGTTCGTCGAGGTCGCGCAGCTCGACCTCGCCCGGGGCCGTGAACACCAGTGCACGCACCGAGCCGCCTCCTGTCGCGGCGCCCGTCGTGGCGGGCGTCCGGGGCCGGACGCTACTAGCAATCCGCTGGATGGACTAGCGTTCCGTCCGACGGAATGGGGTGACGATCGGTGGACGCACCGGTGGAGAGCATCGACCGGGCTCTCCGGGTCATCGGGCTGCTCGCGCAGCGCGGTGAGGGCTGGTCGCTGGAAGAGCTGGCCGTCGCGAGCGGGATGCCGAAGAGCACGCTGCACCGGGTGCTGAGCTCGCTGCGGCACCGGGGGTTCGCCTCCCAGCCCGAGCCCAACGGCGTCTACCTGCTGGGCCCGGCCGCCTTGGAGTCGGCCTTCGGTTTCTACGAGCGTCTGGACGTGCGCGTGCTCGCGGGACCACTGATGGGCGCGCTGGCGGCACGGTACGGAGAGACCGTGCACCTCGCGGTGCTGTCCGGCGCCGACGTCGTCTACGTCGACAAGCAGGAGGGCGCCCACCCGGTGCGGATGAGCTCGACCATCGGCGGCCGGAACCCTGCCTACTGCACAGGGGTCGGGCAGGCCCTGCTGTCGGCGCTGCTGCCCGACGACGCCGCCGTGCACGACTGGGTGCAACGGCACGGGCCGTTGGCCGCCCGCACCCCGGCCACGGTGACCTCAGCCGACATCCTGGCCCGGCGCCTCGCCCACGCCCGCTCCCGTGGCTACGCCGTCGACCTGGGCGAGAACGAGGCCGGGGTGCACTGCGTCGCCGTGCCGCTGGTGCTGGCCGGCCAGGCCCCGGTGGGCGCCGTGAGCGTCACCGCGCCGGCTTCGCGGCTGCCACGGTCGCGCCTGGCCAGGCTGGGTACCGAGGTCCGCGACCTCACCGCCTCCCTGGTCGCCGGGGCCGAGCTCAGTCCGGCTCCACCGAGGCGTCGCTCGCCACGGTGACCGTGGCGCCGGCCTCGCGCAGCAGGGCGACCTGGGCCGGGTCGGCGGTCGTGTCCGTCACGATCTCGTCGACCCGGTCGAGCCCGACGACGTGCGCGAGCAGGATGTGGCCCAGGCGAGCGCCGTCGGCGAGCACGACCGTCCGGGCCGCCCGACCGGACATCGCGCGCAGCGTCCGCGCCTCGACCTCGTCGTCGGTCATCACGCCGCCGTCGACCGTGACCGCGCCCGCTTCCAGGAACGCGACCGCGATGCTCAGGTCGCGCAGCACCTCCTCGGCCCACGGCCCGGCCAGGCCGTAGGACTTCGGCCGGGCGACTCCTCCGATGACGACCACCTTGAGGCGGGGCCGCATCGTCAGGTCCGCCGCGATGTCCAGGGCGTTGGTCACCACCGTCAGCCGGTCGCGGTCACCGAGCTCGCGGGCCAGCACCGGTGTCAGCACCCCGGACGCCAGCGCCACCACCTGCGGCCCCCCGGGGACCCGCTCGGCGGCCACCCGGGCGACCGCGCGCTTGCGGTCCCGGCCCTCGTCCCGGCTCCTGGCCGGCACCGGGAACGCCACTCCGGAGGTGGTGGCACCGCCGTGGGTGCGGGCCAGCAGCCGCTCCTCCTCAAGCAGCGCCAGGTCACGCCGCAACGTCGCCGCCGACACGTTGAGCCGCCCGGCGAGCTCCGTCACGTCGATGCTGCCCTCGGCGTCCAGGGCGGTCAGGATCGCGCTGAGCCGATCGGTCCTGCGCACCGCACCTCCTCCCCGGTCGGAGCCGGTCAGGCGCCGGCTGGTGAGGGCCGACGGGGGGTCACGGTAGCCGGGCACGGCGTCGACCGAGGACGTTCTTGAGCATAGATGAACAATCTCAGTGCTTGTTCTTGCGCGCAACGCAGGGACATGGTGCGATGCGCCCATGACGGCCATCACCTTCCTCGGCGCTGGCAGTGTGGAGTTCACCCGGGACCTGCTCGCGGACCTGCTGGGCTTCGAGGAGCTCGCCGGCTGCGAGGTCCGGCTGCACGACATCGACCCCGACCGGCTGGAGACCGCCGAGGGCATCGCCGCGCAGGTCACCCGCCAGGTGGGCGGCTCGTTGAAGGTCAGCGCGCATGCCGACCGTCGCGAGTCGCTCGACGGCGCCGACTTCGCGATCAACATGATCCAGGTCGGCGGACTGGCAGCCACCCGTACCGACTTCGCCGTCCCGAACCGGCACGGCGTGCGCCAGACCATCGCCGACACCCTCGGCATCGGCGGCGTCTTCCGCGCCCTGCGCACGTTCCCGGTGCTGGACGTCATCGCCGCCGACATGCTGGCCGTCTGCCCGGACGCCTGGCTGCTGAACTACACCAACCCGATGAGCATGAACATCACCTACCTGAGCCGGGTGGCTCCGGCACTCAAGGTGGTCGGGCTCTGCCACTCCGTGCACTGGACGGTCGTCGGGCTCGGCGAGGTGATCGGCGTTCCCCTCGAGGAGACGAGCTGGTTCTCGGCGGGGGTGAACCACCAGGCGTGGCTGCTGCGGTGGGAGCGCAGCGGCCAGAGCCTGTACCCGTTGCTGGACGAGCGCATCGCCGCCGACCCCGAGCTCCGGCGCCGGGTTCGGGTCGACATGTACCGGCGGCTCGGCTACTACCCGACCGAGACCAGCGAGCACTCCAGCGAGTACGTCCCGTGGTACCTCCGCCACGACGCGGAGGTGGAGCGGTTGAGACTGGAGCCGGACGTCTACCTCGGCATCAGCGAGGGGAACGTCGCGACCTATGAGGAGACCCGCCGGCTGCTGGCCGCCGGCGAGCCGCTGGCCCTGGAGCAGACCGCGACCGAGTACGCGCCGCAGGTGGTGCACAGCATGGTGACCGGGCTTCCCCGGCGGATCCAGGGCAACGTCGCCAACACCGGGCTGATCACGAACCTGCCGGCCGGCCTCGGGGTCGAGGTCCCCTGCCTGGTGGACGAGATGGGTGTGCACCCGGTGCACGTGGGGGCCCTGCCACCGCAGTGCGCAGCCCTCAACCGGAACTTCCTCAACGTGGTCGACCTGACCGCAGCGGCAGCCGTCGACGGCGACCCGCGGCTGGTGCGGCACGCGGCGATGCTCGACCCCAACACGGCGGCGACGCTCGGCCTCGACGACGTCTGGGACCTGTGCGACGAGCTGGTCGCAGCGCACGGCGACCTGCTGCCGCCCTCCTTGCGGGTGAGCGTTCGTGCCTGACCCGCACTGCGCGAACCACGCCTGCGTGGCGGCCCGCTCCGGTTCCCCGTCAGAGGCAGAGGACCCGGCGGGCGTTCCCTGCGTAGAGGGCGGGCAGGAGCGCGGCGGGGATCTCGGCCCCGGCGATGTCCCAGCGGCCCATGGACGGCCGCTCCTCCTCCGGCGTGTACGGGAAGCTCTCGTCCGCGGTCTCCAGGAACCGCGCGTACGACCGGTAGACCTCGACGCCCAGGGGATAGCCGTCGGTGCCGAACAGCACCTGCTCGGGGTGCGCCTCCACCAGCCGCCGGAAGCCCCTGGGCTGGCGGCCCAGTTCGGGCAGCCGGCCGCCGATGTCCACGTGCAGCTGGGGGTAGGCGCCGAGCATCCGGTCGACCCAGCGCAGGTCCTCGGCGAAGCAGCCGACGTGAGCCCCGACGAACGTCGTCCCCGGGTGCTCGGCGACCGCAGCCTCCAGCGCGTCCACCAGCCGCTGGAAGCTCGGCAGGCCGGGCCGGCCGAACCACCAGTCCGGGCACTCGGCGAGCTCCTCGAGCCGCTCGTTGTGCCGGTCCAGCGGAGCGAAGAAGGCCACCGGGTCAGCGGTGTGGATCAGCACCGGGAGCGCGTGCTCGCCGGCCGCGTCGAGCACAGCCGCGACCTCGGGAGCGTCCGGAAGCACGAGCGAGCCCCGTTCGTCGCGGAACTCCAGGCCGAGGTCCTTCCACACCTTGAGCCCGCGGGCGCCGGCGGCCGCCGAGTCGGCGACGCTGCGCACGAGCTGCTCGACGCCGCGCGCTCCCCCCGGGTCGGCGAGCAGCCGCCAGTCGACGTGGGCGAACGTCACGAACCGGCCCTCGTGGGCTCGGTCATAGCGGTCGAGGTTGGCGCGCAGCTCGTCGCCCCAGCGGCCGTCGAGGTTCACCACCGTGACCACGTCGCAGGCATCCATGACTGCCAGCACCTCACCGACGTCCGGCGTCATCCAGGTCCCGTCCCGTGTCAGCCAGCGACCGAGATGGTTGTGCACGTCAACGCACGGGACAGCCGGCCGGTCCACCACCGTGCGGTCGGCGCGCACCTGCGACACCGGTGCCCAGTCATGCAGCGAGAGCGAGCTCGGGTCGACCACGTCAGTCCTCCCACCGGTCCGCGACGCTGACAACCTATGCACCGACATGCGGCCCTTTCCGGCCCAGAGACCGAGGAGACGCCATGACCCGTCCGCGCACCCACCGCCTCGTCCCGGCGGCCGCGGCTGCCGTCGCGCTCGCCCTGCTCGCCGCCGGCTGCGGCGGGAGCAGCGGTGGTGGTACGGGAGCGACGAAGGCCGACCCGTCAGCGAAGGTGACCCTCACCTGGTGGACCGGGCAGTCCCAGGCCGCCGAGAAGGTGCTCGAAGGTCTTGCCGCGGAGTTCCACCAGGCGCACCCGAACGTGACCGTGAAGGCCTCGTCCGGCGCGTCGACCACCGACGACCTGCTGCAGAAGCTGTCCGCCACCTTTGCCAGCGGCACCTACCCCGACATCTCCTACGCCTACGGCAGCTGGGCCGGGAAGCTGGGGAAGTCCGGCAAGACGCTCGACCTCGCCGACGAGGTCGCCGACCCCGCCGTGGGCTGGGACGAGCTCCCGCCCGCGGCCCGCACCACCGCCACCCCGGCCGGAGTGGTCATCGGCTACCCCGCCCTGGTCGACAACCTGGCACTGGTCTACAACACGGACCTGTTCGACGCGGCCGGCCTCGACTACCCGAGCGCAGACTGGACCTGGGAGGACTTCCGGTCCGCCGCCCAGGCGATCTCCGACCCCGGCAAGAAGATCTACGGCACGGCCTGGTCCGTCAGCGGCGGCGAGGACACGACGTGGCACCTCTGGCCCCTGCTGTGGCAGGGCGGCGGCGAGATCCTGACCAAGGACGAGCAGAAGACCGCCTTCGACTCCCCGGCCGGCGTGCAGGGTCTCGAGCTGCTCCGCCAGATGGCGGTCGAGGACAAGAGCATGTACCTCGACCAGACCGACGAGAAGTACGGCCCGCTGTTCGCCGCCGGCCGGGTCGGCATGATCGTCACCGGCCCCTGGCAGCTCTACGACCTCGTCCAGGCCAAGACGCCGTACGGCGTGCAGGTGCTGCCCGGCACCAATGGCGACCACCAGACGGTGTCCGGCCCGGACATCTGGGCAGCGTTCGACCACGAGGACGCCAACCGGGCGCACTGGACCGCGGAGCTCCTGTCGTGGCTGAGCCAGCCCGAGCAGGACGCGCGGTGGAACATGGCTCTCGGGAACCTGCCGCTCCGTTCGTCCGAGCAGTCGATGCCGGAGTACGCGACGTTCATCGCCACCTACCCGGGGGTCGAGGTGATGGTGGCCAACCTGGCGAATGCCACGCACGCCCGTCCCACCATCGCCAGCTACCCCGAGATCTCCCGCTATGTCGGCGAGGCGGTCGCCAAGACCCTGCAGGGCCAGGGCTCGTCGGCGGCCGCGCTGGCCACCGCGGCCGAGAAGGCGGACCAGGCGATGTCGTTCCAGTGACCCAGGGGACGACCACCCGCGCAGGCCCGGACGACGCCGGGCCGAAGGAACGTGCGCGACGGGGGGCGGCCGCCCAGCGCCGGCTGTTCCCGTCGCATCCGACGAACCAGCGGCGGCGGGTGCGGGTGCGACGGTCCCTGACCGGGTGGGGGTTCGCCGGCCCGGCCACCCTGGTGGTCGTCGGGCTGTCCGTCTTCCCGGCCCTGTGGGCCGTGGTCATCTCCCGGCAGAACTGGGACGGCATCACCCCCGCGACGGCCGCGGGCTGGTCCAACTACCGCCGGATGGCCACGGACTCCTCGCTGCGCGAGGCGGTCAGCCACACAGTGCTGTTCACCGCGGTGTTCGTGCCCGTGTCGGTGCTGCTGGGGATCTTCCTCGCCACCGCCCTCAACAAGCCGATCCGCCTGGTGGCCTTCTACCGAACGGCGATCTTCATCCCGTTCGTCGCGTCGGCCGCCGCGACGGGGATTCTCGCCAACTTCGTGTTCAACCCGCAGTTCGGCCTGGCCAACAACGCGCTGCGGGTGGCCCACCTCCCGCAGCAGCAGTTCCTCGAGAGCGGCACCCAGGCGTTGTGGGTCATCTGCCTGATCGCGCTCTGGGGTGAGGTCGGCTTCACCGTCGTGATCTACCTCGCGGCCCTGCAGGACATCCCGGCAGAGCTCACCGAAGCAGCTGTCGTCGACGGTGCGAACCCGTGGCAGGTGTTCCGGAACGTCACGCTGCCGCAGCTGGGACCGGTGACCGTGTTCACCGCCGTGTGGCAGACGATCACCGCTCTGCAGCTGTTCGACCTGGTGTTCACCACGACCAAGGGCGGCCCGGTCGGCGCGACGCAGACGATCGTCTACTACGTCTACTACCAGGCCTTCCAGCTCAGCCACTACGGCTACGGCTCGGCGGTGGCGTACGTCCTGTTCGCCGTCACGATGCTCATCACGCTCGGGATGGTCGGCTACGCCCGGAGCCGGAAGATGGAGGCCTTCTGATGGCGACCACGTCGGACGTCGCGCTGCGCCCGGACCGCCAGCGGCCTCGAACAGGCTTCTGGCGCTGGTTGCCCTTCAACCCGTGGCACCTGGTGCTGATGCCGACGGCGTTGCTGTTCCTGCTGCCGCTGGTCCAGATGCTCTCCGCGAGCCTGATGTCCGACGCCGACATCAACCGGTTCCCGCCGAGGTTCCTGCCGCACTCGCTGCACGTGCAGGGCTACGTCTCCCTGTTTACCGAGGCGCCGGCTGGGCGCTGGCTGCTGAACTCCACGATCGTCGTCACGATCGGTGTCCTCGCGCACCTCGCGCTGTGCTCGCTGGCGGGGTACGGGTTCGCGCGGCTGCGGTTCGCCGGGCGGTCGGTCGGCTTCTTCCTCATCGTGGCCACCATCATGATCCCGACCCAGCTGCTGATGATCCCGACCTACGTGCTGTTCTCCAGGCTCGGTCTGGTCGACACGCTCGCCGCGGCCTTCGTCCCGTGGCTCGCGTCGGCCTTCGGCATCTTCCTCATGCGGCAGTTCTTCCTGTCCCTGCCGGCCGAGCTCGAGGACGCCGGGCGGATCGACGGCTGCTCCACCCTCCGGGTCTTCTGGTACATCGTGCTGCCACTGGCCAAGCCCGCCCTCGCGACCCTGACCATCTTCACGCTGCTCGGGTCCTGGAACGACCTGATCTGGCCGCTGATCGCGATCAGCGACGAGAAGTGGTACACGATCCAGCTCGGGCTGGCGAACTTTCAAGGCGTCCGGCGAACCCAGTGGTCGCTGTTGATGAGCGGCAACGTGGTGGCCACGATGCCGCTCATCGTGGCGTTCCTGCTGGCTCAGCGGCAGTTCGTCGCGACGATGACGTTCTCCGGCATCAAAGGCTGACGGAGCGGGCGGGTCACCGTGCCCTGTGGACAGAGCGCGGGGTGCACGCGGCCGTCCCGGCCAGGATGGGCCGATGCGCATCGTGTTCACGGTCGTCGACCCGGTGGGGACGGCGATTCCCGTCGACGTCGAGGTGGCGGCACCACCCGGGACCCCGTTGGCCGCGGTCCGCGACCGGCTGCTCCGGGCGGTCGGGCGGCACGGCGGTCGGCTCTTCACCCGCGAGGGGGCGCTCTCGGACGACGCCCGCCTCGGTGAGCCGCCGCTGCTCGACGGGGCCGTGCTCACCGTCGACCGTGCCGACCCGCGCGACCCGCGGGGGCTGCTCGAGCTGCACGTGGTCGCCGGCCCCGACAGCGGGTCGGTGCACCACCTCGCACCGGGCGAGCACGGCATCGGTCGCGCCGTCGAGGCCACGGTGCGCATCGACGACCCCGACGTGTCCCGGCTGCACGCCGTGCTGCGGGTCGCGGTCGACGGGTCGGGGGGCACCGCGGTGCACGACCTCGGGTCG
>JBBRVU010000001.1:0-157071 GCA_038246575.1 Actinomycetes bacterium | reverse complement strand
TGTCCGACACCCGCGGCGCCCTACGCCGACACTTCAAGGTCGACGCCGCCTCCATCACCGTCAAGGTCCTCGGGGCGCTCGCACGCTCCGGCGAGGTCAAGCCCGAGACCATGAGCGAAGCCATCGAGCGCTACCAGCTCCGCGATGTCACCGCCGCCCCCACCGGCCAGACCGAAGGCGGCGCCGAATGAGAAGAGTGGTTCGTCCTCCCGGTGCGTCAGAGCAGCTCGGCTGCCTGGCAGCAGGGGATGTGGCGGTTGACGAGCCGTCACTCGGTCGCCTGATGAGCCGGCAGGAGGCCGAGCCGGCGGTGACTCGTGAGGACATCTGTGCAGAACTCAGTTGGGAGAACGAGGGTGGCCGCATCCGTTCATCGGTAACCGAGGCGGAGCTCCTTTCGCTTCCCGGAAGCGAAGATCCGCTCCAACGCCTCGCGGCCGAGCATGAGCTTTTCTTGCGCTCGGTGATCGAGAGGGCCGCCGGTGTGCTCGCGGCGCTGGTCGAGAACCGCTGGCCAGAGCACGAGCTGGCCGAGTTCGTCGACCATGCTCAGTCAACCCATGCCGTGACTGCCCTCAGTGCTGATCGTGTCGCGTCGAGGTGCGCGCTGGGGATTGTCACGGACGTCTCACGTGGACCCAGCGACCAAGAGGCGTCCTCGCTGGTGGAGGCGGTTGTCGGGCTCGTCATCGAGCTCGTCGACTGCCTGGACCGCGAGCGACAGATTCGGGCCCGGCATGCCACTCGTGTCGGCTGGCAGCGGATGCCGGCCTCGATCGCAGATCGGTCGAACTCCTGGTACCGACTGACCCCTCCACAGGTCGTCAATCTCGATGACGGTGCCCAAAGACGGCACCTGATCGCCCGGATGCCCAGATGAGGCAGGGCAAGGTGCGGGTAGGTCGCGTCTATGAGCCCCGCATCGAGGGGGACGAATTCCGGATACTCGTCGATCGGTTGTGGCCACGGGGTCTGACAAAGCAGGACGCCGACGTGGACGAGTGGTGCAAAGATGTGGCTCCGACCACCGAGCTGCGCAGGTGGTACGCGCATGATCCGGAACGCTTCGCGGAGTTCAGCCGGCGGTATCGCCAGGAGCTTGCGGCGGGCCCACAGGCCGAGGCGGTCGGCCACGTGGCCGACATGGTCGATTCGGGGCGGCCCGTGGCGTTGCTGACGGCGACGCGCCACCCCCACATGAGCGAGGCAGCTGTCCTGGCGACTCTCCTCGGGCCCCGGCGCCCTCACAGAGCCGCCGGATGACCCAGCTCACTATCGGACATCCCCCGCCCTCAGACCATGATTGCTCTGGCGCGCCTCGATAGCAGATCTGGCCGGACCACGCCGGACGACGATGAACCGTTGGTGGCAATCGGTCTCTGACCTGCAGCGGGGTACCGATTCGAACGCTTCCGACGGACCTGAACACAGCCACGAACTGGCGGGGGAATCGCGCCACCGCCCACGCGCGGGCCGGCGGGCGGCTAGTATTGACCCCGCACCGACCCTGGGCGATCAGCTGGTCGGCGAGATTGTCCTTGTGCGCCTGCTGACCCGGCCATCGACGGGTCGCAGGTCCCACCCGGTTCGCTCGGGGCGGGACGCTTGGATCTGGCGCAGATCCATGGGACCGATGCGCGTCTCGGGGCAGCCATCACGGCGAACTCCCCACGGCGCCCATCGCAACTGTGACGCGACGACCATGTCGCGCACTCCGAAGGAGGAGTCTGTGGCTCCACGAGGCCAGCGCCAATCAGGCGCTCGCCGTGCCGCGCCCCGTCACCCTCGACGGGCCCGCGGCCGCAGCAGTGAGGGCATCATCCCGGTGCTCGCCCGTGTTGTGCGGGAGGTCGAGGCGGCCGCCGTGCGGGGCCGCGTGCTGCCTTCGGTGCGCACGAAGTTCCAGGCGGTCGCACTATTGGTGCGCGAGGAGCGGGCCCGGGTCCGAGCAGACGCGACCAGCAGTGAGACTCAACGGGCCGAGCAGATCAAGCGCCTCGACGGGGTTGCGATGATTCTCGCCCAGGCCGCGGTCCGCGACGCAGCGCTCCTCGCGCTGCTGTCCGAGGATGCCGTCGTGTCCGACGCCGCAAGATCGCTGGCGCGAGAGATGCAGCGGGAGGCGGGGATCGAGACCGCCCCCGAGGACGTGCTCCCCCCGAAGACCGCTCCAATGTTCACGGCAGCGGCCCCCGAACGTCAGGTCGTGCCGCAGTCCGTCGTGTCCCGACGCCTCGCCAACCCGTTCCTCGCCCCCGACTTCACCGCTGCCAGACAGAGCACTGTCGCTCCACGTCGGCTCGCCGGCTGGGAGCTGCTCGAGCCGCTCTTCCGATCGTTCGAAGAGGCCAGCGGCGGAGACTCGGCGTGCATGACCCTGCCCGAGCCGTCGTCCCTGGTCGCCCCGGGTGGGCTGACCCTGATGCCGCACCAGGCGAAGGTGGTGGCCGCCGCCAGTGCCGGGCACCGGACCTTCCTGCTCGCCGACGAGCCCGGCCTGGGCAAGACGGCACAGGCGCTGCTGGCGGCGCAGGCAGCAAACGCCTACCCGCTGCTGGTGGTCGTCCCGAACGTCGTCAAGACCAACTGGGCACGCGAGGTCGGTCTCTGGACGCCCAGCCGGTCGGCCACCGTGATCCATGGCAATGGCGACACGATCGACGGCTTCGCCGAGATCGTCATCGTCAACTACGAGGTCCTCGACCGACACGTGGGCTGGCTCGGCGACCTCGGGTTCCGGGGCATGGTCGTCGACGAGGCGCACTTCATCAAGAACAAGTCCTCCCAGCGCTCCCAGCACGTGCTGGAGCTTGCCGAGCGCATCCGGTTCCGCAACCCGCGCCCGCTGCTGATGGCCCTCACCGGCACCCCGCTGATCAACGACATCGAGGACTTCCGCGCCATCTGGCAGTTCCTCGGCTGGATCGACGACAAGAAGCCGCTCGCCGAGCTGATGCATGCGCTCGAGGAGACCGGACTGGTCCCGGCCGACTCCGGGTTCTACCGGGCCGCTCGCCGGTGCGTGGTCGACCTCGGCATCGTCCGGCGGCGCAAGATCGATGTGGCAGCTGACATCCCGGCACGTCGCGTCGCGGACCTTCCTGTCGAGCTGGACGACAAGGACAGCCGGTCGATCCGGGAGGCGGAGCGGGAGCTCGCCCGGCGTCTGGTCGCGCGATACGAGGGTGCGATGGCGAGGCGCAAGTCCGCTCCGGTCGACGGCATCGACCACGAGCTCGTGCGCAAGGTCGCCACGGCGGAACGCAAGAACGCCGCCAAGGCGAAGGCCGGCGAGAACGTGTTCAGCATGATGCGGCGCATCGGCCAGGCGAAGGCCGGGCTTGCCGCCGACTACGCCGCGCAGCTCGCGCGCAGCGCCGGGAAGGTCGTCTTCTTCGCCAAGCACGTCGACGTCATGGACGTGGCGGAGGAGTCCTTCGCCAAGCGTGGGATCCCGTTCTCGTCGATCCGCGGCGACCAGACCTCGAAGACGCGGCAGAAGAACATCGACGCCTTCGTGAACGATCCGGAGGTTGCCATCGCGGTCTGCTCCCTGACCGCGGCCGGCGTCGGGATCAACCTGCAGGTCGCGTCCAACATCGTGCTGGCCGAGCTCTCCTGGACAGATGCGGAGCAGACCCAGGCCATCGACCGGAGCCACCGCATCGGTCAGGAGGAGCCGGTCACCGCTTGGCGCATCATCGCCGCGCAGACGATCGACGCGAGGATCGCCGAGCTGATCGACAGCAAGGCCGGTCTCGCCGCCAGAGCGCTCGACGGCTCGGAGGAGGACGTCTCGTCCTCGGCCGACGTGCAGCTCGAGGCTCTCGTCTCGCTGCTGACGGACGCCCTCTCGGAGCGTCCGTAGCAGCGGGCAGCCCGGGTCACAGCGGATCAGCCCGCTGCGGCTCCCAGTGCCTTGTCGAGGATTCCCAGCCCGAGGTCGATCTCGTCCGCGGACACCGTCAACGGTGGAGCCATCCGGAACACGCCGCCCATCCCGGGCAGCTGGACGATGTTCATGTGCAGGCCCAGTGACAGGCACTCGTTGGTGACCTTCCGGCCAAGCTCCTCCGCCGGGGTCTTGCTGACCCGGTCGGTGACCAGCTCGATGCCCTGCATCAGGCCGCGACCGCGGATGTCACCGATGCACTCGTGGCGCCGCTGCAGCTCGACCAGGCCGGCACGCAGCTGGACGCCTCGAGTCCTGGCCGCGCCGATCAGGCCGTCGCGCTCGATGACCGCCAGCACCGTGCACCCGACCGCCGCGGGTAGCGGGTCGGACACGTGCGTGGTGAAGAACAGGTAGCCCCGCTCGTGGCAGCGCTCCTCGATCTCTGCCGAAGTCACGACGGCGGCGAGGGGCAGACCTGCGCCGAGCGTCTTGGACAGGGTGAGGATGTCGGGAACCACGCCGTCCCGCTCGAAGGCGAACATCGCGCCGGTGCGCCCGACACCGGTCTGAGCCTCATCGATGACGAGCAGCATCCCGCGCTCGAGGCACTTGTTCTTGAGCGCACCCAGATAGCCCGCGGGAAGGTCGATCAGGCCGCCCGAGCTGAGGATCGGCTCGACCAGGCAGGCGGCGAGCGCACCGCTGGACTGCCGGTCGACGAGGTCGAAGGCGTAGTCGAGCTCACCCGCCCAGTCGTGCTCGCCGTCCCGGGTGAACCTGGTCCGGTACGCGTTCGGCGCCGGGATGGCGAAGTTCCCTGGTGCCGGCGGCCCGTACCCGCGCCGTCCTGCGCTGTACGTCGCCGCGGCCGCGCCCGAGGTCATACCGTGCCACGACTGGCTGAAGCTGACGACCTCGTGGCCCCCGGTGTACAGCTTTGCCATCTTCAGCGCCGCCTCGTTGGCCTCGGCACCGGTGGTGAGCAGGAGTGACTTCGTCAGCGGAGCGGGAGTGACGGCGTCCAGCGCACGGGCGAGGTCCACGACCGGCTGGCTGAGCATCCCGCTGAACAGGTGTGCCAGGCTGGCCACCGACTCCTGAACCGTCTCGACGATGTCGGGATGACTGTGTCCGAGAATCGCGCTCATCTGACCGGACGTGAAGTCGAGGATCGCCCGGCCATTGGCGGCGTACACGAAGGACCCCTGGGCCCGCTCGATCTTGGCGGGTACGAAGGTGCCGCCGTAGCGGACGAGGTGGCGCTCGACGTCAGTCCAGAATCCGTCGTCCGTCATGCAACCTCCATCGGTCGTCGCCGTGCAGATTACCGTTTCGCCTAGGCTCTGGGCATGAGCGACGGCGTCGTGGTCGGGCTGGACAACGGTGGCACCACGAACAACGCCACGGTGCTCGACCTGTCCGGCCGCTTCCTCGTCGACCACCTTGTCGAGACGCCGAGTCGGGTGACCGACGGACCCGAGGTGGCCGTTCCTGCTCTCGTCGATGCCTACGCCAGCGTGCTCGAGGTGACCGGAACCCCCCGTGACGCAGTGCGGGCGGTCGGGCTCGACACCCCCGGACCGGCGAGTGCCGACGGGGTCATCTCGTCGCTGGGGTCGACCAACTTCGGTCACCAGGACTGGCGCGACTTCGACGTGCGCGCCGCCCTCGAGTCCGCGCTCGGGCTCCCGGTCGTCTACAACAACGACGGCAACGCGGCCGCCCTCTACGCCCACCACGAGCACTTCGGCGAGCGGGCTCAGCTGGCGTCGTCCGTGTCGGCGATCGTGGGCACCGGGCTCGGCGGTGGCGTGGTCGAGTCCGGCTCGGTCGTCAAGGGAGCGGCCGGCATGGCGGGCGAGCTGGGCCACGTCCCGATCTCGCTCGTCGGCCTGCTGGAGGACGGTCAGCCGCTTCCCCGGTGCAACTGCGGGCTCGAAGGCGACGTCGAGAGCTTTGCGTCACTCACCGGGATCTCCAACAACCTGCTGCCGTTCTGGCTCACTCGTCACCCAGGCCACCCGCTGGCGGACGCGGGCTCGCCGAGCGAGGCCGCCCGACTGGTGCGCGGGTACGGCGAAAGGGGCGACCCGCTCGCGCGCAGCATCTTCACCCAGCAGGCTGTCGCGCTCGGCCGCCTGTTCACGGTCGCGGCGAACTTCACCGACCCCGATGCCTATTTCCTCGGCGGCGGAGTCGTCGAGTCCCTGCCCGAGTTCCGGGAGTGGTTCCTCGCGGCCGTCACCGCTCACACGGTGCTGCGCGCCGAGCAACAGGCAGTGGCG
Organism: Actinomycetes bacterium; assembly: GCA_038246575.1. Lineage (GTDB taxonomy): Bacteria > Actinomycetota > Actinomycetes > JACCUZ01 > JACCUZ01 > JACCUZ01. Next base: position 150,891 of record JBBRVU010000001.1, on the reverse strand, counting down.
ACCTTCGCGCTCATCCCGGATCTAGACATGGCCGGGGCGCGCGGATCTGCACTGGCGGCCCTGGACGTGCTGCGTCGCGGCTAGCGCGACGTTGCTGCGGCCGTCACGAGCGCAACAGCGCCGCTAGCCGGTCCGCGGCGCGGGCCGCACCACCCGGGGTCACCGGTCGGTAGTCCGGCGTGCTGGCGAGTGCCGCCTGCATCGCCGCGGCCATCTCCTTCGGGCCTGAGCCGGCGTAGTCGAGCCGGTGGCCGGCTCGGTAGTGGTTGAGGCGATGGCTGACGAAGTGCTGCTGCTCCCAGTGCCGGGCCAAGGGGACATACACGAACGGTCGCCCGGTCGCGACCAGCTCCATCGTGGTCGACAGCCCGCCTTGCACGATGGCCGCATCCGCGCACGCGAGGTGCTCGAAGAGCCGCGGCAGGTAGCCCCGCTTCTCCAGGCCGTCCACGTCCGGCAGCTCGCGCGGGTCGACCCGTGGCCCGGTCACCATCAGCATCCGGGCATCGGGCACAGATCGGCGCAGCAGGTCGAAGCCTTCGGCGATGCGGTGCAGCAAACCGCGCCCGACGTCCGTCCCGCCGACGGTGGAGACCAGCAGCGGGTAGCCGGTCCCATGACCGAGGCGAGTACGCAGTGCTTCGGTGTCCTGATAGGCGACGGGGTCGAACGGCAACACGTAGTCGACCGAGTCGAACCAGTCCCGCGTCCACTCGCGGACCCCGGGCAGACCCGGGCCGAACGAAGCGTCGGGCAGCTCGTCGTAGCCTCCGACGAAAAGAGACAGGTCGCGCAGCTTCGGGTGCGCGGCACGGTGGCCGATCATCTCGGCGTTGTAGTCCGCGCAGATCCGTGCCTCGACCGGGTCGTCCCGTGGGTCGGTGGGCAGGAAGCCCACGACGTCGGTGAGAAACGCATAGGGCGCCCGCTTGCGACGCGGGTTCTCGTGCAGGAAGTAGTCGACCTCCCACGACTCGTCGCCGACCCAGAGGTCGTAGCGGGTGTCGCCGACCACGTCATCGAAGAGCATGTAGTTGGCGCAGAGGATCTCGTCCATCCGCCGGAGCGCGTAGAACGCCGGCAGCGCGTGGCCGTCGGCCTCCGACTCCCAGTGCGCAGACTCCGAGGCAAGCTCCGCACTTGCGGGGTGGATCGACTCACCCGCGTCCCTCAGAACCCGGGTCACCGGCGGCTGCGCGAGCCACTCGACCATCAGCTCCGGGCGGCGCCGCCGGAGCTCCCGGACGATGGCCAGGTCTCGCCCGACATGGCCCAGGCCGATGGGTGACGAGACCCAGAGCAACCGCTGCCCCGCGAGCCGCGGGGTCGACCTCGCGGGGCGGTCCAGGATGCCCGTGATCTGGCGTACGAATCGCTCCATCTCGTGGTTGACCGTGACGGGGTACCGTCCGCACGGCAGATGACCGGCGCCCTCCAACGGGACGAACTCACCGCCGGTGAGCTCGGCCATGCGCTCTCCCCGTCGTGCGGCTGAGATCCGGTCGCCGGTGCCGTGCATGACCCGCACCGGGCAGTTGACTTGCGACAGCAGCTTGTCGACCTCCTCCGTCCCGAGCTTCGGCGCATCCGTGAAGGCAGTCAGGGTTGCGGCGTCGGTCTCTGCCCCGTAGCCGACGAGGTCGTCGAGCAGCTTGGTGGAGTGCGCGTCGGAGGCACACTGGTCGAAGAAGAAGTGCACGTAGTCCTCGAAGTTGCGCGACCAGTGGCGACGGTTGAACTTCTGCCACCCGACGGGCGCGTCGATCTCGTCGTCGAAGTCGATGCCGACCCGGTCAGTCAGGATCGGCGCGATCGGGAGGCTCGGGTCGACGGCAAACAGGCCCAGGACTCGGTCGGGATGCAGGGCAGCCAGGGCCAGCCCCCAGAGCCCACCCAAGGAGACGCCGACGACGACCGCCCGGTCAGTGTCGGTGGCGTCCAGCACCGACAGGGCGTCCGCGACGTAGGCCCGGTCGGCGTACTCCTCACTGCTGCTGGGTCGGTCGCTGCGACCGTTGCCCCGCGGATCGAAGAGGACCACTCGGTGGTGTCGCGCCAGGTACGGGACTTGCATCTTCCACAGACCGGAGTGGACGAGGGGATAGCAGGGGAGCAGGAGCAACGTCGGCGTGCCGTTGCCGTGGACCTCGTAGTAGACCCGGACGCCGTCGGTGACGACGTAGCCCGACGAGTCGGGTTCCCGGGCGCGCACTCAGACCACCAGGGCCGGGAGGCCGACCGCCGTACCGGCCAGCAGGAGGCCGACGCCGACCGGCCGCACCAGCTTGTGACCTGACGGCAGCACCTTCTCAGCGAGCATGACCCCGGTCAGGACTGCCATCAGCAGCAGGTTGGCGACGCCGGTAGCGAAGGTCACCAGCATCAATGCCCAGCAGCACCCGACGCAGTAGCCGGCATGGCGGACCCCGAGCGCCAGCGCGCCGCGCGTCCCGGGGCGGTACCACTGCCACAGCAAGCTGACCGGGTTCCGGCAGGCGGTGAGGCAGCGTGCTTTCCAGCCGGCCAGCTGGTAGCCACCGGCGACCACCAGTGCCCCGGCGAGGATCAGGCCCTCGCGGTGATGCAGCCAGTGCGAGCGCTCGACCACGGCATGGACCTGGGTGTCCCCGGCCAGGGCCAGCAGGCCGAAGGCGCCCCAGATCACGACGTACGAGCCGATGAACACCGTCCGCGCCGACCACGCCCCCCGCGCGGCACGGCCGGTGACCGCCCAGAAGGCCCGGACCATCGGCACGGTCGTCGGCAACATCATCGCGCCGATCATGATCTGCCAGACCAGCGCGAAGAGAAACACCGAGCGCACCGGTGACGTCGACTCCTCGAGCACCACGTCGTGGTGACCCAGGCTTTCCAGGTGCGCCAGCTCGACGACCACCGTGACGACCCAGCACAGCGCCGCGACCCCCCAGAGCCAGTGGCCCGGGTCCCTCCTCGCGATGTACGGCGCTGGTGTCGCGGGCCTGGTGGTCGTCGAGCCGGCGACGCTCATGCCGAGAACAGGAAGTCGCCCTGGACCGCGTTGAGACCAGACAGGTCGAGGTCCGACAGGCCGTGCTTGGCTCCCTTGCGGCGGAACACGGACGCCTTCCCTGGGAAGGCCGGCGATCCCGGGATGGTGGAGAACACGCTGTCCTGCAGAGCGGTCACGTTTCCCGTCGCTCCGCGGAACGGGACGAGGCGAGCCTCGGCGACCTCACCGATCTTCAGCGTCCCTTCGCCGTCGTGTACGGAGCAGGAGATGGTGGCCTTCTCCACTGCGACAACCTCGCCGATCAGCGCGACCAGGTCGGCGATGCCGCCGCCGAGCTGGCCGGTGAAGACCTTGAGAATGCCGGCCTCCTGCTCGGGTGTGCAACGGTCGTCGACGTAGATGACCGCCTTCCAGTTCCCGGCGAGAACATTGCCGGGGATGTGGACGGAAGCGGCGATCGCCCGATCACCGACGTCAACGCCCTCGATCGTGCCTTGGTCGATGTACCAGGCCAGGATCGAGTCGCAGGTGCCGTTGTCGGGGTCTTCGCCGACCCAGCACGGACAGATGGCGTTGCAGTTGCAGACCTCGAGCAGCCTGCCCTTGATCATGTATTTCGTGTCCGTTTCCGTGACAGTCATCGGTGCTCCTGTGAGGTTGTCGGTTGTCTCACCTGTGTAGGCCTGTCAGCCGACACCAACCATTAGGGGAACTCCCTATGTCGCTTTCATCCTTTGGGTCGGGGGAGCCCGTGCGCCACGGTCCAGGCAGCGACCGCGGCCCGGCTCTGCGCCTCGATCTTGGTCATCACATGGCTCAGGTGAACCTCGACGGTCTTCTCCGCGATCCCCAGGGATCTGGCGATGGCGCGGTTCGTGCGTCCGGTCGCGACGTACGCGGCCACCTCGCGTTCGCGCGGCGTGAGGCCGGCTGCGTCGGCAGCTGTCGGTGGCCGCGCGTGGACGGACTCGGCCAACGACACCGCTGCCGCCAGTGGCAGCTTGCGACCCGTCTCCCACTCGTGCTCGGCCAGGTCGTCCCCTAGGGCGTGACGCAGTGGTGCCGTCGGCCCTCGGCCGAACACGTCGGTCTGCGCCTTGCCCGGGCCGGCGAGAGCGCAGCGAAGGGCGTACGCAGCTCCGAGCAGTCGAGCGGCGGTCACCGGGTCGCCCGCAAGAGTCGCAGCCTCCGCGACGGACCCGATCGACTCGGCGACGCCGCGCAGGTCGCCCACCTCCTGGTGAGTCCGCAGCGCCTCCAGCACCAGCGACAGCCCGTCCCGCTCTCCGGAGTCCAGCCGGACGGCACCCAGCCCCCACGCAGCCCATGCGCCCGCCCATGTGTGGTCGACATCGCGGAACCAGTGCAGGCTCTCGGCGAGCAACCGGTCAGCCGCGTCCAGGTCGCCCTGGTCCCGGGCCAGCACCCCGAGGTCGTGCCGGGACCAGGCCGCGCCCCACCGATTCCCGTCACGTTCGTAGATGGCCATGGCACGTTCGTAGGCGTGCTCGGCAGCCGCAGGTTCCTCGAGTGAGCGGTGAACGTGGCCGAGGAAAGACAGGCCGACCGCGGTGCGGCGGGAGTCCTCGCGATCTTCGCTGACGGCGATGGCTCGCGTCAGTAACCGTTGTGAGAGCTCGGCCTCACCACAGCCGTAGGCCAGCACGCCACCGGCGAGTGCCGCCGCAGTCGACGTCCGGTCGTCGCCGTCGCGCCCCGCCGCCGCCATGAAGTCGTGCAACAGCTCGCTGCCCTCGCGGACGTGGCCGCGCACATGGGAGAACCACGCCAGCGACACTGCCAAGGAGGTTGCGGCATCGTCGGCGCCGGTCTGGCGTGAGTGATCGAACGCGCGACGGAGGTCCGGAGCCACCTGGCTCAACCAGGCCAGCCATTCCGGTTCATCCGCCGTGCCGACCGACTGCTCGCCGGTGATGGAGAGCTCGGCCAGGTAGCCCGACAGTCGTGTCAGGATGTGCTCCAGCTCGCCCGCCGTCGCGAGTTTCTCGAAACCCAGCTCCCGCAGGCTCTCCAGCATTCCGTACCGGCTCGAGGCGTCCGCCGTCTCGAGTCGAAGGATCAGGCTCTTGTGCAGCAGCGAGTCCAGGATCTCTGGCAGATCCCAGCCCGGCTCCCCGCAGACCGCCTCGATCGCCGCCAGGTTCGCCGAGGTGGTGAACAGCGACAGCCGCCGGAAGACGGCGCGCTCGTCCTCGGTCAGCAGGTCGACGCTCCAGTCCAGCGCGGTCCGCAGGCTCCGGTGCCGAGGGCTGCTGTCGCGGGGACCGGCCACCAGCAGCGTCATCCGCTGGTGCAGCCGCGCGCCGATCTCAGTCGGCGTGAAGAGCCTGGTCCGGGCGGCGGCCAGCTCGATTGCGAGCGGCAACCCGTCGAGGCGTCGGCAGATCTCCGAAACGGCCGGTGCGTTCTCGGGCGTCAGCCCGAAGTCCGGGGTGGCGGCCCGGGCGCGGGCCACGAACAGCTGGACCGCCGGGCTCGCCCGCAACCGGTCCAGGTTCGTGTCGTCGGCGCGCTCCGGTGAGGAGAGCGGAGGGAGGGCGAGCTCGCGCTCCTGGACCAGTCGGAAGCGCTCCCGGCTGGTGGCGAGGATCACCAGCCCCAGCGTCGCGCGGAGCAGCGCCGCGAGGTCGGGGCCGGCATCCACCACGCGATCGCAGTCATCGAGGAAGAGCAGCATGGGTCCACTGCCGATCAGCTTCGCCAGCAGCTCCGGCTGCTGCTCGACGCCGCGCGGATCGATGCCCAGGGCCAGCGCGATCTCGGCAAGAACGCGGCCCGGGTCGCTCACGGCTCCGAGCTCGACCGTCGTGATGGCTACCCCGGGGGCGAGACACGTGGGAGCGACGGTCCGGGCCAGCCGAGTCTTGCCCACTCCCGGTGGACCCGTCACCGTGACGAAGCGGGAACGCTGCCCCGCGATGAGGTCACGCAGCCGCGCCAGCTCGTCGTCGCGTCCCAGCAGCCCCGTGACCGAAGTCATTCTTCGACCATAGGGGTCTGTCAGCCGGGTCGCGGGTCAGCCGAAGATCTCCGGGTGCTGGGCGAGCTCGATGCGGGTTCGCCGGATGTGGCCGCACAGGAACCGCTCGGCGTCCACCGCATCGCGTCGCTTGATGGCGTCCAGCAGCAGCCGGTGCTCGTGATCGACGATCCACCTCCGATCCGGTCCACCGAGGGTCATGAACACGCGCCGGTAGTGCTGGGTGGAGTTCCACATCCGCACGACGCTGGAGACGAGCTGCTCCGTGTCGCACCCGGCGTAGGACCCGAGGTGGAACGCCCGGTCGAGGACCAGGAACTCGCTGAGGTCCACGTCGGCCGCGATCCGCTCCTGGATGGTCTCGAGCTCTTGGATCTCCGAGTCGCTGAGGTGGGGGAGGCTCTCGGTCAACGCCAGGGGCTCGAGGCGTTCGCGCATCTGGTAGACGACATCGAGCTCTCGGGGGTCGAGCAGCGGGACGCGGGAGCCCTTGTTCGCCGCGTGCTCGGTGAGCCCTTCCGCCTCGAGGATGCGCAGCGCCTCGCGGACGGGGAGTCGGCTGGTCCCCAGTCGCTCCGCGACGTCCTCCTGCCGGATGCGTTCGCCCGGACCGATCTGACCGGCCAGGATCGCGTCGCGCAGATGGTCGGCGATGCGTGCGCTGGCGGCCCGGCCCACGTCGTCGCGTGCATCGGTCGCAGTGGTCATTGCGGGACCGAGGAGTGTTCGCGGTCGAAGGCCTTCCCGTTCGGGTAGGACACGAGCTCGAACTGCATCCCCCACGGGGCGAGGAAGTAGACCCAGCGCTGGCCCTCGGACGGGCCGCGACTTGCGGTCGGTTCGCCAAGCATCGTCACGCCCCGATCCTTCAGGAAATCCACGGCCGCGTCGAGATCGTCGACGTAGAGCGCGACGTGGTGACCGCCGATGTCGCTGTTGCGCGCAACCTGCGGGTCCTGGTCCGGCGCCGAGTACTGGAACACCTCGAAGATCGCCTGCCCGCCGCAGCGGAAGAAGTGCAGTGCCTCCATGACCGCCCGCGGGTCGACGCCGAGATGCTCGGTCATCCACTCGTCGTCGTGGCGGTAGGGCCCGAGGCTGTACATGTATTCGCAACCCAGCACGTCGACCAGGAAGCTGCGCGCTTCCTCGAGGTCGGGCACGGTGAAGCCGATGTGGTCCACCCCGGTCAGCCCCGGCAGCACACCCGGTTCGTCAGCCACCACGTACCTCCTTTTTGGATCCAAACGGCCGGTCGAAGGACACCATAGTGCCTTCAGGGATTGAGATTGGATCCATTCTCTGCCACGCTGCGACTATTCACCGCCACCGACGGGAGCCCCGATGACCGAGCGTCACCTGCTCGAACCTGCGGTCCCGTGGGTCGAGCTCGTCACCACCGAGGCCGACTGGGACGCCGCCGATCCCCAGCTGCTGACCTCGATGTTCAGCCAGCTCGTGCTCATCCGCACCTTCGAGGAGTACGTGCTCCTGCTCGCCGGCGACGGGCTGATCCACGGGCCGGCCCACTCGAGCATCGGCCAGGAAGGCGGTGCGGTGGGGTCCGTTCTCGGGCTCACGAGTGAGGACACGGTCAACGGCTCGCACCGTGGGCACCACCAGTTCCTCGCCAAGGTTCTCTCCCATGTCGAGCCGAACGGCATCGACCCGACGGTCGCGGTGTCCGACGACGTCGGCGCGGTGCTGTTGCGGACCCTCGCCGAGATCTGTGGCCTCGACCGAGGGTTCAGCCACGGCCGCGGCGGCTCCATGCATCTGCAGTGGAACGAGGCCGGCGCCATCGGCACCAATGCCATCGTCGGAGGAGGTGTGCCGCTGGCAGCAGGTTCCGCCTGGGCGCACCGCCACTCCGGCAGCGATGCCGTGGCTGTCACCTACTTCGGCGACGGGGCCATCAACATCGGCTCGACGCTCGAGACGCTCAACCTCGCGGCGGCGTGGCACCTGCCGATCTGCTTCTTCATCGAGAACAACCAGTACGCCGTGTCCACCACCGTGTTCGAGGCCACCGGCGAGCCTCGGCTCTCGGCCCGCGGCCCGGGATTCGGCATCCCGAGCTGGAAGGTCGACGGCATGGACCCGTTGGCGGTCCACCTGACGATGCAGGCCGCTCTCGCGCACATGCGCGGCGGCAACGGCCCCACGGTGATCGAGGCCGACGTCTACCGCTACTTCCACCAGAACGGCCCGTTCCCAGGGAGTGCCTTCCGCTACCGGACCAAGGACGAGGAGGCCGAGTGGCGTGCGCGCGACCCGATCGACCAGGTGGCGCTCAACCTCACCCGGCGAGGCATTCTCGAGGCCGCGGACCTCGACGCCTTCGTCGAGCGGTGCAAGGCGCTCATGGCCGAGATCGGTGACGTCCTGCTCGAGCCGCTGCCGGGTGGCAAGCCCGGCCAGCGCCAGATCAAGCCAGCGGAGTGGCCAGACCCGGCGTTCGCCGACGTCGGAGTTCGCGGCGACCTCAGCGAGCTCGAGGGCGCGCCCTTCGCCGACCGCGACACCTTCCAGGGTGAGATCGACGAGATGAAGTTCATCGACGCCGTTGCCGGTGTCATGGGGCGCCGGATGGAGACCGACGAGACCGTCGTGGTGATGGGCGAGGACGTGCACCGGCTCAACGGGGGCACCAACGGCGCGACCCGTGGCCTCGCCGAGGCCTTTCCGGACCGCGTCCTCGGGACGCCGATCAGCGAGAACGCCTTCGCCGGTCTCGGCGGCGGAGTGGCCCTGGACGGTCGGTACAAGCCCATCGTCGAGTTCATGTACGCCGACTTCATGTGGGTGGCTGCCGACCAGCTGTTCAACCAGATCGGCAAAGCGCGGCACATGTTCGGGGGCGACGGAAAGGTCCCGTTCGTGTTGCGCAGCAAGGTCGCGATGGGGACTGGCTATGGCTCCCAGCACTCGATGGACCCTGCCGGCGTCTTCGCCACCGCCGCCGGTTGGCGCATCGTCGCCCCATCGACGCCGTTCGACTACGTGGGCCTGATGAACACCGCGCTGAGGTGCAACGACCCGGTGGTCGTGCTCGAGCACGTCGACCTCTACGGATCCACGGGTGACGGGCCGGTCGACGACCTCGACTACTGCCTCCCGGTCGGGAAAGCGGCCATCCGCCGCGCCGGCGCCGAGGTGACGGTCATCAGCTACCTGGCCATGACGGCGTACGTCATGGAGGCCGTCGGGAGGCTCGGCAACGTCGACGCCGAGGTGATCGACCTGCGCTGGCTGGACCGAGCCAGCATCGACTGGGACACGATCGGGGAGAGCATCAGGAAGACCAACGCGGTGCTCATCGCCGAGCAGGGCGCAATCGGGACATCGTACGGGGGGTGGCTCGCCGACGAGATCCAGCGCCGCTTCTTCGACTGGCTGGACCACCCGGTCGAGCGCGTGACCGGTGGCACCGCCTCGCCGAGCATCAGCAGGGTGCTCGAGCGCGCGGCCATCGCGCAGTCCGAGGAAGTCGCCGCCAAGCTCACCGAGATGACGGGGCGCTGACCGGTGGCCGAGCTGCTGCGCATGCCCGAGGTCGCCGCCAACACCACCGAGGCTGTGCTGTCGAGCTGGCCGCTCGCGGAGAACGTCGCGTTCGCGAAGGACGACGTCATCGCGACAGTGGAGACGGCCAAGGCTGTTGTCGACGTCGCCGCTGAGGCCGACGGCGTGCTGCTCAAGCTACTCGTCGCGCCGGGAGCGGAGGTCGAGATCGGCGCAGCGATCGCGTTGATCGGAGCGCCGGGGGAGCAGGTGTCGGATCTCGAGGCCGTGCTGGCCGAGCTCGGTGTCGGTGTCGCAGCGCCCCCTGCGGATGCGGTGCCCCCGTCGGACCCGGCGGCACCGGACCTGCTGGACACACCGGAGGCGGCGCCGGCACCGGCGTCTGCTCCCTCTGTTCCGGCGCCGGTCGACTCGTCGTCCACCGCGCCGTCCGACCGGGTGTTCGCCAGCCCGCTCGCCCGGCGGTTGGCCAAGTCGGCGGACCTGCCGATCGGGCAGATCGAGGGAACCGGCCCGAACGGCCGGGTGCTGCGTCGCGACGTCGAGCTCGCCCTCTCGCCCGGGAGGAATGGCCGCATCGCCCCGAGGACGGCCGGCGCGGTCACATCGGACCGCGCGCCGTGGACCGATGTGCCGCACTCGAAGCTGCGGCGGCTGATCGCCGCCCGACTCACGGAGAGCAAGCAGACGGCTCCACACTTCTACCTGCGGGCCACGGTCAACGCCGGGCGCCTGCTCGATCTGCGCCGCGAGGTCAACGAGGGCGCGGCAGTGCGCATCTCGGTCAACGACCTGGTCATCAAGGCGGTTGCCGGCGCGCACCTCCAGGTTCCCGCGCTGAACGTGGTCTGGACCGAGGACACGATTCGCGCGTACTCCTCCGTCGACGTGTCGGTGGCCGTCGCCACCGACAACGGCCTGGTGACTCCTGTTGTGAGATCCGTCCAGGACCTGTCCATCTCCGCGGTGGCGCGCACGGTCCAGGACTTCGCCGAACGGGCCAGGTCGGGGCGCCTCCAGCAGCACGAGCTGGCCGGCGGCACGATCAGCGTGACCAACCTCGGCATGTACGGCACGGAGGAGTTTGCCGCCATCATCAACCCGCCGCAGGCATCGATCCTCGCCGTCGGTGCGGCCCGGGATGAGCCGGTCGTGGTGGACGGCGTCCTGAGCGTCGGCACGGTGATGAGGCTGACCCTGTCGGTCGATCACCGGCCCGTCGACGGCGCCACTGCCGCCGAGTGGATGCGGGCTCTGGTGTCGCTGCTCGAGCACCCGCCGCGCATCCTCGCCTGAGGCAGGGCCTTCACTCGGGCGGCAGCAGGACCCTGAACTCAGCACCCTGCCCGTCACTCGGGCTGATCACGTCGATCCGGCCGCCGTGAGCGTCGACCAGCGCCTTGGCGATAGCCAGCCCGATCCCGGTGCCCCCATGGTCACGGTCGCGCGCCTGGTCGACTCGGTAGAAGCGCTCGAAGACGTGATCCAGATGCTCCGCGGCAATGCCGTCGCCGGTGTCTGCGACGGAGAGCTCCAGGTCGGCCCCGGATCGTCTCGCTCGCACCGTGACGGTCCCTCCCTCGGGTGTGTGCCGCAGCGCATTGTCCAGGAGGTTGCCGAGGACCTGTCCGATCCGCTCCGCGTCGACCCGGACTCCGGGCGCGTCCGACGCCACTCGAGTGCCGAGGACCACACCCTTGGCGGCGTAGCGGTCAGCCGCTCCGGCAGCTGCCGCGGAGACAAGGTCGGCCGGCGCCACAGCCTCCGCTGACCTGACTAGCTCGCGTTCCTCGGCACGGGAGACAGCGCGGATGTCCGTTGCCAGAAGTGCGAGGCGTCGGGTCTGGTCGCGCAGCACGGCGGTCGTTGTCGTGTCGAGGGTGGCGACGCCGTCCTCGAGTGCCTCGAGGTAGGCGTCCAGGGTCGCCACGGGGGTGCGCATCTCGTGCGCCAGGTCGGCGAGCAGGCGTCGCCGGGTGTCCTCCACGGTCTCGAGGCGGTCCGCCATCGCGTTGAACGACAGTGCCAGCTTGTCGAACTCGTCGCCCAGACCCGGCTGAGGGACGCGTGCGTCGTAGTGGCCGCCGGCGACGTCGCCAGCCGCCGCTGCAACCGCGGACACCGATCTGCCGACCCGGCTCGTGACGTAGGCGCTGACCACCAGCGCGGCGGCAAGCGCCGCCAGCAGCGCCAGCGTCAGAGTCACTGCGCTCGCCGACCGGAACGCCTCCTCAGCGTGGCCTACCTGCGACGGAGAGGCAGACATCCCCGCCCGACGCAGGTGCTCGTGGAACAGCGGCGGGCCGATTGCGGCTGCCACAGCCCAGGCGGTCAGCGCCCCGACGAGCAGGACGAGGAGCTGGGCTGCCAGCAGCCGCACCGCCAGTCCCACCCGCCGACGATCCGAGAGCGCCGTAGACGTGCGGGTCACGAGCCGGCACCCATCCGATAGCCGATGCCGCGAACGGTCCTGATGAACCTCGCAGCGTTGGGGTCGTCGCCCAGCTTCCTCCGCAGGTGACCCACGTGGACATCCACGAGGTGCTCGTCGCCCACCCACGTTGCGCCCCACACGGTGTCGATGAGCTCGCGGCGGGTGAAAGCCGAGCCGGGACGGGCGGAGAGCGCCGCAAGGACGTCGAACTCCGTTCGGGTGACTGCAACCGGCTCATCCTCGAGGTGGATCTCGCGTGCGCTGACGTCGATCGTCAGGGGACCGAACACCCTGGACGCGGGGCCATCGACACCGCCGCTGTGCGTCGGGTCGGTTCGGGGGCGGCGGAGCATCGCATGGACCCGAGCGAGCAGCTCGCGGGGGCTGAAGGGCTTGGTCAGGTAGTCGTCCGCGCCGGCTGAGAGACCGACCAGCTTGTCGGTCTCCTCACCACGTGCGGTCACCATGATGACGTAGCAGTCGGAGAAGGTCCGCAGCTCCCGACACACCTGCACGCCGTCGAGCTCCGGTAGCCCGAGGTCGAGAATGACGACGTCCGGATCGACCCGCCGGGCCACGTCGAGCGCGGTCACGCCAGCGTGCGCCAGCGACACGTCGAAGCCGTCCCGTTGCAGATAGCTGGCGACCAGCTTGGCCAACGGGCGTTCGTCATCGACGACCAGCACCCTACGGCCGGGGGCATCCCCGGGCCTTGGCACCGCGGGACCGGTCGACGTCGGGCTCATGACCTCAGTCTGTCGGGCACCTCCGGGTGTCGGTAACCCGGTGGGCGAGCCCGGAGGTCCCGTAGCGACGGGTCGAACGGCCCTATCCCGTGGCCGTCGACGCCCGCCAGGATGGTGTCGAGCCAAAGGAGATGGTGACCATGATGTGGTGGTACGGCGAGAGCCCTGGATGGGGCTGGCTTCTGATGAGCCTGGGCATGGTGGCGTTCTGGACGCTCATGGCGGTTGTCGTGTTCGCATTGTTCCGCGGGACGCGGGACGGGCGGCGGACGCCACCAGTCGAGGACGGGACTGACGCGCGTCGAGTCCTTGACGAGCGCTTCGCCCGCGGCGAGATCGACGAGTCGGACTACCGGGTGCGGCGTGAGCTGCTGGGCTCCGGCCGCTGAACAAGGATGAAGGTTCGCTGAAGAATGAGGGCGTTGGGCGGCATGCGGCCCGTAGACCACTGATGCTGGGTCCGGCGGGCTTCGGCTCACTCTGGCCTGCCGTGATGCCCCCGACCTGGAAGGACCCGTTGCCACCGTGGTCGACCTCTCCCGCCGCCAGCTGCTCGCCGCCGCCTTCGGCACCCTGGGCGTGGCGACTCTCGGGGCCTGCGGATCGAGCACCGAGGGTGTTGCCGCCGGATCGGCGGCGGTCCGGCGTGCCGAGACTGCTCGACGCACTGCTGGCCAGAGGGTGGTCACGGCTCGACTGACCCCGCAGCCGGTCACCCTCGACCTCGGTGGGCCACTCGTGAGGACATGGGCGTACGGCGACGCCCTGCCCGGCCCGCTGCTGCGCGCGACGGCTGGCGACCGAATGAGGGTCACCGTGGACAACGCGCTGCCGGTGGGGACCAGCGTGCACTGGCACGGGCTCGCGCTGCGCAACGACATGGACGGTGTTCCGGGTATCACCCAGCGGAGCATCGAACCCGCCAGCCAGTTCATCTACGACTTCACGGCCCCGGACCCCGGCACGTACTTCTATCACCCGCACTCGGGCGTCCAGCTCGACCGCGGTCTGTACGGCGTGCTGGTCGTGGACGATCCCGACGAGCCCGGCGCGTACGACGCCGAGTGGACCCTCGTGCTCGACGACTGGCTGGACGGCACGGGACGCACCCCCGACGAGGTCCTGGCCGAGTTGACCGGCTCCGACGGCATGGCCGGCATGGACGGGATGGAGGGACTGGACGGCGGCTCGATGAGCGGGTCGATGACCTCACCACTGCTGGGCGACGCCGGCGACATCAAGTACACCCACTACCTCGTCAACGGACGGGTGCCCGCGGCCCCGGTGACGCTGGAGGGGAAGCCTGGTCAGCGGGTCAGGCTGCGGATAGTCAACGCCGGCTCGGACACGGCGTTCCGAGTCGCCCTGGGCGGACACCGGATGACCGTCACACACTCCGACGGGTTCCCGGTGGTGCCGGTGGAGACCGATGCCCTGCTGATCGCGATGGGGGAGCGCTACGACGTCGAAGTGACCCTCGCCGACGGGGCGTTCCCGTTCGTGGCCAGCGCCGAAGGCAAGGCGGGCCAAGGTCTCGCCCTGGTGCGCACCGGTAGCGGCAGTGCGCCGAGTGCGGACGTACGCCCGATGGAGCTGGACAAGTTGGTGCTGATGGGTGCTGACCTCGTCGGCGACGATGCGGTCCGGCTGGCGCGTCGAACCCCGGACCGTCGACACGATCTAGTCCTCAGTGGGTCGATGGCGCGATACCGGTGGACCATCAACGGGAAGACGTTCCCGGACGCGACTCCGTTGCCCATCGAGCAGGGCGAGCGCGTCCGCGTCCGATTCACGAACATGTCGATGATGTTTCATCCGATGCACGTGCACGGGCACACCTTCGCGCTTGTGCGCGGCGGCGCCCGGAAGGACACCGTCATCGTGCGGCACATGGAGCGGGTGGAGGTCGACTTCGACGCGGACAACCCCGGTCAGTGGGCAACGCACTGCCACAACATCTACCACGCCGAGGCCGGCATGATGACCACGCTGTCCTACCGCGCCTAGTCCGGCCGTGCGGGCTACCGGGCCTAGCCGAGACCGAGTCGGGCCAGCGGCTCGACAAGCTCCTGCTCCTCGTAGGACAGGTGCGAGAGCAGGGTGTCGTTGAGCAAGTCGACGGCCTTGCGCAGCGCGGGCATACCGTCGGGGACGGTGACGAAAGCGACCAGCGCCCGGTCGACGCCCTCGAGGACGTCGTGGATGGCGAGGTGCTCCTCCTGCAGTCGGTCGATGACCGGCTCGAGTCGCGGATCTGCGCGGAGCAGGTGGGGGAACATGCTCTGGTCCTCGAGCATGTGATGGGTCGTGACGATCCGGCAGTAGGACTCGCAGTACGTCCCCAGCGTCCAGTTGTTCTGGCGCAGGGTCATCGTGTTGAGGTGTGAGCGGGCAGTGCTCACGTCCATCGAGCCGGCGGCGACCTGCTCCATGAGGTCGTAGATCTGCCGCAGCTCGCCGCGCAGGGCGTCATGGACGTCGACGAGGTGCTGGCCGCGGGCCGTTTCGTGAGGTGTGTAGCCCCGATCCGGGTCTGGGCTGGGTCCCGCCGGTCGCGTTGACTCGTCCCAGACCGTCGAGGCTGACACCGAGGCCGTGGCCGACGAAGGTGCGGGCTTTGCTGTCCCGGGGTCGCGTTCCGCGTGCACCTGCTCGCGGACGGCTGGTGCGACCTCCGCGGCGAAGCGGCGGATGACCTCGGTGTCGTCGGTGCCCAGGATGAAGACGCTGAAGCCGTTGCCGAGAGCGAGGTCGGCGAGCTGCTCGGCCCACACCGCAGGCGGCCCGTCGAGCAGCCGGCTGCCTTGATGGCCGAAGGTGCCGCTGATGTTCAGCAGGCGGCGGATGCTCGTGGGTGAGCGGCCGGCGTCCGCGGCGGCTTCGTCGATGACGGAGTTCGCGGCTGCCAGGCCGTCTGCGGGAAGGTACGTCAGCGAGGGCAGCCAGCCGTCGGCGACACGGCCGGTCAAGGCGAGCATCCGCGGCTTGTAGGCACCCAGCCAGATCTCGATGTCGTGAGCGGGCTTGGGGCCGCGTTTGGCGCCGACGACTCGATGGAACTCGCCGTCGACGCGAACGCCGCCGCGTTCGTCGCCGGCCCAGATGGCCCGGATGACGTCGATGGCCTCGCCGAGAGCCTGCACGGCCTGAGCGGGCGCCAGCCGGATCGTGGCCGTCTGCGCCGCCACGTAGCTCAACAGGGTCGAGGTGTCCAGGAAGCCCGGATGGTAGGGGTGGTCCTGGAAGGTGGCAAGGTCGAAGCCCACCCGCTCGGCGAGCCGCGCGAGGCTGACCACTTCGGCCGGCGAACTGGCGTCAGGGGTCAGGAAGGTGCCGAACAGCACGTCGTGGCCGTAGTCGCCCACGTGACCTCCTGACCTGTCGCACGTCGCGGCACCCGTGCGGCGTACCGGAGGGTTGCTCGTGATGAATCTAACCGTCCACGAACCCCGGGTCTTGGCGGTGGTCGCAGGCATCATGGACGTATGGCACGAGCGGGAACCGCGGCATGGGGACTGGTCCTCCTGTGCCTGGCGTCGTGCCAGGGCGGGTCGACGGGTGACGCCTCTGGGGGCACTCCGGACCCGGCGATCGACGCCGAGATCGTCCAGCTGCGCAGCGACGAACCGCTCGAGCGGGTCGAGGTGGCCGTGCGCAACGGCGGAGCGCAGGACATCCGCGTCGTGCGACTGCGGTTGACGATCCCGGGTTTCCAGACGCCCCCGGCGATCGCCAAGGACTCGCCGGTCCCGGCGAGCCAGGTGGTCAACCTGCCGGTCCCCTACGGAGCAGTTGCTTGTCCGTCGGACGGGCCACCTCAGATCGGCACGCCTCGGGTGACTCTCGACGTGCAGGTCGGGACGGAGTCCACCACCCGGCAGGTGAGGTTCGCCGCCGGCGACGAGGATGGTCTGCTGCAGCGAATCGCGACCCGAGCCTGCGCCGTCGAGCAGATCCAACGCCAGGTCGACCTGCGGTTCATGGACCGCTGGCGGCTCGAGCGCACCCCCGACGGCGACCAGCTGCACGGGACACTCCGCGCCACGTTGCTGGCCGGCGGACCGCGCACGTTGAGCCAGGTCTCCGGGGCGATCATGTACGGCTTGCGCCCCGACGCGACTGCCTCGGACCCCCTGGCGTTGCTCACCCCGGCTCGACCCGACGCGCGGATCCCGGTGGTGACCTACGCCCAGCGTTGTGACGCCCACACCAAGGGGGAGATCAAGAAGCCCTACGAGTTCCTCGTCTGGGTCTCCACGTCGGGCGGCGACTCCCTCGCGGTGACGCCGACCGTCGACGACGCCACCAAGGTTGCCCTGCGCCAGGTGTGCGCGTTCTGAACGCTGCGCACGGTGTGCGACTTGAGGCGGGGCGGTCCGCTTGCGCCGCTGCTGCTGGAGCTGGATGCGCGGGATTCGTCATGATCGGAGCAGAGTCACCCCGGTGCCTGGCCCCGCAGCACTCCGATCATGCCGAAACGGGCTCAAGTGGGCGCGGTCCGGGCCACTCGATCATGCCGAAAACGGGCTCAACCGGCGCGGTCTGGGCGGATCGGACCGGGTCCGGGTGGGCCGGGTCAGGACGCGCCCAGGCCGGACCGGCGCTACCAGCAGTCGCCGTCGCGCCAGTCGCAGGTCAGGTGCCGGTGAGGTCCAGCGGCACGTCCCCGGTCAGGACGAGGATGCAGTCGTCTGCGTCTGGGGTCCGCTCGACGCCGTCCGGTGTCAGTGCCGAGGTGTGACCCTGCCACGGCGCCCAGCCCCGCGATCGGTAGAACGCAGCGGCGTCGTCGGTCGCGCCCAGGGCACCGAGCTCGTACGCCCCCCGGATCACTCGTTCCAGCGCGTCCATCATGGCTGCGCCGTGGCCCTTCCCGCGCTGGTCCGCACGGACGCCCACGCCCTCGACGTAGCCGGTCCGGAGGGCCCGCCCGTCATGCACCAGCCGTCGCTGGATGAGGGAGGCGTGCCCGATCAGCTCGCCGTCGGCCCACGCCAGCGCGTGGATACCGCCCAGGGAGTGCTCCCAGTCGTGCTCGGTCATGTCGTCGAAGACGTCATAGAGCAACCCCCGTGCTCCTGCTCGGATGGCATCGTCCAGGTCCGCGGTGTGACACGTGCGTACGTCCGCCATGCCCGCCATCCTGGCTGGCGCCGCCCGACTGGTCGACCCGATTCCCGACCGGGGCGCCGGGCTCAGACGAAGTCGCCGGCCGATCGCCGGAGGTCGCCCAGCGAGCCGATCATGGATCGCAGCTGGGACGCCGGAAGCCCGAGGTCCTCGAACACCGACCGGTTGAGCTCCTGAGTCGCCTTGGCAGCCACCTGCCGGCCTGCCTGGGTGATCTCGGCGAGCGTCGCGCGGCGATCACTCGGATGGGGGCGGCGCCTGACCAGCTCCTGGCGCTCAAGACGGTCGACGGCACTGGTGACGCTGGTCGGGTGCACTTGGAGGCGCGCCCCGAGCTTGGCCAGCGGGAGAGAGCCGCTGCGACTGAACCACAGGATCATCAGCAGCTCGTAGCGCGCGAAGCTCAGGTCCAGCGGGCGCAGCACGGCATCGACCCGGGACAGGGCGAGCTGGTGGGCGCGCATCAGCGAGGTGACGGCCATCATCCCGTCGACCGCCTCGCCCCAGCCGTGGGCCTCCCACTGCCGGCCCGCCTCGGCAATGGGGTCGAAGTCCAGCCCCGGGGACCCGAGCATGCTTGTCACTGACCCTCCAGGTGCTTCCGTCACCGGCGGTCCCGTCCCGCCGGGTGGTCATTGTAAGGACATCCAACTATCGTACGTCCCAGTAGTGCTCAACGTGCGAAGGAGACGGTCGTGGACGCCGAGCAGATCCAGGCAGGACGGGCGCGCTGGCAGGAGCGGTTCGAGGGGCAGAAGGTTCGGGAGGCCGACTTCACCACGCTCTCCGGTGTCGAGGTCGAACCCGTCTACGGCCCACGCCCTGGAGAGACCGTCGAGGACTTCGAGCGGATCGGATGGCCGGGGGAGTTCCCGTTCACCCGTGGCCTCTACCCGACCGGTTACCGCGGCCGGACCTGGACGATCCGTCAGTTCGCCGGCTTCGGCAACGCGATGCAGACCAACGAGCGCTACAAGATGATCCTGGCCTCGGGCGGGGGCGGTCTGTCGGTGGCGTTCGACATGCCGACCCTGATGGGCCGTGACTCCGACGACTCGATGTCGCTGGGCGAGGTCGGGCACTGCGGTGTCGCGATCGACTCGGCTTCAGACATGGACATGCTCTTCTCTGACATCCCGATCGGCGACGTGACGACGTCGATGACGATCAGCGGCCCTGCGGTGCCGGTGTTCTGCATGTACCTCGTGGCCGCCGAGCGTCAGGGCGTCGACCTCTCGGTTCTCAACGGCACCCTGCAGACCGACATCTTCAAGGAGTACATCGCGCAGAAGGAATGGCTGTTCCCGCCGGAGCCGCACCTGCGGCTGATCGGTGACCTGATGGAGTACTGCGTCGAGCACATCCCGGCATACAAGCCGCTGTCTGTCTCGGGCTACCACATCCGCGAGGCCGGTTCGACGGCCGCGCAGGAGCTGGCGTTCACGCTGGCCGACGGCTTCGGCTACGTCGAGCTGGGTCAGTCGCGAGGACTCGACGTCGACCAGTTCGCCCCCGGCCTGTCGTTCTTCTTCGACGCCCACCTCGACTTCTTCGAGGAGATCGCCAAGTTCCGCGCCGCACGTCGGATCTGGGCCCGGTGGATGCGTGACGTCTACGGCGCCACGACAGAAAAGGCGCAGTGGCTGCGATTCCACACCCAGACCGCCGGGGTCTCCCTGACCGCGCAGCAGCCGGACAACAACATCGTCCGGACCGCGATCGAGGCACTGTCCGCGGTGCTCGGCGGCACGAACTCGCTGCACACCAACGCACTCGACGAGGTTCTCGCCCTGCCGAGTGAGAAGGCCGCCGAGATCGCGGTGCGCACCCAGCAGGTGATCATGGAGGAGATCGGCGTGGTCAATGTCGCCGACCCGCTGGGCGGCTCGTGGTACGTCGAGGCGCTGACCGACAAGATCGAGGCCGAGGCGGAGGCGATCTTCGCCAGGATCCGCGAGATGGGTTCCGACGGGACCATCACCGCCGGCCTGCTGCGCGGCATCGAGGACGGCTGGTTCATGTCCGAGATCGCCGAGGCGGCCTTCGTCTACCAGACCGCGCTGGAGAAGGGCGAGAAGAAGATCGTCGGGGTCAATTGTCACACCAAGACCGTCGAGGAGCCGCTGGAGATCATGCGCGTGTCGCATGAGGTCGAGCGGGAGCAGAAGCGGGTACTAGAGGCGCGCAAGTCCGCCCGTGACAAGGTCGGTGTCCAAGCCGCTCTCCAGCGGATGGTCGAGGTCGCGCGGACGGCCGACAACATGGTGCCCGCGATGCTCGACGCCGTGCGTGCGGAGGCAACCCTCGGCGAGGTCTGCGACGCGCTCCGCGCCGAGTGGGGCAACTACCGCGAGCCGCCCCGGTTCTGACAGGGGCCTCCCGCGGGTCGGTCAGCTGATGCCGAGCTTCTCCGCCGCCATCCGGGTGCCCTCGACGCGGTTGGCGATCTTCTGGAACGCCACTTCCCGGCCGTAGTCCGGTGACCCGTGGCTCGGCTTCTCGTCGATGCTGAACGGTGAGAAGCCGCAGTCGTCGGTGGATCCCAGTCGCTCCTGGGGGATGAAGTTCGCCGCCCGAATCAACAGGTCGCGGACCTCCTCGGGACTCTCCGCCCGCGGATGCAGACCGTTGGCCACCCCGATGTAGCACATCTGCGGCACGCCGTTGGCGTCGTCGCGGCTCGCCTTGCCGATCAGCTCGAGCACCGGGTCCTTTTCGCGCTCGCTGGCGAACTGCATGAGGAAGTAGCCGGCGTTCAGCTTGAACATCTCCGGAAGCAGGTCGCTGTAGGGGACGTCGGCGCTGTGCACCGAGTCGCGGTCGCCGCCGGGACAGGTGTGAATGCCGATGTTCGCCCGCTCCTCGGGCGAGAAGCGGTCCAGCACGCGGTTGTTCAGCTCGATGAAGTGCGGCAGCATGCCCGCACCAGTCCAGGGGTTCCGTGGGTCCTTGCGGGTGGCGAGGCGTCCTTCGGTGAAGTCGATCGAGACTCGCACGGCTCCGGCGGCGAAGGCGCTGCGGATGTCCTTCTCACACTCGTCCACCAGATCGGACTCGAAGTCCTCGCGGGTGTAGCCGTCGATCTCTTCTTCGAGCGGGTACAGAAGGCAGAGCATCGACGGTGCGATGACAGCTTGCTTCATCGGCTTCTTCGCGTAGCCGATCGACTGGGAGAGGACGTCCCCGGAGTAGGTCTTGTAACGGAAGGGGCCGCCGGTCAGGGTCGGCAGCTGCCGGTAGTGCCCGTCGGCGAAGATCGCGAAGTACTGACCGCCTGGGCCGAGATGGTCTGCCAGCCCGGTGCCGGCCAGCGTGTCGGTCAATGGATAGGTCGCAAAGCTCGAGATGCGCTGCTCACCGTCGGAGATGATCGGGGATCCGGTGGCTTCGAACTTCGCAATCGAGTCCTGGACGGCCTCGTCCTGAAGGGCCTCCAGCGCGGACTTCGTGGTGTCGCCGGGGTCGGCGTCGTAGGCCGCGTAGGCCTCCTGAAGCTTTGCGGGTCGGGGCAGGGAACCGACGGGCTCCGTCGGGATTCCGGTGGCTGTCCTGGGGTCGTAACCGGTCATGGTCGTCATGTCCTCTTCAGTTGGATGCAGACGGGACCGCGCGGGAATCGCTCGCGCCCGCTGGTCGAAAGAGACAGAGCTCGTCGTGCCATGAGACCTGTGTCACAGTAACCAGGGCGCTGATGGGGCGTCAAAGGTCGGCACCCGGACGTCGGGGTCCCGACCTTACGGGGACGTTGCAATATCGGCATGAGCCATTGCCTATGGTGCAACGCTCTGCGAGGGTGCGCCCATGATCACCGGTCGGGTCGGCAGCCTCGGTCGTGCTCTCGCTCTGCTCGAAGCGCTTGGGTCCGACGGGGTCCGGGCGTCCGGAGGCAGCGGCGTCGGCGAGCTCGCGGCCATCGTCGGGCGGGACAAGAGCCAGGTCTCACGCATGCTGGCCACTCTGGCTGATGCCGGCTTCGCGGAACGCGACCCGGTCACCCGTCGCTATCGGCTGGGCTGGCAGGTCTTCGCGTTGGCGGCCCGCTCGGGCGACGCCCGGCTGCTGGATGCCTGCCGCCCGATCCTGTCCAGACTGGTCCGGGACACCGAAGAGAGTGCCCACCTCTCGGTCCTCCGCGGTAGCTCGGTGCTCACACTGTTGACCGAGGCGCCGGCCCGAGCCGTTCAGGCCGTCTCCTGGGTTGGGCGCATGGTGCCCGCCGTGACGACCTCCTCGGGCCGTGCCTTGCTGTGCGACCACGACCGCGAACAACTGGTCGCGGTGCTTGGAGAGCGGCCGTGGCCCGCGCCGATCAACGGCGGTCCCCGCGACCTCGACGACTTGATCGAGCGAGTGCGGGAGGCGCGACTGCGGGGTTACGCCAAGGTTGACGAGGAGTTCGAGCCGGGACTGGTTGCGGTGGCCGCACCGGTCCGCGACCCGAACGGTCGCATCGTTGCGGCGCTGAACATCTCCGCCCCGAAGTTCCGGCTGGGCACCCGGCTGGCTGACACCGGAAGGATCGTGGCCCTGGCTGCAGCCGAGGTCTCCCTCCGTCTTTCCGGGCCCGCGCCTGATCCCGCGCGAAGGATGGCCCCCGCGTGAGCAGCCTGTTGGAGTTCATGCTGGATCGTCGATCGGACATGCTGCAGCTCGGGCTCGAGCACGTTGCGCTCGTCGGCGTCTCCGTGATCCTGTGCACGGTCATCGGCGTCGGCCTTGGGGTGGCGACCTACCGCACCAACCGGCCACGCGAGATCGTGCTCGCCATCACCAGCGCGTTCCTGACTGTCCCGTCCTTCGCATTGTTCGTCCTGCTGATCGGGCCGTTCGGCATCGGCGCCAAGCCGGTCGTGATCGCGCTGACGATGTACGGGCTGCTCCCAGTCGTCCGTAACACAATCACCGGCCTGCGTGAAGTCGACCCCGCCATGGTTGAGTCCGCGCAGGGCATGGGCATGAGCAAGCGTCAGCGGCTCCTTCGGATCGAGCTCCCCATCGCCTGGCCGGTGATCGTCACTGGAGTCCGCGTCGCGACATTGATCCTGGTCGGCATCGCCACCATCGGGTCTATCGTCGACGGACCCGGCTACGGCAACTTCATCTTCAACGGGCTGGCCGTCGTTGGTTCCCCGGTCGCCGTCAACCTCGTGCTCGCCGGCATGGTGGGTGTCATCATCGTCGCCATCCTGTTCGACGCCGCCTTCACCCTGCTCGCCAAGCTGACCACATCCCGGGGGCTGCAGTGACCCAGACGACATCGACTGACGGCAAGACCGGCGCCTCCACGCCGATCACGATCCGGCTGGAGGGGCTGTCCAAGCAGTACGCCAAGGAGAGCAAGCCCGCCGTCGACAACCTGACGATCGACGTCCCCGAGGGCGAGATCGTCATCCTGGTCGGCCCGTCCGGCTGCGGGAAGACCACAACGATGAAGATGATCAACCGGATTATCGAGCCGACCTCGGGCCGGATCATCCTCGACGGTGAGGACGTCACCAAGGCGCACCCCGACGAGCTGCGCCGACGCATCGGCTACGTGATCCAGCAGATCGGGCTGTTCCCGCACATGACCATCGCAGAGAACATCGCCACCGTGCCCAAGCTGCTCGGCTGGGACAGCAAGCGCATAAACGAACGGGTCGACGAGCTCCTCGAGACGGTGAGCATGCCTCCGGCGACCTACCGCAACCGCTACCCCAAGCAGCTCTCCGGCGGCCAGCGGCAACGGGTGGGGGTGGCCCGCGCCCTCGGGGGGGATCCCAAGGTGATGCTCATGGATGAGCCGTTCGGCGCCATCGACCCGATCACCCGCGATCGCCTGCAGAACGAGTTCCTTCGGCTGCAGGCGGATGTGCGCAAGACGATCGTCTTCGTCACCCATGACATCGACGAAGCCATCAAGATGGGCGACCGCATCGCGATCCTGCAGGAGGGCTCGAAGATCGCCCAGTACGACACCCCGGAGCAGATCCTGACAGCGCCGGCGAGCGACTTCGTCGCCTCGTTCATCGGCTCGGGTGCGTCGCTGAAGCGACTCAACCTCAGCCGGGTGCGGGACATCGAGCTCACCAGCTGGCCGACCGTCGGCATCGATGCGAGCCACGACGAGGTCCTGAACGCGCTGCGCGCTTCGGACAAGGGATGCGCTTTGGTTCTCGACGGGCAGCGCCGCCCCCGGCGATGGGTGAGCGCCCTCGATCTGCAGCACAAGGGAGATCGGCCCCTGGACCAGATCGGCCTCCCGCCGGACGCCGTCGTCGAGCCGCAGGCAACGCTGAACGACGCACTCAACGAGCTGATCACGGCCAACTACAGCGTCGCGATTGTCGTGGACGCAGCAGGCGCCTACCAGGGCATCGTGGACATCGACCAGATCAACGACGCGATCCGCACCATGCGCAGCGAGGCACGTGCCCGGGCGCGGTCGGGCCTGCCGGTGGGAGAGCAGGTCGACGGACCCGAGCGGGCAGGCTAGAGATGGCGGTCACCGAGACGACTCCCGAGGTCTCCCCGCAGGCAGCCATGGTCCCCGTGCGTCGGGAGCGACGCGGCGTTCTGGGTTACCTGTTCATGCCGGGGTTCCTGGCGGCCGTCTGCCTGGTGCTGTATCTCTACGTCCAGTCCCAGGAGCTGGACAGCATCGAGGCGCGGTCGTTGAATGCGGACTCGCTGGCCTCGGCGACGGTGCGTCACATCGAGCTGGCTGCGGTTTCGACGTTCTTCGTGATCCTGATCGCGGTTCCCCTAGGTGTCATGCTCACCCGTCCCTTCACCAGGCGCTACCGGGGCATCCTGCTGACCGTGGCCAACATCGGCCAAGCCGTTCCGACGATCGGCGTTCTCGCGCTGCTGGCGGTGGCCTTCCTGTTCCTCGGTTTCGCTGCCGCGGTGGTCGCACTCGTCGCCTATGCCGTGCTGCCCGTCCTGCGCAACACCATGGTGGGGCTGGAGCAGGTCGACGAGTCGATCCTCGAGTCTGGCCGCGGCATGGGGATCTCCAAGTTCGGTGTGCTCAGGAGGATTGAGCTGCCGCTGGCGGTGCCCATCATCCTGGCGGGTGTGCGCACCGCTTTGATCATCAACGTGGGCACCGCGACCCTGGCGGCATACGTCAACGCGGGAGGGCTGGGGACGATCATCGTCGCCGGACTCTCGACGAACAGGCTCACGGTCCAGATCACCGGGGCGGTGTTGACCGCAGTGCTTGCGCTGCTCGTCGACTACCTCGCGGGAATCGCCGAAGACGTGTTGCGCCCGAAGGGTCTCTGACACGTTCAACTATCAGGAGGAAGCGCCGATGATGGCACGATCAGGCAGAGCACGGCACGTAGCCATAGCGGGGGTCGCGCTGGCCCTGCTGTTGAGCGCATGCGGCGGAAGTGACGGCGGGACCAGCGGCACAGGGGACGCCGGCTCCGGGGACAGCGCTGGCGGAGAGCTCTCCGGAGCCAAGCTGAACGTCGGGGCCAAGGAGTTCACCGAGTCCAAGGTGCTCGGACAGATCGCTCTGCAGGTCCTGCAGAACGCCGGAGCAGACGTCAGCGCGTCCTCGGTGTCCGGAAGCGCCACCGTGCGCGAGGCCCTGGAGAAGGGCGAGATCGACATGTACTGGGAGTACACCGGCACCGGCTGGGTCAACATCCTGGGCAACACCACGACTGACGTGCCGGCGGACCTCTACCAGCAGGTGGCCGATGCGGACAAGGCCAACAACATCGCGTGGCTCGAGCCGGCTCCGATGAACGACACCTACCGGATCGCTGTCGCCAAGGACTTCGCGGACAGCAACAGCATCACGAACATGACCGAGGCGGCGGACTTCATCGGGTCGAACGCCAGTGACGGCGCGATCTGTGCGGCCAGCGAGTTCATCAACCGGGACGACGGGCTACCAGGGCTCGAAGATGCCTACGGCTTCAAGTTCTCGAACGTCGTCGAGCTAGACCTCGGCCTCGTCTACACGCAGGTCGGCAGCAAGTGTAACTTCGGCGAGGTGTTCTCGACTGATGGACGGATCGTCGCCAACGACCTGACTGTCCTCGAGGACGACAAGAAGTTCTTCGTCGACTACAACGCTGCGCTGACCATGCGCCAGGAGACGTTGGACAAGTACCCCTCGATCGCCGACCTGATGGCGCCGGTCTCGGAGGCGCTGACCAACGAGGAGATCACCAAGCTCAACGCCGAGGTTGACGTCGACGGCAAGAAGGACTCGGACGTCGCCAAGGCCTGGCTGGAGGACAAGGGCCTGCTCGGCTGACCTGATCTCGGAAGCCGCCTGGGCGGGGCTCCGACTGAGGAGCCCCGCTCGGGGCGGAAGGGCTCGTGATGCGCATCGCCTGTGCGCAGGTGGACTCTGTCCTGGGAGACATCGACGCCAACGTCGAACGCGCGGCGAAGGCCGTCGCCGCAGCCCGGGACGAGGGTGCCGACCTCGTCGTCTTCCCTGAGCTCAGTCTGTGTGGCTACTCCGTGGGGGAGATTGCCGATGACCTGGCGATGCATGTCGATGACCCGAGGATCGTCGAGCTGTCCCGGGCCGCGGGGCCGATGGGAGTGTTGGTCGGGTTCAGCGAGACCGGGTCCGGGTTGCACACGTACAACAGCGCTGCCTACCTGCAGGACGGCGCGGCCGTGCATGTGCACCGCAAGCTCTACCTGCCGACGTACGACCGGTTCGAGGAGCGCAAGCACTTCAGCCCGGGCCAGCACATGCGGGCCTTCGACACCACGGTGGCCCGCAGCGCGATCCTGACCTGCAATGACGCCTGGCAGCCGCAGTTGGCGTTCATCGCTGCCCAGGACGGCGCACGCGTGCTGCTCATGCCGACGAGCAGCGCCCAGAGCCTGTTCCCCGACCGCTATGACTCGCCGACCTACTGGCAGGACATCACCCGGTTCTACGCGCGGATGTTCCAGGTCTTCGTCGTGTTCGTGAACCGGGTCGGTGTCGAGGGCGACCTGCGCTTCTGGGGCGGATCGCACGTCGTGGACCCCTGGGGAAACCTGTTGGGCGAGGCACCGATGGGAGAGGAGGCGTTGCTGTGCTTCGACGTCGATCTGGCCACCGTCCGCCGCCGGCGTCGGGAGGTCCCGCTGCTCAAGGAGGCCCGTCTCGGTCTCGTCGTGCGGGAGATGCGCAGGCTGGTGGACGAGGGCGGTGACCTCTAGAGGTCACCCGACTCGCCCAGGAGCACCGACAGCTCGTCGGTGACCTCCTTGATGGCCTGCCCGACAGGTGCCAGCCGGCGGGCACCCCCGAGTCGGAACTTCGGACCGGACACGTTGACCGCACCGCAGATCCGGCCGCGGAAATCGCGGACCGGCGCGGCGGCGGCGACCAGTCCCGCCTCGAGCTCTTCGGAGACGACGGTGTAGCCGCGGGCGCGACTGGCGACGATCCGCCGATGGAGGGTGTCGACGTCGGGCGGGCCGTTCGGTCCCATCGTGGCGAGTTGGGGGCGCCCGAACACTGCGAGAAGGTCGACCCGACGGTGGTCGAACAGGAGAGCCCGCCCGGACGACGTGCAGTGCGCCGGGACGGTGCGCCCCACCCAGCCGATGGTCTGGACGGCACGCGGTGAGGCCTGCGAGTGCAGGGTCAGCACGTCGGTGCCTCGAAGCACCGAGAGGCTCGTCCGCTCGCCGAGCCGGTCGACGAGCCGCGAGATCAGTGGCCGAGCCAAGGCGAGAAGCCGTTGGTCCCCGACCCCCGCCGCCAGGGTGAACAGCGCCCAGCCGAGGCGGTAGACCCTTGTCTCCTCGTCTCGCTCGACCAAGCCGTGGTCGGCCAGGGTGCTCAACAGCCGGGAGAGCTGCCCCTTGTCACCGCCAGTCAGTTCGGACAGCCGCTGCACACCGAGGCCTTCTCGCTCGAGCGCCTCCGCCGACCCGAGGGCGAGCAGGGTGGCCGCGGTCCGGGACACGTTGTCGGCTCCGGGCTGGGACACGCAACAACTGTAGTTGACACCGGCCTGGCCGCCTCCCACCCTGGGGGAACCCCCACCGCCACACCGGAGGTCAGTCATGCCCGACCAGCCAGCAGCTGGACTGCTCGAACGACTTGCCGATGGCCCAGTCATCTGTGCCGAGGGCTACCTGTTCGAGCTCGAGCGCCGTGGCTACCTCCAGGCCGGTGCGTTCGTGCCAGAGGTGGTCATCGAGCACCCCGAGAAGGTCGCCGAGCTTCACCGCGAGTTCGTCCACGCGGGCTCCGACGTGGTCGAGGCGTTCACCTACTACGCCCACCGCGAGAAGCTCCGGATCATCGGCAAGGAGCACCTTCTCGAGGAACTCAACCGCGGCGCCCTGGACATCGCCAAGGCAGTCGCGTCGGAGACCGGAGCTCTCCTCGCCGGGAACATCTGCAACACGAACATCTTCGAGTCCGGCAACCGTGCCAGCGTCGGCCAGGTCCGGGCGATGTTCACCGAGCAGGTCGGGTGGGCGGTCGATGCGGGCGTCGACTTCATCATCGGTGAGACGTTCAGCTACGCCGAGGAGGCGCTGGTCGCCCTGGAGGTCATCCGCGAGTCGGGACTGCCCTCGGTGATGAACCTGGTGTTCCACCAGGGCCCCCTCACCCGGGACGGGCTGTCGGTGACCGACGCAGGCAAGCGACTGGTCGACGGTGGTGCCGACGTCGTCGGACTCAACTGCGGCCGGGGTCCGCGCACGATGCTGCCCCTGCTGGCCGAGCTAGTCCCTTCCGTCGACGTCCCGGTCGCCGCACTTCCGGTGCCCTATCGGACACACGAAGCCGAGCCGAGCTTCCAGTCGTTGCGCGACCCGGAGCGGCCAGAATCGGACCGTCCCTTCCCCGTCGGGCTCGACCCGTTCACCTGTTCACGGATCGAGATTGCCGAGTTCGCGGTCGCGGCGCGGGACCTGGGTGCCTCCTTCCTCGGGGTCTGTTGCGGTGCCGGTCCGCACCACATCCGGGCCATGGCCGAGGCGTTGGGACGGATTCCTCCCGCCAGTCGGTACTCGACCGACATGTCCAAGCACGCCTTCCTCGGATCCGACAGCAGCCTGCGCGAGCACAATCTCGCCTTCGGCAGCAAGGAGCTCTAGGGCGCCGTGCTCCCGAAGCGCTCGTGAACGTGACCCGGTCGTCGAGATCGAGACGACGACCCGCCGGTGGGAAGTTCTCGGCGGTCGGGCTGCTCGCTCACGGCTTCTCCAAGCGGGACTGGCCGCAGGCGTGGCGCCATCACGACCTCGAGTCGGCGTACGACGTGGTCATCATCGGCGCCGGGGTCCACGGCCTTGCCACTGCGTACTACCTGGCCGCCAACCACGGCATCACCAACGTGGCCGTGCTGGACAAGGCCTACGTCGGGGGTGGTGGGTCCGGGCGCAACACCGCGATCGTGCGGTCGAACTACTTGACGCCCGAGGGAGTCCGCTTCTATGACCGGTCCGTCAAGCTCTACGAGAACCTGGCCGCTGAGCTCAACTTCAATGTCATGTTCAGCCAGAAGGGGCACTTGACCCTCGCGCACAACGACGGGTCACTGCGCACGATGAGGTGGCGGGCGGAGGTCAACAAGCTCGAGGGCATCGACTCCGAGGTCATCGCGCCAGACGAGGTCGCTCGCCTGGTGCCCTATCTCGACGTCTCCGACGAGGCTAGGTACCCGATCCTCGGTGCGCTGTACCACCCGCCGGGAGGCACCATCCGGCACGACGCGGTGAACTGGGGGTACGCCCGGGCGGCGGATGCCCTCGGCGTGCAGATCCACCAGGAGACCGAGGTGCTCGGCATCGACGTCGTGGACGGGCGGGTGCGCGGTGTGCGCACCAGCCGTGGGGCGATCTCGACTCCGATCGTGCTCAACTGCACCGCGGGATGGTCCAGCCTGGTCGCGCAGCTCGCCGGTGTGACCCTGCCGATCAGCACTCATCCGCTGCAGGCCGCGGTCACGGAGCCGGTGAAGGTGTTCCTCAACACCGTGGTGGTGTCGGGCACCCTGCACGTCTACGTCAGCCAGACCGCCCGTGGCGAGCTGGTGTTCGGGGCGAGCACCGATCCCTACCCGTCGTACTCGATGCGCGGCTCGCTGGAGTTCACCGAGGAGCTTGCCGGACACATCCTCGAGCTGATGCCGTCGATCGCGAAGCTGCGGGTGCTGCGGCAGTGGGCCGGCTTGTGCGACATGACGCCGGACTTCTCGCCGATCATGGGAGTCACGCCGGTCGAGGGCTTCCTCGTCGACGTCGGGTGGGGCACGTACGGCTTCAAGGCAGGCCCGGTCGCCGGTGAGGCGATGGCCGAGCTCGTCGCCACTGGCACGACCCCCGAGAGCATCGCGACCTTCGACCTTGCGCGCTTCGCCGAGGGCCGGCTGGTGGGCGAAAAGGGCGCCGCGGCGGTAGGTCACTGATGATGAGAGTCGGGGCGCCAACGTGTTCCTGATCCCCTGTCCGAACTGTGGCCCACGCAATCGGTCTGAGTTCCGTCACGTCGGTGAGGTGGCCGCGCGTCCAGACTCCGGCTCAGCCTCGAGGCCGGAATGGCGCGGCTATCTCTACGACCAGCGCAACGTCGCCGGGTGGACGGCCGAGACCTGGTACCACGGGTCGGGTTGCCGCCGGTTCCTGGTGGTCGAGCGGAACACCGTCACCAACGAGGTTCGCCGCGAGGCAGGTTCGACCGGAGCGGACTCCACCCCATGACGGTCCGACGGGCACGGACCGCCGGCCGACCTGCCCCGCAGCCCGAGCGGCTCGGGCCGCAACCGGGCGAGCTGATCAACCGCTCCCGACCGCTGACCTTCGCCTGGAACGGTCGTCCGTACTCCGGCTTCGCCGGGGACACGATCGCCTCAGCCCTGGCAGCGTCCGGGATCCGCGTCTTCTCCCGCAGCTTCAAGTACCACCGGCCGCGGGGAATCATGACGGCGAGCTTTCTCGACCCGGGAGTCACCCTGCAGGTCGGCGACGAACCCAACGTGCGGGCAGCGCACCGCCGGCTTGTTGCAGGGATGACCGTCGAGGCCCAGAACGTGTGGCCGTCGTTGAGGATCGACGTGCGTGCAGCGAACCAGATGGTCGCGCCGTTGCTCACCCCGGGGTTCTACTACAAGACCTTCATGAGGCCGCAGCGGCTGTGGCCGGCCTACGACAAGATCCTGTCTCGGTTCGCCGCGGGCGGTCGGGTCGACCGCAACCGAGATGCGGGGTACTACGACAAGCGCTACGCGCACCCGGACGTCATCGTTGCCGGCGGTGGGCCCGCCGGCATGGCTGCCGCGCTGGCCGCCGCCGGGGCCGGGGCGCAGGTGATGCTCGTCGAGGAGGAGTACGAGCTCGGTGGCTCGCTGCGCTGGGGAGGTGCGACGGAGCTTGCGGCACTGGGCGCGATGCGGTCTGCACTAGAGGCAGCTCCCCATGTCGAGATCCTGTTGAACTCCGTGGTTGCTGGCCGCTACGACGACAACTGGGTGTCGGTTGTCCAGCGCGGGCTGCCGGGTGTCGTGGAGCGGCTCGTCAAAGCCAGGTCCAAGGTTCTGGTGGTGGCAGCGGGGCTGGTCGAGCGACCATACGTGTTCGCCGGAAACGACCTGCCCGGCGTCATCCTGGGCACGGCTGCCCGGCGGCTGGTGAACCTGTACGCGGTGCGACCCGGACGGCGAGCGGTCGTCCTGAGCGCGAACAGCGAAGGTGACGCCGCAGCTGCCGACCTGGCACGCAACGGCATCGAGGTCGCCTGCCTTCTCGATGCTCGCCGCGGCGAAGACGTCCGCCGGGCGACGGGGCGCGGCGCCCTGGCCGGCGTGGAGACCATCGATGGCCGACGCATCGAGTGCGACCTGCTCGTGGTCTCGACCGGCTGGACGGCGCCGACGTCGTTGCTGAACATGGCAGGGGACCGGCCGGTCTACGAGCCGGCGGCTGCGCGCTTCCGGCCGGGTGACGACCTGCCGGAGACCGTAATGGCGACTGGGGGTCTGACCGGGGACGGCAGCCTCGAGGAGCTGACCGCGCACGGCCGGGCGACCGGGGCGGCGGCCGCCGCACGGGCCGGGTTCGGGAGGGCGGCGGCCCCCGCACCGTTGCCGCTGCTCCCGCACCCGGCGCTGTTCCGCGGAGTCACGCACGGCATCGTCGACTTCTCCGAGGACGTCTCGTCGAAGGACATCATCGCTGCTGCGGCCGAGGGCTATGACTCGAGCGAGCTCGTCAAGCGCTTCACGACGGCGACGATGGGTCCTTCGCAGGGCAAGCTCGAGACCGTCAACACCGTTGCTGTGCTCGCTGCAGCGACCGGCCGCGACATCGAGGACCTCGGCACGACGGTGTGGCGCCCGCCCTACGCACCCATCACGCTCGGCGCGCTCGCGGGGCGCATCTGCGAGCCGGTGCGCCACTCGCCCATGCACACCTGGCACGCAGCGCACGGCGCGCGGCCGCTTGTTGCGGGCCAGTGGATCCGACCCGACCACTACGGCGATCCGCAGGGCGAGGCGCGCAACGTCCGGGAGCGGGTCGGAATCATCGACGTGACCCCGTTGGGCAAGCTCGATCTGCGTGGGCCTGACGTGCCGCACCTGCTCAACGCGGTGTATGTCAACAAGTGGTCGAAGCTCGAGGTCGGCTCGGTCCGCTACGGCGTGATGTGCAGCGAGGACGGCGTCGTCATGGACGACGGCGTCACCGGCCGGCTGAGCCCGGAGCGCTTCCTGATGTCCACCACGTCATCGGGGGCCGCGAACGTGTGGGAGCACCTGGAGGGTGTGCTGCAGACCGACCACCCCGACTGGCAGGTGCACGTCACGCCGCTCACGACCTTCTACGCCAGCATAAATGTGGCCGGACCCCGGTCTAGGGACCTGCTCAGCCGGATCACCGAGGGGGTGGACCTCGCTCCCGATGCCTTCCCGTACATGCGGGTCCGCACCGGTCGGGTCGCGGGTGTCGAGGACTGCCTCATGTGGCGGATCGGGTTCACCGGCGAGCTCAGCTACGAGCTTCACGTCCCCGCTGCCTACGGGCTGCACGTCTGGGAGTCCCTTCTGGATCATGGTGCCGGGCTCGGGGCCGCCGCGTTCGGAGTGGAGGCCCAGCGCATCCTGCGGCTGGAGAAGGGGCACCTGATCGTCGGCCAGGACACGGACGGGTTGACCGACGCCTTCGACGCCGGGCTGGACCCATTGGTCAAGCTCGACAAGGAGGACTTCGTCGGTCGTACCGAGCTGGCTTGGGCGGCGGAGAGCACCCGACGGATGCGGCTGGTAGGGCTTCAGACCGTGGACGGCTCGATCGTCCCCGACGAGGGGAGCCAGCTCGTCCGCGGTGCCCGCGAGATCGTCGGCCGGATCACCAGCTCCCGGATGTCACCGACGTTGGCCAGATCGGTGTGCCTCGGCTACGTGGCTGAGGATCTCGCCCGGCCCGGCTCGGCCGTCAGCATCGTGCTGCCTTCTGGTGACCGCGTCGAGGCAACCGTGACACCCACGCTCGCTCAGGTCGATCCGGAAGGACGTCGGCTCCATGGCTGAGTCCCAGCCGGTCGCGCGCAGCCCGATCACCGCGGCGGCACCCGTGGCAGTGCGCTCCGGGTGGGAGGTTTCGCTGCTGCGGTCTCGTGCGGCGTTGCGATTGCGCGACGAGAGCCCGCTGGCAAAGGTTCTGGTCCGGGCCAGCCCTGGGGGCCGGGTCGCGGCGCGCCTCGGAACTCGATTCGGCGAGGCCCGACGCGACCCTGCGCAGACCCTGGTCGTCGGCTCCGGTCCGGGTGAGTGGCTGCTCCTCGGCGCGATCGGCACAGCCGGCGAGATCGCTGCCCGCGTGGACTCGGAGGACGACCACCTGGTCAGCGTCGTCGACCTGACCCATGGGCGTGCTCTGCTGCGGCTCTGGGGTGCTCAGTCCGCGCGGCTGCTGGCAAAGGTCTGCGCCATCGACCTGGCCGATCGGGCGACGCCGAACGGCGCAGCGTTCCGGAGCTCGGTGGCCGAGCTGACCACCGACGTGATTCGCGACGACGTCGACGACGAGCTGTCCTACCTCCTGCACTGCGAGAGATCCTCCGGGCAGTACCTCCACGACGCGTTGATGGATGCCGGACGCGAGTTCGGCATCGGACGCGACGGCTTCGCTTAGCCTGACCCGACGGACTGACCGTGACAGGAGATGCACGTGAGTGACACGAACCCACGCGTCGACGTCCCCGACCATGCGCGCTACGTCATCATCGGCGCCGGCATCCACGGGCTCTCCACCGCTTGGCACCTCGCCACCGAGCTGACCTCCCGCGGCCTGGGATCGGGGGCGGACGTGCTCGTGCTCGACAAGACAGCGATCGGCGCCGGCGCCTCCGGGATCGCCTGCGGAGTGGTGCGCAACAACTACTTTCAGCCCGCGATGCGCGAGCTGATGGCGCACTCGGTTTCGGTCTGGGAGTCTGATCCGGAGGCCTTCGCCTATCACGGCGTCGGATACCTGCAGATCTCGGCGGAGGTCATGCACGACGACGTCGCCAAGATCTACGACGAGCAACGGGCCATCGGCTACTCCTCGGTCTTCGTCGAGGGCGCCGAGACATGTCGGCGATATCTCGAGTCGATGTTCCCCGACTGGCAGGCAGGGAACATCACCAGCGTCCTGCACGAACAGCGGGGTGGCTACGCCAACAACATGGCATCCCTGCGCGGACTGGCCGACAAGGCGCGGGCTGCTGGTGTGCGCATCATCACCGGGATCCAGCTGGTCGGGCTGCGCAGGGACTGTTCGTCCGTCACTGCGGTGGAGACCGATGTCGGACCCATCGGGTGCGACCACCTCGTCGTGGCGGTAGGGCCGTGGATCCGCGACGTGTGGCAGATGCTCGACCTTCCCGAGGTCGTAGCCGTCCGGGGCCGGGACGCACGGCTCTACGACCGGCCGATGTGGACCTACTGGTCATTGCAGGAGGGAACGTTGAAGGTGAACCCGTCCTTCCTCACCGACAAGCAGGGCCGGCTGCCACCAGTCCTCCATGTCGACACCGACGCCCCGCTCTACGACGACGCAGACGGCTCGCTGGTCACCGACCAGCTCTGGGGGATCTACTTCAAGCCCGATATCAGCTTCGGTGGGATTCAGGGTGGCGCGATGCCGTTCGTGGTCGACCGCGCGACCGAGGATGTCGACGTCGACCCCTACGGCCCGGCGAGCCCGGACTTCGTGGTGGGCGCCGACTTCGCCCGGATGTGGACGGCCGGACTGGCGCACTGCTTGAAGCGCTTCGAGGGCAAGGGAGATCTGTTCGCCCGAGAGCCGTCCGGCGGCATCGGGTGCTTCACGCCGGACAGCTTCCCCGTCTTCGACAGTTTCCACGAGAATGCGTACGTGATCGCCGACTCCAACCACGGTTACAAGATGATTGGCGTCGGGTCTCTGGTGGCGCGTGAGCTGCTGGGGGATCCCCAACCCTTGCTCGAGCCGTTTCGCTTCTCCCGCTACGCCGCCGGGCGCCTGCACCCCGTCAGCCATTCGCCGTTCCCCTGGAGCTGAGGAATCGTGCTGCGCTACCTGCTCACCCTGCGCTGTGCGGACCGACCCGGCATCGTTCGCGCGCTCGCCGACGGGGTCGTCGCCGCGAAGGGCAACATCCTGGAGAACGGGCAGTTCTCCGACCCCCTCACGGGCATCTTCTGCATGCGCACCTGCTTCGAGAGCCCTGAGGCCGACACGGACCAGGTGCGCGAAACCATCGCCCAGGTGGTCCAGCAGTTCGACCCGACCCTGAGCCTGCGCCCCGAGTCGCAGCGACGCCGGGCACTGCTCATGGTGTCCAAGGTCGACCACTGCCTGGTGGACCTGCTCTACCGCTGGCAGATCGGGGAGCTTCCGGTCGACATCCCGCTCATCGTCTCCAACCACCAGACGTGTGCACCGATCGCCGAGCGCTACGGCATCCCCTTCGCGCACGTGCCGGTCGCGCCCGGGCGGAAAGGCGACGCCGAGGCACGCCTACTCGGACTGGTCGATGAGCATGGCGTCGATGTGATCGTCCTCGCGCGCTACATGCAGGTGCTCTCCGACGAGCTGTGCACCGCGCTGCCGGGGCGCATCATCAACATCCACCATTCGTTTCTGCCGGGGTTCAAAGGCGCGAAGCCCTACCACCAGGCGTACGAGCGAGGGGTGAAGCTGATCGGTGCAACCGCCCACTACGTGACGGCGGCTCTCGACGAGGGTCCGATTATCGAGCAGGACGTGGTCCGGGTCGGCCACGGCAGCAGCGCCGACGACTTCGTGGCCATCGGCCGTGACGTCGAACGCGTCGTCCTGGCCCGGGCACTTCGGCTTCACGCCGAGGACCGGCTCGTACTGGCCGGAGCGCGGACCATCGTGTTCGCCTGACGCCGCGAGCGGGGTCAAGTCGGCCTCCACGGGGCCGATGTAGTCAAGGTGTCGAGACGATCTCCACGGGACCGGCCCGGGCTGACGACCTGGCTGGTCAGCCTCGTCGGCCTGGCCGTCCTGCTCGTCGTCGCGTCGCTGGGTCCCCTGGGCAGGACGACGTGGACCTCGCCCCACACCCTGTTCTGGCTCGTGACGGTCGGGGCAGGCGCGTGCTACGTGGGTGCCCTGTGGACCCTGGTCGGGGGGTGGCGGGACGCCGTGGCCGAGGTGGCGATCCTCGGCGCGGCACTCATGGTCCAGTCCTGCCTCGCGCTGGTGCACGGCCTGACCGCTCCGGGCGTGCTGTACGGCGCCACCAGCGCTGTGAGCACGTCGGTGTTTCTCGCTCTGCCGCTGGCGCTGGTCGTGGCAGCGCCGCTATTCGTCCCCGGGCGGCCTGCTTCACGCTGGGTCGCCCAACGCTGGCGGGCCTGGACCATCTCCTGGGTCGTCGTCGCGGGCGGGCTCGCCGGCGCGCTTCTGGTCGACCCCAACGGTCTTCCGGCCACTCAGCTCGGGCATCCGGTTGCGGTTGTGGTCGGGCTCCTCAGCGTGGCAGCTGCCTTGCGCATCTCCTGGCGGTTGCTCGGCCTGTACTGGCTCGGTCGGCGACGAGCGTCGCTGGTGGCCGCCCTGGCCGTCGGCTACCTCGGTCTGTCCGGCCTGGTCTGGCTCGGCGACAGGGCGTTCAGCCCGGGTTGGTGGCTGGCGCATGTGCTGGACATCTCCGGCGTTCTGGGGGCCAGCGTCGCGCTGGCTGCCGGCCACCGTCAGGACCGGCGCATCACCGGGATCCTCGCCCCCGTCCTCAGCCGGGACCCCCTGGTCGCGCTGCAGCTCGGCCTCGCCCCGGTGGTGCATCGCTTCGTCGCCGATCTGCACACCAAGGACCCGCTCACCCGCGACCACGTGGTCCGGGTCGCCGAGATGGCGATGCGCGCCGGCGAGCGCGCTGCCCTGTCGCCGAACCGGTTGCGCCGGCTTGGCCTCGCCGCGATCCTGCACGACATCGGCAAGCTGACGACACCGACCGAGATCCTCACCAAGCCAGGACGGCTGACGGATACGGAGATGTCGCACATGCGTCAACACTCGATCGCGGGCGAGCGGCTGCTGG
Organism: Actinomycetes bacterium; assembly: GCA_038246575.1. GTDB lineage: Bacteria > Actinomycetota > Actinomycetes > JACCUZ01 > JACCUZ01 > JACCUZ01. Next base: position 113,553 of record JBBRVU010000001.1, on the reverse strand, counting down.
CTGACGTCCCGGACCTCGCGATGGCGGCGCCGCTGGTGCGGGCACACCACGAGCGACACGACGGGGCGGGCTATCCCGACGGGCTGCGTGGCAGCGAGATCCCGCTCGAGGCTGCACTCATCAGCGTGTGCGACGCGTTCGACGCCATGGCACACACCCGCCACTACCGGGAGGGGATGGGTCCGGACCGCGCCGTCGCGATCCTCCGGGAACACGCGGGATCCCAGTGGAACCCGGTCTGCGTCGAGCTGGTCGTCGGAGTGATCCACGACGTCGCGGCCGGCGCCGTGCTCTGGGACGTGGGACGGACCGAGGCCGAGACCATTTCCGGCACGGGGGACGGGCCTACCGCCGAGGCGCCGGTCTGCCACGCCTTGCCGAGCGGGCACTGAGCGCCACCGAACCCGGCTCTGTATCAGTTCTTACCGACGTCTTACCTCCCCCGCAGGCGGGACCACCCCGGTGACTGCACCGGGTTATCCAGCGCATGGAGCGTCGTCGACGCCCCGTGACAGGAGGTCCTCATGGCAGAACTCAGCGTGCCGGGCGTGCTCCGGCCGACGCAGCGGTCGGCTCCACGGGAGAGCAGCCGCAGAGGGGCGCTCGCCGGCCTCGCAACCCGTGTCCTGGCGCAGGTGGATGGTCGCCCCACGGCGGGGGCGCTTCCCGCAACGCTCCGGCTGCAGCGCGGCGAGCGGGCGCTGGCCACGAGCGCCACGACCAGCGGCGATCCGCTGTGCGTGACGGAATGGGGCCTGCACCTCGACAACGCGGGCGTGCCGTTCCTGGCATGGGACGAGGTTCTCCACGCGTCGGCCAACCCGCGCACGGGGGTTCTGACGCTGAGCATCCTGCCGCCGCGATCGCCCGCCCGCCTGGTTCTGCACCTGGTTGCCGGACAGGACCAGTTCCTCGACCTGGTCCGAGACCGGGTTGCCGCCTCGGCCCTGGTGACCGCATCGGTGTGGCTCGCGGGCGCAGCTCAGGAAGCCACGGTGGCAGCTCGCCGAAGCCCCAGCAGCGGCGAGACCTCGTGGCGGGTCGTGCTGGGCGCCCTGTCGGGACCGCCGACGGCCGCCCTGGACGCCGAGATCGACTTGGCGGTGGCCGAGCTGCGCGCGAGCGCCGGTCTGTGACGGACGTGCGTCACGTTTCGAGCAGCGGTCCAGGGAGAAAGGCCCAAGCATCCCTGCCGTACGCACGATGAGAGGACAACCATGGGAACGCTAGGACTGCTCGCCCGGCTCGAGGCCAAGCCCGGACGGGAAGCCGACGTCGAGAAGATGTTGGCATCCGCCCAGCCGCTTGCAGAGGCGGAGGCAGGCACCCAGACCTGGTTCGCCTGGCGGATGGGGCCGACCACCTTCGGCATCTTCGACACGTTCGAGGACGAGGACGGCCGACAGGCGCATCTGAACGGTGAGATCGCCAAGGCGCTGATGGCCCATGCCGACGAGCTGCTCGCGCAACCGCCGGACATCCAGCCCCTCGACCTGCTGGCCGAGAAGCTGCCTGGCTGACAGTCGGACGGCGATCTGTCACGCTTCGGGGTCTGGCGCAGTCCGTCAGGCCCCGAAGAGTGCGACCACCTTCGACGCCGAAGCCGTGATCCCGTAGATCAGGGCTGCGAGAACCACGATCCACAGGGCGATGGCAACGACGGCGCTGGACAGGTCCCGTGGCTGCGCTGTGCCGACTGCTCCGTCAGGGGGCCGGCTGCCGTCGGTCGTCTGCTTGGTGTCGGTCATCGGCTGGTCGCCTCCGCGCGCTCGGTCAGGTCAACGGTCTCGGACGGTTCGTGGTACTTCTCGTTCACCGGGCGGATGGCCAGGTTGGCCAGGAACCCGACCGCGAGCACGCCCACCATGATGTACAGCGACAGGCCGTAGAGGTCTGCCCCTTCCTTGCCGCGCGAGGTCTGCAGGTCTGCGATCGCGTTGACGATCAATGGACCGGCGATGCCGGCTGCCGACCAGGCGGTGAGCAATCGGCCATGGATGGCGCCCACCTGCAGTCCGCCGAACAGATCCTTGAGATAGGCCGGGACGGTCGCGAATCCGCCACCGTAGAAGCTGATGATGATTGCGGTGAGCACGACGAAGAACGCGATGGACGTCGTCCCGGCCGACGCGATGAGGAAGTACAGGACGGCTCCGACACCGAGGAAGCCGATGTACGTGGGCTTGCGGCCGATGAGGTCCGACGTCGACGACCAGACGAAGCGTCCGGACATGTTGGCCAGCGACAGCAGGCTCACGAAGCCGGCGGCAGCGGTGACGCTCACACCGGAGAAGAAGTCCTGGATCATGGGGGAGGCCTGCTCGAGGATGCCGATGCCAGCCGTGACGTTGCAGAAGAGCACGGTCCAGAGCAGCCAGAACGTCCTGGTCCTGATGGCGTTCGCCGCAGTCACGTTGCCGGTGGTCCGCATCGCGTCCACCGAGGCACGGTCGGGTTCCCAGCCCTCCGGCTTCCACCCCTCGGCCGGCACCCGGGCCGCGACGGCGCCCAGCAGCATGAGCACGAGGTAGACCACGCCCAGCGTCACAAAGCTCGGCGCGATCGCATCGGCGGGGTTGTCGGCAAAGGTGTTCAGCAACCGGTCCGACAGCGGCGAGGCGACGAGTGCGCCACCACCGAAGCCCATGATGGCCAGGCCGGTCGCCAGGCCGGGACGGTCCGGGAACCACTTGATCAGGGTGGACACCGGCGAGATGTAGCCGAGGCCGAGGCCGATCCCACCGAGGACGCCGTAGCCGAGGTAGACCAGCCACAGGGCCCCCACCGACACCCCTAGGGCGCTGACCATGAAACCGCCGGACCAGCACAGCGCGGCGACCGCCATCGTCTTGCGCGGGCCGTTGCGCTCGACCCAGGTGCCCAGGAACGCCGCCGACAGACCGAGCATCGCGATGGCGATGCTGAAGATGATGCCGATCGGCGTCAGGTTGGTGTCGAAGCGTTCGACGAGCGGGTTCTTGAAGACGCTGAACGCATAGACCTGACCGATCGAGAGGTGGACCGCGAGTGCGGCCGGAGGGAAGAACCACCGCCGGTAACCCGGCCCGGCGATGGTGCGGTCACGGTCAAGGAAGTCGAGCGCCATGCGCAGGTCCTGCCTCTCGAGTCACTAGCTCGGGTCTCTGGCCACGTCGCAGTCGCCAGGCAGTACCCCACGCAGCTGGGCCTACTCCTTGCCGGTGCAACCGCCTTCCACCAGGTGGAATCCGAGCCTGGCCGGCGTCGCGCCAGGCGCGCGCCGCCCGACCCGGCGTGCTGCCGTCCAGGATCTCCGTGACAGGCTGCCGCCGATGCCGCGCCGACCCAGGATCCCGACCGACGGACGTGGACCCCGTGCCTGAGGTCGTCATCGTCGGAGGCGGCCACAACGGTCTGGTCGCCGGCTGCTACCTCGCCCGCGACGGCCTCGACGTGCTGGTGCTCGAGCAGTCGGACAAGCTCGGTGGTGGCTCGCGCACCGACGAGCTGATCCCGGGTTTCCGGTTCAACACCCACTCCGCGGCGCACAACATCATCAACGCCACGGACATCCTGACCGAGCTGGAGCTGGGCGATCTCGGTCTGACCTATCGCGAGATGGACCCGTTCTCGGTGGCCGTCTTCGGTGACGGCCAGATCATCCGCTTCCACCGCAGCATCGAGGCGACCGTCGAGTCGATCCGGGCAGTGTCGCCGCCGGACGCGGACCGCTATGCCCGCTGGATCCGTGACGTGATGCCGGTGGTCACCGCCGCCCGGTCCGGGCTCGAGGGCGGAGCCGGCCGGAGTCGTCGACTGCGTGGTCTGCCGAGCCAGGTCCGGGCGAGCGTCCAGGCGCTGCGGCTAAACGGCGGACCGGTCGGGCTCGCGCAGCTGCTCGTCTCGCCGTACGGCGCCCTGCTGGAGCAACGGCTGGCCAGCGACCGGGTCCGCGCGCCGGTGTCGGCGTTCGCCGCGCACTCGTCCGCGTCGCCGACGACACCAGGCAGCGCGATGTACGGGATGTGGCAGGCGTTCTACCACCAGGTCGGGCAGTGGCATGCTGTCGGCGGTTCGCAGAGCCTCACCGATGCGCTGGCCCGGCGGCTGGAGCTGCTCGGCGGCCAGACGCGTACGAGCTCCGCGGTTGCCCGCATCCTGCGTGAGCGGGATCGGGTGACCGGTGTCGAGCTCGAGGGTGGCGAGCACATCGAGGCCCGCTACGTGATGACCGCGCTCGACCCGCGGGTGGCCCTGCTGGACCTGCTTGACCCGCCCCTGGGAGGTCCGGATGCCGACGGTCTGCGGGCAGCCCACACCGGCAATGCCGTGCAGTCGCTGGTCATGCTGGCGCTGACCGAGCTGCCGGCGTACCCCGGCGGCGGGCCCGGGGACTGGAACGGCTTGCAGTCCTACGTCGACTCGATGTCCTCGCTGGCTGACGGCTTCGCGCAGGCGGAGGCCGGACGGCTGCCGGATGATCCCGTGCCTACCTACTCCTTCACGCCGAGTGCCCTCGACGACACTCTCGCCCCCGCCGGGCAGCACACGATGTACCTCGCCTGCCCGAGCTCGCCCTACCGGCTGCGCGGAGGATGGGAGGCGCAACGGGAGGAGTTCGCCGACCGGATGATTGCGACCGTCGAGGCCAGGGTGCCCGGCTTCTCCGCCACCATTGTCGACCGGGTGATCCGCACCCCGCAGGACATGGCCGACGAGCTGCGCTGGCCCGGCGCCCACCCCATGTACCTGGACATCAGTCTCGACCAGCTCGCGTTTCTCCGGCCGACCCGCTCGCTCGCCTCGCACTCCACCCCGGTGGAGGGGCTGTTCATCACCGGAGCCGGGACCGCGCCTGTGGGCGGGATCGCTGGATCGCCGGGGCGGGCCGCGGCCAAGGCACTTCTTGCCACGCGGGACGAATGAGGGGGTAGGCGGCTCAGCCCTGGGTACGGGTGTCCGGACAGGATGTCGTCGACCGAGGAGACCCTCACGTGCGAACCCGCGCCCGTACCGCCGTTCTGACCGTTGCTCCGCTGCTCCTGCTTCCCTTCCTGGCGAGTACGCCGGCCTCGGCCGCGACGCCGCCGCGTCCGGGCTGCGGTTACGGGGACTCCAATCACGCCCACCAGGCGGCGCCCGGACAGGATCCGATGGGGCTGCGCCCGGGCAAGGGCTCCGGCGACCGCAACCACCCGCACACGGCGCCGCCCGGGCAGGCACCCGACGACGGTGGCGACCAGTCCGGCCCGATGCGCGGCTGCAAGTAGCACTTGGTGCTCAACGCCTGAGCAGAGCCGGCCCGAAGGGGGTCCTCCGGCAGGAATGAGGCGTGGGCGGCCCGGGTTCCCCACCCGTGAGAAACGTAGGGGTCTCGGATGTCGGCGGCCCCTGACATGCGACGCGTCCAGAGGTCATCGCTGTGGTTGATCCTTCTCGCCGTGCTCGCCGCTGGTTGCGCCGATCCGGGGTCCAGCGGGTCCAGTGGTTCCGGCGGCTCGGGCTCTGGCTCTGGCTCTGGTCCGGACAGCGTCACGGTGACTCAGCTGCCGGCGTCGCCCGAGGAGGACGTCGAGTCCGGCATCGAGAACCCCGACGCCGACGGACTGCCCGAGCCACTGGTGGACGTCGATCGCCTGATCAGCGGCGGGCCGCCACCCGATGGCATCCCGTCGATCAACGAGCCCAAGTTCGACAAGGCCAGTGCAGTGGACTTCCTCGAGCCGGACGAGCCGGTCCTCGCCCTCGAGATCGACGGCATCCGCCGCGCGTACCCCGTGCAGATCCTGATCTGGCACGAGATCGTCAACGACACGCTCGGCGACGTCCCCGTCGCGGTGACCTACTGCCCGTTGTGCAACTCCGCGCTGGCCTTCGACCGTCGGGCGGCCGACAGGGTTCTCTCGTTCGGGGTGTCCGGGTTGCTCTACAACTCCGACCTGGTCATGTTCGACCGGCAGACACGCTCGATCTGGCCGCAGCTCGAGGGACAGGCGGTCGCGGGCGTCCTGACCGGGACGGAGCTGACGGCGTACCCGATCCAGACGCTGCCCTGGCAGCAGTGGCTGGACGCCAACCCGGACGGCCTGGTGCTCAACCGGGACACGGGCAGCAGCCGGGACTACGGCCAGAACCCGTATGTCGCCTACGACGAGCCGGACTCGGACCCATTCCTGCTCGATGTCGAGGCGGACGGCCGGTTGCCGGCCAAGACGCGCGTCGTGGGGCTCGGCGACGGCGGCGACGCTGTTGCGGTGGTCACGGAGCGTTTGCTCAAGGCCGGGACCAAGGCGCTGTCCGTCGGCAGCGAGCCGGTGGTGCTCTTCGCCAAGAAGGGGCTCACATCGGCCCTGGACCGGGCGACCGTCGCCGGCGGCCGGGACGTCGGGGTCACCGGCGCGTTCTCCCCGATCGTCAAGGACAAGGAACTGACCTTCAGTCGCCAGGACGGCGCCTTCGTCGACGCCGAGACGGGAACTCAGTGGTCCATCACCGGTGCGGCCACCGCCGGCGAGCTGGCAGGAGAACAGCTGGCCCCCGTCCAGCTCGTCGACACGTTCTGGTTCGCCTGGGCCCTGTTCCAGACGGATACGACGATCGCCGACTAGGGCCCGGCGGTTCCGACCGGGCGACCGGACATAGATATACCCCTTGGGGGTACCCTGGAGGAGTTGCGCAGGCTCCAGACCGCCACGATGCCCGGGAAGGAATCCAGGGATGACGACGACCGACACGTCCGGAACGACGAGCGCACCCGTCGAGGAGGTCCACGGCCGCACCCTGGAGCTCGACATCTCGGGCATGACGTGCGCGTCCTGCGCGGCGCGCGTCGAGAAGAAGCTGAACCGGATGGACGGCGTCACCGCCACCGTCAACTACGCGACCGAGAAGGCCAGGGTCACGGCAGCCGAGAACGTGACCGTTGATGCGCTGATCGCGACGGTCGGGGCCACCGGCTACTCGGCCCGGGCGCCGAGGCCGCCGGCCGCTTCGGGCGATGTCGAGGATGGGGCCGTGCCGGTCGGCGAAGCTGACGCATTCGGTGCCCTGCGTCGCCGGGTCCTGATCAGCCTGGTTCTCACGGTTCCTGTCATCGCGATGTCGATGATTCCGGTGCTGCAGTTCGACAACTGGCAGTGGCTGTCCCTGACGCTGGCTGCGCCGGTGGTCACCTGGGGAGCATGGCCGTTCCACCAGGCGACCTGGGTCAACCTGCAACACCGCGCGGCGACGATGGACACGCTGATCTCAGTCGGCGTGAGCGCTGCCTTCGGTTGGTCGCTGTACGCGCTGTTCTTCGGCGGCGCGGGTGACCCGGGCATGCACATGACCTTCTCTCTGATCCCGTCGCGTGGGTCCGGCGCAGACGACATCTATCTCGAGGTCGCCGCCGGCGTGACGCTCTTCATCCTGGTCGGACGCCTCCTGGAGGCGCGGGCGAAGCGCAACTCGGGCGCTGCTCTGCGGGCGCTGCTCGAGCTCGGCGCCAAGGACGTTGCAGTCCTGCGGGACGGGTCCGAGGTGCGCATCCCGATCGGGCAGCTCGCGGTGGGCGACGAGTTCGTCGTCCGTCCGGGCGAGAAGATTGCCACTGACGGTGCGGTGGTGTCCGGCACCTCCGCTGTCGACGCCTCGATGCTGACCGGTGAGTCGGTGCCCGTCGAGGTCGGACCAGGTGACGCCGTCGCCGGTGCAACCGTCAACGCCGGTGGCCGGCTGGTCATCCGGGCCACCCGGATCGGTGCCGACACCGCGCTGGCGCAGATGGCCCGACTGGTCGCGGACGCCCAGAACGGCAAGGCCGCCGTACAGCGCCTCGCCGATCGGGTGTCCGCGGTCTTCGTCCCCGTGGTGATCGTGCTCGCTGTGGCCACCTTGTTGGGGTGGCTGGCCAGCGGCGCCAGGGCCGAGGTCGCCTTCACCGCTGCCGTTGCGGTCCTCATCATCGCCTGCCCATGCGCGCTGGGGCTGGCCACACCGACCGCCCTGATGGTCGGCACCGGCCGGGGGGCGCAGCTGGGCATCCTGATCAAGGGCCCGGAGGTGCTCGAGTCGACCCGCCGGGTCGACACGGTCGTGCTGGACAAGACCGGCACCGTGACCACCGGCCAGATGGCTCTCGTCGACGTCCTGCTCGCCGACGGGGAGGACCGGACGAAGGTGCTGCGCCTCGCGGGCGCGCTCGAGCACGCCTCGGAGCACCCCATCGCCCGGGCCATCGCCACCGGCGCCGGCGAGGAGATCGGGCCGCTTCCGGAGGTCGAGGACTTCACCAACCTCGAGGGCCTCGGCGTGCAGGGAGTTGTGGCCGGTGTCGACGGCGCGACGCATGCGGTGCTCGTCGGCCGCCCCCGACTGCTGGCCGAGTGGTCGCAAGCGCTGCCGCCAGATCTGGAGCGGCGAATGACGGCTGCGCAGGCCGACGGCAAGACCGCCGTCGCGGTCGGGTGGGACGGGCAGGCGCGAGCCGTCCTCGTCGTCGCCGACTCGGTGAAGCCCACCTCGCGGGAAGCGCTTGCCCAGCTCCGCGCGCTGGGGCTGCGGCCGGTGTTGCTCACCGGCGACAACGAAGCAGTGGCCCGAGCGGTGGCCCGTGAGGTCGGCATCGGCGGCGACGACGTCATCGCCGAGGTCCTCCCGCAGGACAAGGTCGATGTTGTCACTCGGCTGCAGGGCGAGGGTCGCGTGGTGGCGATGGTCGGCGACGGCGTCAACGACGCCGCGGCGCTGGCCCAGGCCGACCTCGGGCTCTCGATGGGCACCGGCACCGACGTGGCGATCGAGGCCTCGGACCTCACCCTGGTCCGCGGCGACCTCCGGGCGGCCGCGGACGCCATCCGGCTGGCTCGACGGACCCTGGCCACGATCAAGGGCAACCTGTTCTGGGCGTTCGCCTACAACGTGGCCGCGCTCCCCTTGGCGGCTGCCGGACTGCTCAACCCGATGCTGGCCGGTGCCGCCATGGCGTTCAGCTCGGTGTTCGTAGTGACCAACAGCCTCCGGCTGCGCAGGTTCCAGGCCCTCACCTCCAGGTCCGGCTGAACCACGGGCGGGATCCGGACGGGCATCGTGATTCCGGACGGACACCGTCCGGAAGGTGATCTAACGTCACAGCCATGACCGACTCAGCGAACCTGCGGCCCGTACTCGATCTCATCATCCTCGACTGCCCGGATGCCGGGGAGCTCGCGCGCTTCTACTCGGAGCTGCTCGGTTGGCCGATGGAGAACGGCTCGGACAGCAGGTGGGCGACCCTGACCCCTCCGGGTGGCGGTGTGTCTCCGGACAACCCCGACGGTCGCGCCACCCTCGCCTTCCAACGCATCGATGACTGGGTCGCTCCGACGTGGCCGGGTGGAGCCCACCCGCAGCAGTTCCACCTGGACTTCTCCGTCGGTGACATCGCGGCAGCCGAGCCCGGAGTTCTCGAGCTGGGGGCGCGCCGTCATGACCATCAGCCGTCCGAGGACGGCGGGTTCGTGGTCTACCTGGACCCCGCGGGGCACCCGTTCTGCCTCATCCGCTGAGCGCCATCCGGCCCGCCGTCGAGGGCGACCTCCAGCGCCTGGTCGTCGTCGAGGTGGACGCCGGCCAGCTGTTCCGCAGCGTCGGGATGGCCGAAGTCGCCGACGACGTGCCCGACGTCGCGGAGCTGCGTGCGGCATTGCACGCGGAGCGGCTCTGGGTTGCTCAAGTTGACGACGAGGTTGCGGGCTACGTGACCGCAGAGGTGCTCGACGGAAACGCCCACATCGCCCAGGTCTCGGTCGCGCGGCAGTTCGCGGGGCACGCCCTCGGTGCCCGATTGATCGAGTACGTGGAGGCCTGGGGTAGAGACGCTGGACGCCCTGCCACCACGCTGACCACGTTCCGCGGCGTCCCGTGGAACGGCCCCTACTACCGGCGCCTGGGCTACCGCGAGATCCACGGTGGCGGCATCGGGCCCGAGCTTGCGCTGACGATGGCTCACGAGGCGACGCTGCCGGGCATCGATGCCTCGTTGCGTTGCGCGATGGTCAAGAACAACTGACGTCGCGCCCTCACGCGCCGGCGGACACCGCGAGCTCGTAGCGCACGAGGACCGGATGCGGCAGGACCGGGTGCGGCGGGACCGGGTGCGGCAGGACTGGCGGGCGTCCCCCTGTTGCGTCGAAAACGCGCGGATTGGAGTGCGCCAGTGCCAGCTCGTGGCTCCGATCTGCTCCGATCATGAAGATCCGGGCACGACCGGCGGCACGAGCGGCGGGCAGGACGGGCGGCGGACGGGCGGGTGCTCAGGCGGCGGCGACGGCCCGGCCCTCGTACATGTGGCCGAGGATGCGCGGGCCGGTCTTCTCGTAGTACGTGTCGAGCTCGGTGACCTCGAAGCCAGCCTCGGCGAGCAGCGCACTCATGTCCCGGTCCAGATGGCAGCCACCGGCGAGGCGGCGCTGGACGGGGGTGACCCGGTGCTGCCAGCGGGCGACCCCGGCCTCGGGCGACAGCCCGTGCTCCAGGAAATGGAAGCGGCCGCCGGGACGCAGCACGCGACGCACCTCGCGTAGTGCCAGGACGGGATCGGGGATCGTGCACAGGCTCCACGTCGACAGGGCGGTGTCGAAGCGGGCGTCGGGGAAGGGCAGGTGCTGCCCGTCGAGTCCGGCGAAGGTGACCGGCGTCGCGGCCGCGGCCACCCGCTCGGCCGCGAGCGAGCGGCCCACCGCCGAGGGCTCGATCGCCCACAGGCCGGTCACGGCGGCCGGCAGGTACGGCAGGTTGAGCCCGCTCCCGAAGCCGATCTCGACGACCGCGCCGGTCAGGTCGCTGCAGACCCGAGCCCGCAACGTCCTGGTCTCCCCGAGGTCCAGCAGTCTGTTCTGCAGCCGCGGCAGCACCTGCTCTGTGTACCAACCCATGCCGATCAGCATGCCGTGGCGGCAGGGTTGGACGGCAGGCGGCCCGGATAGGCTCGACGACGTGACCGAGCGCCGCCCCTCTCTGCTCGGTGCGTCGAGCATGCTGACCGTCGGCGTCGACATCGGCGGGACGAAGGTTGCGGCCGGGGTCGTCACCTTCGACGGCCGGGTCCTGGAGCACGTACGCCGGGAGACGCCCGATCGGACGAAGTCCCCGGCCGTGGTCGAGGACACGATCGTCGACGCCGTCCAGGAGCTGCGCAGCCGTCACGACGTGCATGCGGTCGGGATCGGGGCGGCCGGCTTCGTCGACGCCACCCGTTCGCACGTGCTCTTCGCCCCGCACCTGTCGTGGCGCAACGAGCCCTTGCGCGAGGCCATCAGCTCGCGGGTGCGGCTGCCCGTGGTCATCGACAACGACGCCAACGCGTCGTTGTGGGCCGAGTGGCGGTTCGGTGCGGCCCGCGGTGAGACACACGCTGTCTGCGTCAACCTGGGAACCGGCATCGGTGGCGCCATCCTCATCAACGGCGCGCTGGTGCGCGGCCGGTTCGGCGTGGCCGGGGAGTTCGGGCACATGCAGGTCGTGCCGGGCGGACGCCGGTGCGAGTGCGGCAACCGGGGGTGCTGGGAGCAGTACGCGTCGGGCAACGCCCTCGTACGTGAGGCGCGAGAGCTCGCCGCATCGGACAGCCCGGTGGCGTACTCCCTGCTCGAGCGCGCCGGCGGCGAGTCCTCGGCCATCACCGGACTGTTGGTCACCGACGCCGCCCAGGACGGCGACCCAGCGGCCCGCGAGCTCTTCCGCGACATGGGGGAGTGGCTCGGTGTCGGCATGGCCAACCTGTCGGCTGCACTGGACCCGGGCCTCATCGTCGTAGGCGGCGGTCTGGCAGAGGCAGGTGACCTTCTGCTCGGACCGGCTCGCGAGGCCTACGGACGATCGCTGACCGGTCGCCGGTTCCGTCCGGAGGCGCGCATCATCGCGGCCGAGCTCGGCAATCTCGCCGGCCTGGTGGGGGCCGGTGACCTCGCACGGCCGATGGCCCGCCGCTTCCGCCGGGCTCGTGCGCGGGCCCGCGAGCGTCGACTGCGCCGACCGGGGCTGTCGGCCGAATGAGGTCCTCGATCCCGCGCGGGTGGCGTCGATGAGCGCGCCCTCGCGGATGTCCAACGTCGACGCCGCATGGCTCGGCATGGACTCGCCGGAGAACCTGATGATGGTCACCGCCGTGCTCTTCCTCGACGGCGACGTGGACGACGAACGCCTCACCGACGTGCTGCAGCACCGGCTGCTCAACCGCTATCCGAAGTTCTCCCAACGCCCGCTGCCGTCGCAGACCCCGCTCGAGCAACCGGTCTGGACCGACGACCCCGACTTCGATCTCAGCAGACACCTGGTCCACGCCGGCCGGCGTGGACCAGGTGACGCCGGGATCGCGGAGCTGGTCAGCGACCTGCTCGGGACGCCGCTGGACATGACGCACCCGCCCTGGCAGTTCCATGTCGTCGAGCTGGTCGACGACTCGCCCGACGCCGGGCCCCGGACCGTCCTCGTGACACGGCTGCACCACTGCATCGCCGACGGCATCGCCCTGGCCAGCGTCCTGCTCTCGCTCACCGACGACGACCCGGACGTGCCCGCGGACGTCGTGGCCGAGGTGGTCACCACCGACATGCGCGATCCGCGTCGTCCCGGATTGCGGGCGCGCGTCACCGACGGCGCGGCCGAGGTGGTTGCTGCCACTGGAGCTATCGACGCTGCGCCGCCCCGGAGGGGTCGCGTCCACCAGGTCCTCGACCACGGGCGCTTCTGGTGGCGAGTGCTGACGACCGGTCTCGGGCTGCTCTTCGCCACCCGCGATCCCCGTACCCGGCTCCGTGGCCGGCTCGGGGCGCGCAAGGGCGCTGCCTGGACCGCCAGCCTGGATCTGGCGTCGGTGAAGCGGGTCGCCTCGGCGCTGGACGTGACCGTCAACGATGTCCTGCTCGCGGTCACGGCGGGCGCCCTGCGCCGGCATCTGATGGCTCACGGCGACCGGCCCCACGATCTCCGGGTCTTCGTCCCGGTGAACCTTCGCCCGCCCGATCGACCCGTGCCCGTGAGTCTCGGCAACCGGTTCGGGATCGTGTTCGTCCGGCTCCCGGTGTCCGAGCCCGACCCGGTCGAACGTGTGCGCCGCGTGCACCGCCGGATGGGCGCGGTCAAGGCGGGTCCGCAGGCCGCCGCGATGTTCGCCATCCTGGCGATCGTCGGTGGGCTGCCGACCTGGGGGCACCGGCTCGCGGTGCGGATCCTGGGCGCGAAGTCCAGCGCGGTTGTCACCAACGTTCCCGGCCCGCGTGAGCCGGTCTTCCTGGCCGGGACGCAGCTGAACCGGCTGGTGTTCTGGGTGCCGCAGGCGGGCTCGGTCGGTCTCGGCGTGAGCATCCTCAGCTACGCCGGCGAGGTCACCATCGGGGTGGCGGCCGACCGCCGCCTGGTGCCCGACCCCGCCCGGATCACCGCCGATCTCGAGGCCGAGCTTCGCGACCTGCTCCGCCTGGTGACGGGGCCGGACTCCTTGACGATCGAGGTCGTCGGCATCGATGACGAGGTCGCCGGAGAGCTCATCGACGAGGTGCAGCAGGAGTACGTGACCAGGTACGGCGGGCCGGACGACACCCCCATGGTCCCGGCCGAGTTCGCCGCACCCGACGGGACGTTCCTGGTCGCCCGGGTCGGCCGCGAGCTGGTGGGGTGCGCCGGGCTGCGGCGACACGGCGACGACGCCGAGCTCAAGCGGATGTACATCCGATCCGGACACCGTCGCCGCGGCTACGCCCGGGCGATGCTCGCGGCGTTGGAGGAGTGGGCCCGCACCGGCGGCTACTCGCGGCTGACACTGGAGACCGGCAGCGCCCAGCCGGAGGCGGTCGCGCTCTACATCAGCGCGGGCTACCAACGGATCGAGAACTTCGGCCACTACAAGGACTCACCGCTGGTGCGGTCGTTCTCCCGCGAGCTCTGAACGTCCGGGCGCCCGGGACTGCCTGTGCCGGAGGACATAGATCACTGCGGAGCCAGCGCCGATCACGCCCGTGAGCAGCAACCAGTGCCACAGATAGGGGTCGTCGCTGCGGTTCGCGGAGCGTTCGTATCCGGGTGACAGCCGCAGGACCAGCGGCAGCGAGGCCAGGAGCAGCACCGCCGAGAGGGCCACCGGGATGCGTACATAGTTGAGCCACGCCGGCACTGCCGTCGACCGGCCACCGCGCACGACGGACTGCAGCGCCCGGTCCGTCCCCGCGTACAGCGGGAACAGCACCAGGTCGTGCAGCAGGAGCAGCCCCCCGAACCACAGCACCAGCTCCAGCAGGGTCTGCAGCGAGGTGATCCGGGTGATGGAGTACAACGACACCGCCGTTCCGACGGTGAGGGCGACCAGGTGCCCGGGGCTCGCCCCGTAGCGCCGGCTGAACGCACTGGTCATCGTCACGCCCCCTGACCGAGCAGCATCAGCGAGTTGACCCACTTCGTGCAGTGGACGCCGGGCGCTGCCGGGACGATCACCCGGGCCGGGAAGCCGTGGTCGAGCGACAGGTCGGCCCCGTTGACCTGCAGCGCCAGCAGTGACCGCGGATCCTCGATCTGGTTGGTCGCCAGGACGGCCTGGTTGAACGCACCACTCTTCTGCAGCGATGAGACCAGGACTCCCGCCGGCCCCGACGCCCCGACGAGGTCGACGAGGTCGCGCAGCCGGACCCCGGTCCAGTCCTGGGTCGTCGACCACCCCTCGACGCAGGCGATCGGCAGGGTCTCGGTGTGCTGGGCCATCGCTAGCAGATCGGCCCGGGTCAACATCATGCTGTCCCCGGGCCCGGTGACCTCGAGCCGCCACGTGTCGCCGGTGTCCGACACGCTGATGCCCTTCTGCGCGGCCGTCTTGTTCACCGGGAAGTCGCCCGGGAACGACCCGCCGCGCGGGGCCAGCAGAGCGGTGCCACGCACCGGGTCACCCAGGGTCTGTCCGCCCCAGACGCCGAACAGCAGCAGCGACGCGCCGCCGACGCCGCCGAGCACGGCCCGCCGGGAGATGGTCGGCTCCGCCGGGTCGGGTGACACGAGGCCGGACTCGTCGGCCGGCTCGGGTCGAGTCGCGGCCAGGTCGGTGCGCAGCTCGTCGCGCAACCGCCGCGAACGCAGTGCACTGATCATGACCGGCAGCTTGAGAGCCACATGCGTGATGAAGGCGCCGATGAACACCCACGCGCCATAGAAATGGGCGGTGTAGAAGCTGAACGGCCACGGGTAGAACAGCTGGGTGTTGAAGATGCCGGTCACGAGCTCGAAGACGGCGCCGCCGACGAGCAGCGCGAGGCTCGCGCGTTCCAGCGCGTGGGCGGGGGAGCGGACCGTCGGCCAGGTGAACAGCTTGGGGATGACCGACCACAGCTTGGCGAGGATCACCGGCAGCAGGACCAGCCCGACCAGCAGGTGGGTGCCGATGACGACGCGATAGAGCCAGGCGGGGTCGGTCGGCCAGGTGAACAGGAAGAAGCCGAGCAACCCCTTGCCCGACGTCCGGTCGTTGCCGCGCCCCAGAGCCGGGTCGTACGCCGCGTACGACAGGAGGCCGGTGAGGAAGACCACCGGTATCCCGGCCAGCAGCACGGCGCCGAAGACGGACGTCAGCCACGGACCGCGCAAGGGGCTGCGCCACCGCTCGGGCCGGAACGGACCCCCCGGGTTGTCCCCGCGACCCAGCGCCAGGTCGGTCAGCCGTTGCGCAGTGCGACGAACCATCGCTCGGAGTCCTCCCACGTCTCGACGACCCGCAGCCCGGCGTTGGTCGCGACCGCGGCGACGTCGGGCAGCGCCAACCGGGCCCACGGGAACGGCGGCCCGAGGCGCCGTCCGGACGCCAGTCGGAGCTCGACGGGGCCGGAACGACCCTCGGGCCCCTCCACCTCGACCAGGGCGCTCCCGCCGGGAGCCAACAGCTCGGACGTCCGGCGCAGCAGCGTCACGGGGTCACCACCGATGCCGATGTTGCCGTCGGCGAGCAATGTCGTGGCCCAGCTCCCCGCCGCGGGAACGGCGGCGAACACGCTGCACTGGCGGGCGGGGGCTCCCGCCCGCCGGGCCAGGACGACCGCAGCTCGCTCGACGTCGATGCCCAGGGCGGCGACCCCGCGGGCCCGCAGTGCGGCGGTCAGCCGACCCGGCCCGCAACCGATGTCGAGGGTAGGTCGGTGGCAGCGGGAGAGCAGCGACTCGTCGCCGGGGTGCAGCGGTCCCCGCCACCGCTCGACGGGGACAGCGGTACGCCGGCCGTCCGGGTCGACTACGTCCAGCGGGTCGCCGTCGCGCAGCGACCTGGCGTACAGCGATCCGATCATGCAACGCCCTCCTGGGACTGCTGCTCGAGCTCATCGAGGGTCGCCGCGAATCGCGTCCGGGGCGCTTCCGCCGCCACCGCGAGGGCGTCCTCGGCCGTGTCGACGTCGCGCAGGGTGGCCAGCAGCTGCACCTGCAGACCGGCCGCCTCGAGTCGCGTCAGCTGATCGGAGCCGGTGTGCCCGGTCGACATCGGCACACCGGACACGAGGTCCGGTGCCGGCCGGCGCACCCCAAGGGCCCAGAAGCCACCGTCGCGGGCCGGGCCGAGGACGGCGTCGACACCTGGGGCGAGCAGCCGGTCCAGGGCAGCGGACAAGAGGCTCGACTCGACCTGTGGCGTGTCCATCCCCACCAGCAGCAGCGGGGCGGCATGGCTCGACCAGGTGTCGGCCAGAGCGTTCTCGATCCGCTCGGCGAGGCCGTCGCCGCGTTGCGCGATCACGTCGAAGCCCGCGGGCAGCCAGGGGCCCGGGTCACCGTCGAGGACGAGCACGCGGCGCACGACCGGGCAGCCAGCCACGGCGTCGAGGGTGTCCTGCATGGCAGCCGCCGCGAGCCGGGCTGCCTCGTCGAGGGAGTAGGGCGGGCAGAGGCGGGTCTTGACCTTGCCGGGCACCGGAGCCTTGGCGAGGACGACCAGCTGAGCGTCCAGATCTGCGTCGAAGGTCACCGGGACAGGACGCCCCACATGTCTTTGACCGTCCGCAGGTAGCCGGCCGGGGTTCCGGTGACCTTGGAGGCGCCGGTGCGCGGGCGGTAGTCGATCGGGATCTCGCGCATCCGCCAGCCGGCGTCGTGGGCGGCGAGGACCGTCTCGAGCGGGTAGCCGAAGCGCCTGTCCCGCAGCTCCAGGTCGAGCAGCGCCTGGCGGTTGGCGGCTCGCATCGGCCCGAGGTCGCGCAGGTTGGTGCCGGTCTTCGCGCGCACGGCCGTCATCAGGGCGATGTTGGCCAGCCGGGCCGGCAGCGGCCAGGCACCGTCCCCTTGAGGCACCCGGCGCCCGAGGACGAGGTCGGCGCTCCCGTCCAGGACCGGCGCCACGAGAGCGGGCAGCTCCTCGGGACTCATCGACGCATCGGCATCCATCACGCACACCACTTCGGAGGTCGCCGTGCGCAGCCCCGTGTCCACGGCTGCTCCGTACCCACGCTGAGGCACATCTACCACCTGGGCGCCATGCGCTCGCGCCAGATCCGCGGATCCGTCGGCGGAGCCGTTGTCGGCCACCACCGCCCGGAAGCCGGCCGGCAGGCGATCGAGCACCCACGGCAGGGCCTCGGCCTCGTCCAGGCAGGGGAGGACCACGTCGATCATCATCGCGGCTGACGCTATCGCGGGCGCACACCTGAATCCTTACCTGGCGGTGACGGCGCGCCCCGCAGCGGCGCGCCGCGTCGCCGGCGCATACCGTGGCGGCGTGCAGCGCCTGGGGACCCCTCGCTGGCCGTGGTCGAGGCGCTCGACCCGCGTGGGACCGGTGCTGGCCGTCATCGGCTGGGCGGCGCTGCTGGCGATCGCCGTTCTCTGGGGACGGCATCTGCTGCCCGGCGGCCAGCTCAACGTCAAGGCGCCACCGTTCCTGGGCACCTACCGGCTCGCCCTGGCCTCGATCGTCCCCGCCGCGATCTTCGCCGCGGTGGCGATCGCGGTCCTGCCGCTGGTGTGCCGGTGGCTGCCCTGGCGGCTTCTCATGGTGACCGCCTGGGCGAGCGCTGCCGCGTGGGCGGTGCTGCTGGCCTTCCAGGACGGCCATCAGAGCCTCGGCGGTCCGATCTCCCGGCCGCGTGAGTACGTGGCGGCCGTCCCCGAGGTGGGCAGCGACCCGATCGGGTGGCTGGGGACGTTCGCCGAGCGAGCGGCTGCGCGCGATCACCCGCTGCACGTCAACGGGCATCCGCCGTTGATGGTGCTGGTGCTCTGGGCCTGGGACCGCCTGGGCTTCTCGGGCGGGATGTGGGCGGCGGCGCTGGTGATCGGGGCCGGGTCGTCGGCGGTGGTGGCGCTCGTGGTCACGGTTCGCGCGCTCGGTGACGAGCCTGCGGCGCGACGCGGCCTTCCGTTCCTCGTGCTCGCGCCCTTCGCGATTACCATCGCCACCAGCGCCGACGCGTTCTTCCTCGGTGTCGGCGCCTGGGCGGCGGCCGCGCTCGCAACGGGCGCTCGGCGCGGGTCGCCGGCCCTGCTCGCCGTCGGCGGTGTGCTCGCCGGCACGCTGCCGTACCTGAGCTACGGGCTGGTGCCCCTGGCGGCGGTCCTGGTGGTCGCGGCGTACCTTGGCTTGCGCGCGACCCGTGGCCCGTTGTCGGCCGGGTCCCGTCCGTGGAGTGGCCTCGGGGCGGGTGTGAGCACGCCAGCAGCGGTGGTGCTCGTGGCCGGTCTGCTGCTCGCTCCCGTGCTCTTCACCTTGGGCGGGTTCTGGTGGCCGGACGGGGTCGCAGCCACCCACGAGGCGTGGATCGCCGGCAAGGGTGACGACCGGCCCTACCTCTACTCCTTCGTGGCGGACTTCGCGGTCCTCGGCGTCCTGGTCGGGCCGGCAACGGTGGTCGGGGCGGTGCTGCGGCGTCGCGGGCAGCTGTCGGTCTCCACGGCGCTGGCCGGTGCCTCGCTGGTCGGCCTGTTGTCGCTCGCGGTGTCCGGAGTCACCCGCCTCGAGGTGGAGCGGATCTGGCTGCCCTATGCCCCGTGGCTGGTGCTGATGTGCGCTGCCCTGCCGCGACAGCGCCGATGGCTGGTGGTCAACGCGTTAGTGGCGCTGGTCTTCCAGGCACTCGTCCTCGACGTGTGGTGAGCGGTCAGTCGGCCGCGAGCGGCAGTCGCACCTCGAACCGGCAACCGGGGCCGTGGTTGACGACGTCGATCACTCCACGGTGCGCCTCGACGATGCCGCGGGCGATCGCCAGCCCCAATCCGGCACCCTGGTGGTCGGCCGTGGTGCGGGCCTGTCCGCCGCGGTAGCCCGTCTCGAAGACCCGCTCGATCTCCTCGGTGGCGATCCCGCCGCAGGCGTCGGCGACGGCCAGGGTGACCTGCCCGTCGGCGGACTCGGCGCTGACATGCACGGTCCCGTCGTTCGGGGTGTGCCGGATCGCATTGACCAGCAGGTTGCGCAGCACCCGGCCCAGCTCGGTCGGGTCCACTGCGACCGGCAGGCCGGAGCCGGACTCGGCGACCAGGCGCACGCCCTTGGCGCGGGCGACCGGGTCCGCGCTGGCCAGCGCATCGGCCACCAGGTCATGGGCTCCGACTCTCTCGAGCTCGAGGCGCAACGCTCCCTGGACCCGGCTGAGCTCGAACAGGTCGGAGACCATCGTCGTCAGCCGGTCGACCTCGGCCCGCAGCTGGCTGTGGAACCGAGCCACGGTCTCGGGGTCGCGCACCACTCCGTCCTCGAGCGACTCGGTCATCGCGCGCATGCCGGCCAGAGGGGTCCGAAGGTCGTGGCTCATCCAGGCCACCAGCTCACGACGACCGCCTTCCAGTGCCCGTTCCCTGGCCAGTGACTCGTCGAGTCGGCGGTGCGCGTCGTTGAGTGCCGACGCGACGGCGTCGAGCTCGGCCCCGGCGGGACGGGCCACTCGCTCGTACTCCGGCTGACCGACGCGTGTCGCTGCCGACGCCAGCTCCCGAGCAGCGGCGCGCAGTCGGCGGCCCAGCAGCAGGGCCACTCCGGCTCCGGCGGGCAGTGAGAGAACCACCACGACGAGCACGACGCCCGCGTCGTGACTGGACAGGAACATCAGCTCGGTGGTGACCAGCACAGCCGACGCGGCCGTGACCAGAGCGGCCAGGCTGGCCACCATCACGTGGGCGAGGATCGGTCGCTGCCGGAGCAGCCGCAGAGCCACGCTGCCCACGCCGACCGCGACGAGCGCGCACGCCAACGTCACCGCGATCAGCGCCACCCACGACGTGGCCTCGATCATGCGGGCACCCGCGGGTGGTAGCGGTAGCCGGTGCCCCACACCGTCACGATGCGTTCCGGTGCAGCCGGGTCGGCTTCGATCTTGCTGCGCAGCCGGCGGACGTGCACGGTGACCGTCGACTCGTCACCGAAGTCCCAGCCCCAGACCTTGGTGAGCAGGGAGCGCCGGTCGAACGCGATGCCGGGGTTGTCCAGCAGGAAGGCGAGCAGGTCGAACTCCCTGGTCGTCAGCACCAGCTCGGAGCCCTGCAGCTGCGCGCTCCGAGCTCCTCGGTCGACGACCAGCTCGCCGTCCTTGAGGACACCGGCCGCCCGCGGCCCGGCTGCGCCGGTCGCCCGGCGCAGCACCGCGCGCACCCGCAGCACGAGCTCGCGCGGGCTGAACGGCTTGGTCAGATAGTCGTCGGCGCCGTGCTCGAGCCCGGTCACCCGCTCGCTCTCCGATCCCAGCGCCGTCAGCAGCACGACGGGGATCGCCGTCGCAGCGCGGAGCCGCCGGCACACCTCGAGGCCGTCCAGTCCGGGCAGCATGATGTCGAGCACCACGAGGTCCGGAGCGGTGGCCATCGCGAGGTTCAGGGCGGTGGGCCCGTCGGCGACGCACTCCACTTCGTTACCGTCGCGCTCGAGGTAGCGGGCAACGACCTCCGAGATCGTCGGGTCGTCCTCGGCCACCAGGATCCTCGGGCGCACGCCGTCACTCCTCGGTCCGCGCGACCCCTGGAGGGGTCGTGTCCTTCCGGTCCGAGACTAGGGCCGGTCCGGTGGATTCGGAGTGCTCGTCACCGTCTCGTAAGACTCGTCCGACTCGTCAGCGAAGCTCGCCATCCCGTCGGCCAGGATCGTCTCGGCCCGGAACCCGAGCCCGTCGACGGCCCGGCCCGGGGCGGCGACGATGTGGCGCACGTCGCCCAGGCGGTACTCGCCGGTGACGACCGGACGCGGGCCGTCGAGCGCATCGGCGAGGGCCTCGGCCATGTCCAGCACCGTCGCAGGACGCCCACTGGCGATGTTGTACGCCGCGAATCCGGTGGTCTTGTCCGCTGTCGCCGCCACCGTCAGGGCAAGGGCGAGGACGTTGGCCCGAGCCACGTCGTGGACGTGGACGAAGTCGCGCCGCTGCGCACCGTCCTCGAACACCCGGGGCGCCTCGCCACGCGCCAGTGCGGACCGGAACAGCGCCGCAACCCCGGCGTAGGGCGTGTCCCGAGGCAGCCGCGGGCCGTAGACGTTGTGGTAGCGCAGGGCGACCGCGCTGCCTTCGGTGACCCGGGCCCAGGTTGCCGCCAGGTGCTCCTGGGCGACCTTGCTCGCCGCGTAGCCGTTGCGAGGGTCGAGCGGGGTGTCCTCATCGACCTCCCGCATCCTCAGCGCCGTTCCGCAGACCGGGCACGGGGGCTCGAACCGCCCGGCGTCCAGGTCGCCGGGGTTGCGGGGTCCCGGTCGGACCGGCCCGTGCTCGGTGCAGTCGTAGCCGCCTTCGCCGTAGACGACCATCGACGAGGCGAGCACAAGCCGCCCGGTGCCCGCGCGCGCCATGCCTGCGAGCAAGGCGGCCGTCCCCAGGTCGTTGCGGGAGACGTAGTCCTCGAGGTCGGAGACGCCGTCGCCGAGGCCGACCTTTGCCGCCTGGTGGCAGACGGCCTCGATGCCGTCGAGGGCGTCGTCCACCGTCGACGCCTCACGCACGTCGCCGACGACGATCTCCGGTGCGGCGTCACCGTGCACCGGTCGCGGGGACGAGGTCGACAGGTCGTCAAGGACGCGGACGTCGTGGCCGCCCTCGACGAGGAGGTCGACGACGTGGGAGCCGATGAAGCCACAGCCGCCGGTGACGAGAATTCGCATGCCGGATCCTCTCAGCCGAGAACATCGTCGAGATAGCACCAACGCCACGTCTCACCCTGCTCGAAGCTGCGCATCACCGGGTGACCCGTGTCGCGGAAGTGTCCGTCGGCGTGCCGATCTGTCGAGGAGTCGCAGCAGCCGACGTGCCCGCAGGTGAGGCACAGGCGCAGGTGCACCCAGGTGTGGCCGTCTCGCAGACACTCTTCGCAACCGTCTGGAGTGTTCGGGCGCACGGCGCTCGCGGCGACCTGCACATGCTCGCACGTGTCGAGTCGCTCGTTGCGTGACATCAGGTCTCGTGCCAGGTCCGATCCCTTGTCGTGCAACCGGTCCAGCAGCGACTCCTCGGTGTCGAGGACCGCGAGCACGTCGCGGAGGATCTCGTCGTCGACCTTGCCGGAGGCCCGGGCCTCGAGGACGACCCCGCGCTCGGCCGTGAGCATCTCCGACCGCAGCCGGCGGTAGGTCTCGCTCGGTGTCTCGTTGTCGCTGGCGGCGCCGAGCCGCTCCCATGCCGCGTCGGCACGCGAGCGGGTGCGTTCCTCGAGTCGCTGCAGGACGTTGTGGTCGTCGCTCTCACCGCGCAGCTCCTGCAGCCGGTCCAGCCCGGCCCTGGTCGCCCGTGAGAGCAGCGCGGCCTCCTCCAGCGCGTCCTCCGCCGGGTCGGGGCCGGGCAGATCCAGCCGGCGCACGAGCATCGGCAGGGTGGTGCCCTGGATCAGCAACGTGCCGCCGACCGCGACGACGGCCGCGAGGATGAGAACGTCACGGTGTGGTGTCTCCGCCGGCAGGATGAAGGCTGCGGCAAGGGTGACGACGCCGCGCATCCCGGCCCACGACACCAGCGCGGCGTGCTCCCACTTCCAGGCCAGTCGTCGCATCGACCGGGGGCCGAGCCGGTAGAGCGCGGTCGCGCCGAACACCCAGGCGATGCGGGACACCATCGTGGTGGCCAGCACCGCGAGACAGAACAGCACCAGCTGGGCGGTCGAGAAGTCGTCCGCGGTGGCGTTGCGCACGATGTCGGCGACCTGCAGACCGATGAGCAGGAAGACCGCGTTCTCCAGCACGAACTGCACGGTGCGCCAGTTCGTCTGCTCGGACAGTCGTGAGGTCGCCGACTGGAGCACCGGCGCCTTGTGGCCGAGGATCAGCCCGGTGACGACCACGGCGAGCACGCCACTGGCATGGATCGCTTCCGCCGGCAGGTAGGCGAGGAAGGGTGCGACGAAGGAGATCGTGGTGTCTAGCACGGGGTCCTGGACGCGGCGCCGGGCCGCCGCCAGCAGGGCGGCCATGACCAGACCCACCAGCACCCCACCGCCGGCGGCGAGGGCGAAGTCTCCGGCAACCGACCACACGGTGATGCCGGCTGTTGCGGTGATCGCCGCCGCCGCGGTGCGCAACGACACCAGGGCCGTCGCGTCGTTGACCAGGCTCTCGCCCTCGAGGATCGAGACGATCCGGCGAGGCATCCCGACGCGTCGCGCGATCGTGGTGGCCGCGACCGCGTCCGGGGGAGCGACGACGGCGCCCAGGGCGAGGCCGGCTGCCAGCGGCACGCCGGGGATCACGGCCCACACCACGAGCCCGACCAGGACCGTGGTCGCGACGACGGCCCCGATCGCCAGGATCCCGATCGCCTGGGTGTTGACCCTGATGTCGACCAGCGACGTGCGCAGCGCCGCGGCGTACAGCAGCGGGGGCAGCAGCCCGAGCAGCACCAC
This sequence comes from Actinomycetes bacterium, assembly GCA_038246575.1. GTDB lineage: Bacteria > Actinomycetota > Actinomycetes > JACCUZ01 > JACCUZ01 > JACCUZ01. The sequence continues at coordinate 89,796 of JBBRVU010000001.1, read as the reverse complement.
CTCGGGGTCGAGGCGGTACTCCGGGACACCGGGAACGAACGACGCCAGCACCCCGATGACCACGAGCACGAGCGGCGCTGACAGGCCGAGCCGCCGGGCGGTCGCAGCCACGGCCGCGATGGCGACGATCAGCGCCAGGATCTCGACGGCATGGCTCATTCAGTGACTCCCACGGGGTTGCACAGCACGCCGGACCGTCACGGCATTCCGGGACCCCGCTGCCCGGTCAGGCACTGCGTCGGGTGGCGGCCTTCTTCGCGGACTTCTTGCTGGTGGTCGAACCGCTCTTGGCTGCCGCCTTCTTGGCCGCCTTCTTCCCGGCCTTCTTCGCCGGGCTCTTCCCGGCGCTGCTGGTGGTGGACGTCTTCTTGGCGCGCGTCTTGGCGCCCGTCTTCTTGTCCGACGCGCCGCCCGAGGCCGACGGCTCGGAGCCCTCGCCGCGACGGGCCTTGGCATCCGCGACGCTCCTGCGCAGAGCCTCCATGAGGTCCACGACCTGACCGCCCGAGTCCGGCTCTTCAGCGATCTGGACGACCTCCTTGCCGGCCACCTTGGCGTCGATGACCTCCTCGAGCGCGCGGCGGTAGTCGTCGGAGAACTCCGAGGGGTCGAAGTCCCCGGACAGCGCGGCGATGTAGGACTCGGCCATGGCGAGCTCCTGCGGGCGTACGGACGTCTCCTGGTCCGCGACGTCGAGGTTCGCGGCGCGCACCTCGTCGGGCCACAGCAGCGTCTGCAGCACCAGCACCCCCTCGCGCGGGCGCAGCATCGCCAGCCGCTCGCGTTGCCGCAGCGCAACCTTGACGACCGCGACCCGGCCGGCCTTCTCCAGCGCCTCGCGCAGCAGGAGGTACGGCTTGGCGTCGCTGCCCGTGGGGTCGCAGTAGTACGGCTTGCCCATCTGGACGGCGTCGATCTGTTCGGCGGGGACGAAGCTGAGGACCTCGACCGCGCGTGACGACGAGATCGGCAGGTTGGCGAAGTCCTCGTCGTCGAGGATGACCATCTCGCCGTCGGGCAGCTCGTACCCCTTGGCGATGTCGGCGTAGGGCACCTCTTCGCCGTCGACCGAGCAGACCCGCTTGTAGCGGATGCGGCCGCCGTCCTCCCGGTGCACCTGGCGGAAGGACACGTCCTTCTCCTCGGTGGCCGAGAACAGCCGGACCGGGATGGACACCAGACCGAAGGAGATGGCTCCCTTCCAGATGCTCTGTGGCATGCCGACATGATCGCCCGTCCCCGCCCTGTCGCACCAGCGGGGATCAAAATGTCGACAATGCGCACCGACACGCCGCTGGCCTCCGGGGTTGTGTCCAGCCCCCGTGTCACCGTCTGGCTATGACGACTGACATGGTTGAACTGCGCTGGTGCGGCACCTGCGATGAGGAGCTGCTCTTCGAGCAGCCCGACTGCACCGACGGGCACGGGGCCGACTGTCCCGAGTGGGTGTGCGTGCAGTGCGGTCGCGCGCTGCTGCTCGGCTTCCTCGAGGTGGGAAGTCGGCGTGCTGGCACCCGGTCGCATGCTGTCGCGGCCGGGGGCCGGGTGGCCTGAGGCCGGTCAGCCCGCCAGCCGATCAGCCGACCAGCTCGTCCTTCGCGCTGCGTTCACCGGCCCAGCAGCGCGCGATGTCGCGTACCGAAAGGATCCCGACCACCTCACCGGCGTCGAGCACGACGAGGTGCCGGAAACCGCCCTTGATCATCGCGTCGGCCGCCTGTTCGAGCGTCCACGACGGCGCCGCGTAGACCAGGTCCGCGGTGAGATGGTGTCGGACCTTCTCGCTGTCGGGGTCCTGGTCGCTGCCGAGGGAGCCGAGGACGTCTCGTTCGGTGAGGATGCCGACGCCCTCGCCGTCCGGATCGTGCACGACGGCCGCTCCCACGTGGCGGGAGGCCATCGCCCGGCTGGCTGCCCGGAGCGTGTGGTCCGGGCCGATGGTCAGGACCTCGGTGCTCATCCCGTCGCGGACCTGCATGGCAGCCACCTCCCGGGCGGTCCGCCCCCGTCACTGGAGCGCCCTGTGATCGTCGGACGCCCATCCTCCCCGCCAGGTGTGCAGCCCACAAGCGTTATGGGCATTCAGGCCCGGCGGACCCGCTGACATACTGGGTCCGGTGACCGCCGAGGCCCCCGCGCGACCTGTCGCGGATCCGACCCGGTCCCCGGTCCGCGGTGCGCGGTCCCTGCTGTCCCGGGCCGACCCGCCGGTGCTGCTGACACTCACCTGGGTCCCGTTGGTCCTGCTCCTCGACACCGGTGCCGGGATCTGGTGGCAGCGGCTCCTGGGCCTGGGCACCTGGGCCTTGCTGCTCGCACTCGTGCGCCGTGAGCAGCCGCTGGTCCGGGTCCAGATCGCTGTGGTGGTGGTGTTCGCAACGGCGGTGGAGTACACGTTCTCGCCGCTGCTCGAGGTGTACGTCTACCGGCTGCACAACGTCCCGTCCTTCGTGCCGCCGGGACACGGACTGGTGTACCTGTGCGCGCTGGCGATGGGCCGCAGCGCGTGGGTCCGCGCGCACCTGCGCCTGTCGGTCGCGCTGACCCTCGCCCTCGGCGGTGCGTACGCCGCGTGGGGGCTGCTGGTCTCCGACCGGCTCGATGGGCTGGGCGCGTTCTGGTTCCTCTGCCTCGTGGGCTTCCTGCGTTGGGGGCGCTCGCGGGGTCTGTACGTCGGGGCATTCGTGGTCGTGACCTACCTCGAGCTGCTGGGGACCTGGCTCGGGACCTGGACCTGGGCGACCCACGACCCGACCGGCCTCGTCGCCATCGGCAACCCGCCTTCGGGCGCCGCCGGCGGCTACGGCTGGTTCGACCTCGCCGCCACGCTCGCTGCGCCGACCGTCCTCGCCCTCCTCACCGGCACCCCCCGCACCTCACGCACCTCGCGAGTTCGACCACGTACGGCAGGTGAATGATCGCTTCAGCAGGCGTAGACAACTGCTGAAGCGATCACCGGCCTGCAAACGTGGTCGAACTTGCGGGGGGCCTGGGGCGGCGGGGACCTGGCGGACTACTGCCCAAGAAGTGCTTGACAGTCGACCTGGCCGTCTACATACTCCCCAACATGTCTTCGGGAGTTAGTCGTCGGGCCGAGGTGGCGACGTTGCGGGCCACCGCCCACCCGCTGCGGCTGCAGATGCTGTCCCTGCTCACCGGTGCCGCCATGTCGGCGGCGGACGTGGGTCGCGAGCTGGGGATCACCCACGCGAACGCGAGCTACCACCTGCGTCGGATGCTCAGCGCAGGGCTGATCGTGGTCGCCGAGCAGGAGTCCGTACGCGGGGGCAAGGCCAAGCGCTACCGCTACGACGTGGACGCTCCGGGATCACGCGCCGCGGACGACACCAGCAGCGAGGATCGCGGCCGCGTCCAGCGTCCGTTCATCGAGGCGCTCGCCGGTGAGCTGGTCCGCCGGTCGCACCGCATCGACCCCGGTCGCCGACAGTCCTGGACCGACGCCGAGCTCTGGGTGGACCCCGCCGACTACGCCGTCGCGCTGGCCCGGGTGGAGGAGGCCAGCACCGACCTGCACCGCGCCGCTCGCCCACCGCGCACCCCGGGCACAGTGCGAGTCGCTGCCGCACTGGCGCTGTTCGGCATGACCGAGGACGACCCGGGCGCCGCCCGCCACGGGAACACCGCCACCAGAGACGACGGCACCAACCCCGACATCAGCGACAACAGCGGGGGAGGACCGTCATGACTACGCAGACGGCACCGGGAGCGAGCGACGCACTGCGCCACGTTCCCTTCCGGCTGCTGGTGGGTGGCCGCACCATCTCGCTGTTCGGCAACGGCCTGGCCAACATCGCGCTCACCTTCGCGGTGCTGGACCTGACCGGCTCTGCCGGCGACCTCGGGCTGGTGCTCGCGGCCCGGAGCATCCCGCAGGTGCTCTTCCTGCTGTTCGGCGGCGTGCTCGCCGACCGCCTGCCGCGGCACCTTGTCCTCGTCGGGTCCAACGTCGTCAGCGGCCTCACCCAGCTGGTGACCGCGGCCTTCGTCCTGACCGGACACGCCTCGATCGCTGCCCTGATCGTGCTGGGTGCCGTCAACGGAGCAGCGTCGGCGATCACGTTCCCCGCGAGCGCCGGCCTGCTGCCCCAGACGGTGCCGGCCGCCGTCCTCCAGCCCGCCAACGTGGTGCTGCGGATGGCCTCGACCGCCGCCCTCGTCAGCGGGGCCTCGGCCGGCGGCATCCTGGTCGCCGCCCTGGGGCCGGGTTGGGGACTGGCGCTGGACGGCGCCACCTTCCTGGTCAGCGCTGCCTGCTTCGGGGGGATCCGGCTCAACGCGGCTGAGAAGCTGCCGACCAGCAACGTGCTCGTCGAGCTGCGCGAGGGCTGGGACGCCTTCCGCTCCCGGACCTGGTTGTGGGTCGTGGTGCTCGCCTTCGGGGTCATCAACGCCGTGCACGCAGCCGGCTGGTTCACCCTCGGCCCGAAGATCGCGGACGACACCTTCGGCCGCCAGGGGTGGGGTTTCGTGCTCGCGGCGGAGATGGCGGGCTCGTTCCTGGCCGGGTTCCTCCTGCTGCGGACCCGGTTTCGTCGGCCCCTGTTCGTCGGCATGCTCGGCGTGCTCGCCTGGTCGCCACTGATGCTGGTTCTGGGCGCGGAGCCGCGGGTCGTCGTGCTGATCGGCGCCAGCCTGGTCGCCGGGGCTGCGATCGAGCTGTTCGCCCTCGGCTGGGACCTCTCGATGCAGCAACACGTGCCGCCGCACCTGCTCAGCCGTGTGTACGCCTACGACTCGCTCGGCTCCCTGATCGCGATCCCGGTGGGCCAGATCATGGCCGGGCCGCTGGCCAAGTGGCTCGGCATCCAGGAGGCGGTGATCCTGTGCTCGGTGCTCATCATGGTCGTGGGTGTCGCCGCGATCCTGGTGCCCGACGTCCGCCGGCTCGAGCGCACCGACCTTGCCCGCCCGGGTCTAGGACTCAGGGCGTGAGGAGGCGGATGACCTCGTCGTGCAGGTCGCCGTTCGTCGCGACCGCGCTGCCACCTGCCGGCCCGTCGTTGCCGGCTAGGTCGGTGAACCGGCCGCCGGCCTCGGTGACGATGATCGACGGAGCGGCCAGGTCGTGCAGGGCCACCTCGGGCTCGGCGGCGATGTCGACCGCGCCTTCGGCGACGAGCATGTACGACCAGAAGTCGCCGTACGCCCGCGACCGCCACACCTCCCGGGTCAGCCCGAGGAACTCGTCCTCGCGACCGAGATCGTGCCAACCGGTCAGGCTCGAGTAGGACAGTGACGCGTCGGGGAGCCGGTCGACCGTGGACACCGACATCCGCTTCGCCGAGGTCAGGCTCTTGCCCGTGTAGGCGCCCGAGCCGGCTCCGGCCCACCACCTGCGACCGAGCGCCGGCGCCGACACCAGTCCCGCCACGACGTCGTCGCCGTCCATCAGCGCGATGAGGGTGGCCCACACCGGAACGCCGCGGATGAAGTTCTTGGTCCCGTCGATGGGGTCGAGCACCCAGCGGCGCGGACCGTGGCCGGTGGTGCCCATCTCCTCGCCGAGGACGGCGTCACGCGATCGGGCCCGGCCCAGCGTCGAGCGGATGGCCTCCTCCACGGTCTTGTCCGCATCGGACACCGGGGTGAGGTCGTCCTTGGTCTCCACGACCAGGTCGCGCGACCGGAAGCGGTCGGTGGTGATGGAGTCGGCGGTGTCGGCGAGCACGTGCGCCAGTCGGAGGTCGTCGTCATACGCCGTCATGTAACGAACCGTACAAGTCTCTGGCGGTTTCTCCCCGGAACGCCGCATACTGCGATCACCACACCCGTCCCGCAGGTCACAGGCGAAGGGGAGCCCATGAGTCTGTTCCGCCGCCGCGGCATCACGGTCGAGATCGCGCCGGCTGACATCCCCGTCCCGCGCTTCAGCATCGACGGCTGGACGCTCGCGGGCACCCCTGCTGCGGCCACTCTTGCCGCGCGGCTGACCCGACCTGACCTGCGCGAGCTCGAGATCCTGCTGCACGAGGTCGCGGTCGAGGCCGACACCCCCTACACCTACGAGCGGGCGGCATCGCTGCTCGAGCGGTCGGGAGAGCTCGGGCCGGCCCTGTCTGTCTGCGAGGCATGGCGGGCGCACCCCGCTGCGAGCTGGCCGGAGCACGCCCACCCGACCCGCGCGATCGACAAGCACCGGGTCAGGCTGCGGACGAAGCTAGGCACGCGACCGGGCACCGCCGCCGCCAGCTGACCCGACGACCGGCCGCCCGACGCCTCACGCGGCGCCGAGGAAGCTCGCGATCGACCGGCTGAGTCCCGCCACGTCCAGGCCGTGGGCCACGTCGTGCTGCTCGGCGACGCCGTACCTCCGATGCTCCACTCGGCCGACGCCCAGGCCGAGGACCCGGTGCGGCACGTGTGCGAGTGCCTCGTCGACGAGCCGCGACGAGGTCCCCGCAAGGTAGGGCTCGACGAGGACCACGTCGGGGGTGCGCAGCGAGGCGAGCAGCGGCCTGGTGTCGAGCGGTCGGACGGTGACGGCGTGCAGCACGTTGACGTCCAGGCCTTCGGTGGCGGACAACGTCCGGTCCAGGGTCGGTCCGACCGCGATGACGCTGCCGCGTCGACCACGGCGTACGACCGCCAGCGAGCCGTTGCCGGCCGGTGAGGCCGCGCGGTTGCTCTGCTCGGAGAGCCGGATGTAGGCCCGGCCCCCGTCGGCAACCGCCGAGCGCAGCAGAGGTTCGACGTCGTCGGGATGGCCCGGGACGTGCACCGCGACCCCACTCAACCCGTCGAGCAGGGCGACGTCCCCGGGGGACTGGTGGGTGCGCCCGGACCCGTTGGAGTCGTAGGAGGCGCCGATGCTGACCAGGACCGCGCCCACGTCCTGGTGCACCAGGTCGAGCTTGATCTGCTCGTACGCCCGCTCGACGAGGAAGGGGGCGTAGGTGTGGACGATCGGTCGCATCCCCGCCAGTGCCAGGCCGCCGGCGACGCTGACCATCAGCTGCTCGCGGATCCCGACGTTGAGGACGCGGCGGGGATGACGCCTCGCTGCCGTCTCGAAGAGCGTCGCGGAGATGTCGGCGAGGACGACGGCAGCCCGCGGGTCTTCGTCGAGCAGGGTCGACGTGGCGTGGACGAAGGCGTTGCGCATCGGATCAGCCCTTCTGCTCGACGGCGGCGACGACGAGGTGCGGCCGGCCGTCCCGGTGGTCGGTCAACGCGACGGCCAGGTTGTCGTGGTCCCGGCCGTCGACCACGGCTGTTGCCCAGCCCTCGACCGCGAACCGGGCATCGATACCGCCCGGCCAGCCGTGCGTCGAGGAGTCGTTGTCGATGACGACGACGCTCAGGTTGTCCAGTCCCAGGGCGCCGGCATAGGCGATCGCCTCGTGGTTGCTTCCCTCGTCGAGCTCCGCGTCGCCGACGAGCACGACGACGCGGGGTCCGGTCAACCCTTGGGCGCGCAGCCCCAGGGCGGCCCCGACACCCAGGGGCAGCCCGTGTCCGAGGGAACCACTGGAGATCTCGACGCCGGGTGCCAGGTTGCGGTCGGGGTGGTAGCCGAGAGGGCTGCGGTAGGACCCGAACGAGCGCAGGTCGTCCTCGGTGAGGAACCCCTTTGCGGCGAGAACGGCGTAGTACGCCATCGGTCCGTGACCCTTCGACAGCAGGAACCGGTCTCGGGCCGGGTGCTCGGCTGTCGCGGGGCCCACGCTGAGCACCCGGTCATAGAGCACCCAGAGCACGTCGAGCGTGGAGTGCGCGCTCGGATCGTGCTTCTCGTCGCCGGACATCAGCCCGAACAGCCGGACGAGGTCGTCGTAGTCGTGGCCGGTCGTCATGATCGGTGCGGTCGTCATGGAAACGATGGTGGGACTTCAAGTGGACTTGAAGTCAAGCGGATCTACCATGTCACTTGTGCCCGTGCTTCCGGCTCGGCTGACGATCGGCGAGCTCGCCGGTCGCAGCGGGCTGTCCGCTTCGGCGTTGCGGTTCTACGAGTCCGAGGGACTCATCACCGCCTCGAGGACGTCCGGCGGACAGCGGCGCTACGAGCGGGCGACACTGCGCCGGGTGGCCTTCGTGCGCGCCGCACAACAGGTCGGCCTGAGCCTGGAGCAGATCAGGGCCGCACTGGCCACCCTGCCGGAAGGCAGGACGCCCACCAAGGCCGACTGGGGGCGCCTGTCGCGGGGGTGGCGCCCGTTGCTCGACGCCAGGATCGCCGAGATCGAGGCGCTGCGGGACCGGCTCACCAGCTGCATCGGCTGCGGCTGCCTGTCACTGCGGCGCTGCGCGCTGTCCAACCCGACCGACGTGATGTCCGATCACGGCCCCGGTGCCCGGTTTCTGTTGGGAGACGAACCTCCCGATGCGTGACCGAGCGTGGCACTGTGTCCGTGTGAGTTGTTGAGGCCTTCTCTCGAGGAAGGAGTCCGGCGCCGGCTGCGTCGGCCGTGCTGATGCTCGACACCGTCCTGGGACTCCCGGTCCACGCCCTGGTCGTGCACGCGGTCGTGGTGCTCGTCCCGCTGGCCGCGCTGGGCGCGATCGCGATCGCGGCGGTGCCGAGATGGCGATCGCCCTACGGCATTCTCGTCGCCGGAGTGGCGACGGCCGGGCTGGTCATGGTTCCGGTCGCCGTGACGAGTGGCCAGAGGCTGCGCGAGCGCATCCCCGCAAGCGGCGTCGTTGCCGACCAGATCGACGCCCATGCCACCCTCGGACGCGTCGTCATCTGGCCGACCCTGGTCATGTGGGTGTTCACTGTGGCCCTGGTGCTGCTGTCGCGCGGCGGACGGACAGATCGCTCTCGCTCCCGCGGCCTGTCGTCCCGGCCTTCGTGGTCGGCACACACGGGTCAGGCCGGTCGGTTGGTGACGACTGTGGCCCTGCTCGCGGCGCTGTCCGCGCTGGTGGCCGCTGGTGTCGTGGCGCGCGCAGGCCATCTCGGCTCGACGGCGGTCTGGAGCTGCACGATCGGCTCGAGCGCGTGCAAGTAGCCGCTACCCGCGCGGCACCCCTCGCTCAGCTGGGCTCGTCCTCCTGGTCGCGCGAACGCAGCAATCGGCGGAAGGACGTGAGTCGCGCCGGATCGCTGTGACCGGCGGCGACCCAGTCGTCCAGGGCGCACTCGGGCTCGTCGTGGCTGCACGAGCGCGGGCACTCGTCGGTGCCCGCCGCGAGGTCGGGGAACGCCAGGATGACCCGGTCCAGGTCGACGTGCGCCAACCCGAAGCTGCGCACACCGGGGGTGTCGATCACCCAGCCGCCGCCGGGCAGCTCGAGCACGACCGTGGACGAGGACGTGTGCCGGCCGCGACCGGTCACGGCGTTGACCCCACCGGTGGCCCGGCCCGCACCAGGCACGAGGGCGTTCACCATCGTGGACTTGCCGACTCCCGAGTGGCCGACGAGCACACTCGTGCGGTCGCACAGGAGGGCGCGCACCTCGTCAAGGGGGTCGCCGCGTCGCACGACGACGTGGTCGATGCCCAGGGCTCGATAGTGCGCGAGCATCGAGTCCGGGCTCGCGAGGTCCGGCTTGGTCAGGCAGAGCAACGGTCGCAGTCCTGCGTCGAAAGCGGCCACGAGACAGCGGTCCACCAGGCGCAGCCGGGGCTCGGGGTTGGCGAGTGCCGTGACGATCACCAGCTGATCGGCGTTGGCGACGATGATCCGCTCGACCGGGTCGGTGTCGTCGGCGGTGCGGCGCAGGACCGACGACCGGGGTTCGACGCGGACGACCCGAGCGAGCGTGTCCTCGCGCCCGGACACGTCTCCGACGAGGCGTACGCGGTCGCCGACCACGATGGATCCGCGGCCCAGCTCGCGGGCCTTCATCGCCATCACGTCGACATCCCCGACCCGGCAGGTGTACCGCCCGCGGTCAACCGTCGAGACGAACCCGAGTAGCGCCTCGTCGTGTGACGGGCGGTCCTTGGTCCGTGGCCGGGAGCCACGTGAGGGTCGGACACGGACGTCGTCCTCGTCGAGCTCGCGCCGCTTGCGTCCGGGGCTCAATGCGCCGTCACGCAAGCATCCCGGCCCACAGGGCGACGAAGGTCGGCAGAGTCTTTGCCGTGGTCGCCACATCGCTGAGAACGACCCCTGGCACCTTCAGTCCGATCACGGCGGCGGCGGTGGCGAGGCGGTGGTCGTCATAGGTGTCGAAGGTCCCCGCCCGAAGCGGGCGGGGTCGGATCTCGAGCCCGTCATCGGTCTCGCTGACGTCACCGCCGAGGCCGCAGATCTCCTTGCTGAGTGCCGCCAGGCGGTCGGTCTCGTGCAGCCTCAGGTGAGCGATTCCCCGGAGCCGACTGGGGGATTCGGCCAGGGCAGCGATCGCCGCCACCGCGGGGGCCAGCTCGCCGACATCGCCGAGGTCGAAGTCGATGCCGGCCACTCGCGACGGTCCGGTCACCGTGAGCCCATCCTCGTGCAGCTCGGTCCGGGCTCCGAACGCGGCGAGGATGGTGCGCAGGCGATCGCCCGCCTGCGTCGTCTCCAACGGCCAGTCGGGGACGGTGAGCTCGCCTCCGGTCACCACGGCGGCCGCGAGGAACGGTGCGGCGTTGGACAGGTCCGGCTCGACCACGACCCGGCCGACGTCGAGCGGGCCGGGCTCGACCCGCCAGGTGGCTGGGTCGAGGTGCTCCACGATCGCGCCGGCCCGGCGCAACAGGTTCACCGTCATGTCGATGTGTGTCGCGGAGGGCAACCGTTCGCCGGTGTGATGCAGCTGCAGCGTGTTGGCGAAAGCGGGCGCCGCCAGCAGCAGCGCGCTGACGAACTGGGACGACGCCGAGGCGTCGATCTCCACGTTGCCGCCGAGGACCCAGCCGCGCCCGGTCACCGTCAGCGGGAAGCGGTCGTGCCTGGCGTCGACCTCGACTCCCAGGGATCGCAGCGAGCGGACGATGGGTCCCACCGGGCGCACGTGCGACCTGGGGTCGCCATCGAAGTGAACCGGTCCCGTGGCGAGCGCCGCCAGGGGCGGGAGGAACCGCATCACCGTGCCGGCGTTCCCTACGTCGACCTCGGCCGGACCGGACAGCGGCGCCGGTGTGACGACCCAGTCGGGGCCGTCCGTCTGGATGCGGGTTCCCATCGCCTGCAGCCCCGCGACCATCAGGTCGGTGTCGCGGCTGCGCAGGGGAGCGACCAACCGGCTGGTGCTGCGGGCGAGCGCCGCCAGGACCAGCAGACGGTTGGTGAGCGACTTGGATCCCGGCAACCGGACCGTCGCGCGCACCGGACCGTCCGCCACGGGGGCCGGCCAGGGCGCAATCACGTGCCCGAGCCTAGCGGGGCGTGGTGGACGTCCGAGTCGTCGTCCGCCCCGCCGGATGGTCCGGACTCAGCCGGGCAGCTTCTGCCGGGCGGTGCGGCTGGCGAGCTTCGCCTCGCGCCCCGCGGCGCGCCGAGTGCGTCGTGACGACTTGCCGACGGCGCGGGTGGCGTGACGCGCCCGCCACGCAAGACCCGGCTGCCCCGCCGTGTCGACGGCGGCCAGGATCAGGCCGCCGAGCATGCTCAGGTTCTTGAAGAACCCGATCTGCTGCTGGGCCCGCAGAGTGGGGTCGTCCTCCTCCCAGAACCGATGCCCGGCCAGCGTGGTCGGCACCAGGCTGCCGGCCAGCAGCGCGGCCGAAAGGCGCGGGAACCGGCCGAGCGCGAGCATCGTGCCCGCGCCGAGCTGGACGCCCGCGTTGATCTTGACGAGGGTCTCGGTGTCCTCGGGCAGGTAGGGCAGCCGCTGGGCGATCGCCGGCGCGATCGGGTCGGCAGCCGGGACCTTGGACGCGGAGTTGCGGAGGCCGTCGATGCCACCGGTGATGAACATGGAGGAGAGGAGGGGGCGAGCCAGCCGCCGGACGATGGTCATGTCGTCGCCCATGCCCTGGACGTCGCCGGGGTAACCCTCTGGCAGGCTTGCGGCCGTGTGCGGACGCTACGCGGCCAGCCGTGACCTCGACGACCTCGTCGAGGAGTTCGAGGTCGAGGACGCGCCTGGCCCGGTCCTTCCCCCGAGCTGGAACGTCGCGCCGACGTCGGACGTCTACGCCGTGGTCCAGCGACCCCCGCGCGGCGAGCCCGAGGGCGATCCCGTGCGGTCGCTCCGCGTGGCGCGATGGGGCCTGGTGCCGTCGTGGGCCAGGGACCCCAGCATCGGCAACCGCATGATCAACGCCCGCTTGGAGACCGTGGCCGAGAAGCCGGCGTTCCGGCGTGCCTTCGCCAAGCGGCGCTGCCTGCTCCCGGCAGATGGCTACTTCGAGTGGTACGGCGAGACGCGTGGCAAGAAGCAGCCGTTCTTCATCCGCCCGTCCGACGGTGGCGTGCTCGCGATGGCCGGGCTCTACGAGCTGTGGAAGGACCCGTCGGTCACCGACGAGGACGTGGACCCGTGGCTGTGGAGCGTCACGGTGATCACGACCTCGGCTCCTGACGATCTCGGTCGCATCCACGACCGCACGCCCCTGCTGGTGGAGTCGCAGAGGTACGCGGAGTGGCTGGACCCGGCGCTCGACGATGCTGACGCACTGAACGCCCTGCTGGTCCCCGCCGCACCCGGCCGCCTCACCGCGTTCCCCGTCTCGACCGAGGTCAACAACGTCCGCAACGACGGCGCCCACCTGGTCGACCCGCTGCCCGCCGAGGGCGACGTGCCCGCCGATGCCGCCGAAGCCGCCGAGACGTTGTTCTGACCGCCCGTGGGCGCTCCGAAGATCGTTCCGACGCCTGTCGGTGACGCTCGCGTGCACCTGAGCCAGGCTCGGGGCCCCGTCCGGGGGGCCTTGGTGCTCGGACACGGAGCGGGCGGCGGGGTCGAGGCTCCCGACCTGGTCTCGCTCGCCCAGCAGCTGCCCGCCCGCGGTGTGTCGGTCGTCCTCGTCGAGTCGCCCTGGCGGGTCGCGGGTCGCAAGGTCGCGACGGCGCCGCCCACGCTCGACCGCGCCTGGGTGGCCGTGCTCGCTGCCCTCGCCCTTCCCGGGCCGGTCGTGGTGGGCGGCCGGTCCGCCGGTGCCCGAGTCGCCTGCCGGACGGCGATGGAGGTGGGTGCGGCTGGCTGCGTCGCGCTGGCCTTTCCGCTGCATCCACCCGGCCGGACCGGACGCACCCGGCTGCCGGAGCTGACGGCAGCAGGAGTCCCGACGCTCGTCGTGCAGGGGGATCGCGACCCCTTCGGCGGGCCGGCCGACTTCGGCAGCAGCCCGCGGCCCTTCGACGTCCATCCCGTCCCCGGCGCCGACCACTCCTTCCGGGTCACCCGCCGGCAGGACCGCGAGATCACGCTCGGCAGCATCACCCTGGCCGTCGGCGACTGGCTGCTCCGGGGAATCCTCGCCGGGTGACCTTGGTTGAGGCAGTGAACCCAGATCCTGGAGGTCCTGATCCTGATGTACGCCATCGCCCCGGCGTCTCGTCGCGCCGGCGGGCTCGCCACGACGGGTCAGCTGGACTGGCCGGGCACGGCCGGTGGGGGACTGACCGTGGCCCAGATAGCATCGGGCGCAATGAGCCAGACCCCGACCGAGACCGTCGACGAGCGCAACGCACGCTTCGAGCGTGACGCGTTGCAGTACCTCGACCAGCTGTACTCGGCTGCCATGCGGATGACCCGCAACCCCGCCGACGCCGAGGACCTCGTCCAGGACACCTACGCGAAGGCGTACGGCTCGTTCCATCAGTTCCAGGACGGGACGAACCTCAAGGCCTGGCTCTACCGCATCCTCACCAACACCTTCATCAACACCTACCGCAAGGCGCAACGCCAGCCGAAGAAGGCCGCGACCGAGACGGTCGAGGACTGGCAGCTCGCGCAGGCCGAGTCGCACACCGCCCGCGGGCTGAAGTCGGCCGAGGCCGAGGCGCTGGACCACCTGCCTGACTCCGATGTGAAAGAGGCACTCCAGGCGATCCCGGAGGACTTCCGGATCGCGGTCTACCTCGCCGACGTCGAAGGCTTTGCCTACAAAGAGATCGCCGAGATCATGGGCACTCCCATCGGCACCGTCATGTCTCGTTTGCACCGCGGGCGTCGGCAGCTGCGGGAGCTGCTCGACGACTACGCGCGCGAGCGTGGCCTGGTGCCTGCCGGGGCGCCCGACCCTGCCGACGGAGGCGACCGGTCATGAGCTGTGGCAACCCGCACGAGGTCCCGTGCTCTGAGGTGCTGGACCGCGTCTACGAGTACATCGACGGTGAGTGCGACCAGAAGGACAAGCACGCCATCAAGCACCACCTCGAGGAGTGCGGCCCGTGCCTGAAGGAGTTCGGGCTCGAGGAGGCCGTCAAGGCCATCGTCCGTCGCAGCTGCTCCGATCCTGCTCCGGCCGAGCTGCGCACCAAGGTGCTGGCCAACATCGCCGCCGCTCGACGGGAGATCCGTCCCGAGACGTGATGACAGGACAACGGCCCGGCCACTCGCCGTAGCGAGTGCCGAGCCGCGGTGGGGCTACCTCAGCTGTTGGGACGCTTGCCGTGGTTGGCCTTGCTCTTCTTCCGCGCCTTCTTCTTGCGCGACTTCTTCGCCATCATCACTCCCTCGGTCCACTGCCAGGTCTGCCGCCCAGTCTCCCATGACATTGCGTGCCGCCTGACCGGCGGCCCGCCCACCACTCCCTGATCCGATCGACCAGGTCCAACCAATGCCCTAGAGGAGTCATCTGTGCGCGCCACCGTCATCCATGGTCCCGGCGACATCCGTCTCGAGGATGTCCCGGACCCGAAGGTCCAGCAGCCCACCGACGCCGTCGTGCGGGTCACCGCCGCCTGCGTGTGCGGGTCGGACCTGTGGCCCTACCGTGGGGTCACCGAGACGAGCAAGCCCACCCGGATCGGGCACGAGTTCGTCGGTGTGGTCGAGGAGCTCGGCCCGGAGGTCAGCGGCCTCAAGGTCGGCGACTTCGTGATCGCACCCTTCGCGCTCAGCGACAACACGTGCGCACACTGCCGCAACGGCGTCCACACCTCGTGCGTTGAGGGTGCCTGGTGGGGTGGCGAGGACAGCCACGGACGGCTGATCGACGCCGGACAGGGCGAAGCCGTCCGCGTCCCGATGGCCGACGGCACGCTGGTGGCGACGAAGGAGGTCCCCGACGCCGCCATGGTGCCGAGCCTTCTGGCGCTGTCCGACGTGATGGGCACCGGACACCACGCGGCGCTTGCAGCGGGCGCCGGGCCGCACCAGACCGTGGTCGTCGTCGGGGACGGCGCGGTCGGGCTCTGCGGGGTCCTGGCAGCCCGCCGACTCGGCGCCGAGCGCGTCATCGCGATGTCGCGCCATGCTGACCGGCAGGCGGTCGCCCGGGAGTTCGGTGCGACCGACATCGTGGCGGAGCGTGGTGACGAAGGTGTCGCGCGGGTAGCAGAGCTGCTCGGCGGCATCGGCGCCGACTCGGTGCTCGAGTGCGTCGGGACCAAGCAGTCGATGCAGCAGGCGATCGACGCGGCGCGTCCCGGCGGCCGGGTCGGCTACGTCGGCGTGCCGTCAGGGGGTGCCGAGCTGCCGATCCACCAGCTCTTCGGCAAGAACGTCACCATCTCGGGCGGCGTCGCTCCCGTCCGTGCGTACCTCGACGAACTGCTCGCCGACACGCTCGACGGCTCGATCGACCCGGGGCGGGTGTTCGACCTGGAGCTGCCGCTCGAGCAGGTCGCGGAGGCCTACCAGGCGATGGACGAGCGGCGGGCCATCAAGGCGCTGCTCCGCCCCTGACATCCGGGCGTAGGACGACGACAGGTCGTACGTCGTTCAGCCGGTGAGCTGCCGGTTCAACGCGGCGAGCACCGACCGGGCCACGGCGTCGGCGTCGTCCCCGCGGACCGCAGCGGAGCCGGTCAGGACCTGCTCGCCGGTGCGGGCAAGAGTCAGTGTCAGCACCGTGATTGCGACCTCGCGGGTTCCGGTGCCAACGATGGACGCCGACTCGACCTCGCATGGTTGCCCCAACAACTCGGCGACGGCAGCCAGGGTCGCGATTGCGACGAGGCGAGCTCGGTGACTCTGCCCCGCCGGCCCGAGGCTCTTGCCCTCGTAGAGACCCTCGCTGGCAGCCAACGTGACAGTGGCCTCAGTCTCGCCGTTGCCGCTACGCACGTTGATAGCGGCGATGGCAGGCCGGGGCGCAGTGTCGGCATCGGCTGCGCCCTCGTCGGTCGCCCCTGGGTGGCCCTGGGTCTCGGGCCCGCCGCGAGCGGTCCCGTTGGGATCGACCGCCCGTACCTCGTCGCCGATCTGCACGACCGAGACGATCCGGTGATCGATGTCGATGTCGTAGCGAGCCATCGCCAGGGACTGCACGTCGCGGACGACCTGTTTGGCGGGCTTGCCGGGAGAGGCTAGGACGTGGACCTCGGTCGGGACAGCGTCCGGCCCCGTGACGACGCTGGCTGCCTTGACCCCTGGCAGCTGGCGCAGAGAGTCCTCGAGCTCGGGCAGCAGGCGCAGGGTGGGCATGGGAGGGATTCCTCGCTTCTAGTCTTTGCGGACGTCGGGCATGACGCTGACGAGGTCGGCCACGATCAGCCGATGGGGTGATTGCCCAAGACTGGCCGCTGACGGGTCGATCGCGGCTGAGGCGCGGCCCGGCGTGTCGGCGTCACTTCCCGGCTCCGCGGGTTCTCCTTCGCCGAGTGCGCGCTCTCGCTCGTCGACGGGAGGCGCGTCATCCTTCGCTGGCGGCGAGGTGGTGGCCCGGCCGCCCAGGCCCCCAGAGGCGCCTGCCTCGTCCGGGTCGTCCGGGCTTCCCGGGTCGTCCGGGTCGTCCGGGTCTCCCGCGTCGCCGGCCGGGCGGGCCGCGGAAGCCTCGCACGTCTCGCCGGGCGGGGTTATCAGGAGCTGACTGTCGGCGCCGAGCATGAGGGCCATCCGGTCGACCGCCAGCTGAGCGTCCCGACGTGAGGCGTCGAGCTCGGCCAGCGCGCTCGGCACGACGGTGCGCACGTGCTCTTCGACGGCGCGCACCGAGGCACGCTGCCAACAGCGCAGCCGGTGCGCCGTCTCGGCGCTGAGCGTCCCGTTGTCGACGGCCGTGTCCAGCTCGGCATCGAAACGCGTGCTCGACGCGTCGTCGCGGAGGTCGACGAGGCCAGCGATCAGGTCGTCATAGACCAACCGGGCCAGCTGGTGGGACATGTCGGTCAAAATGCCCAGCCCTCCCTCTCGTGTCCGCGTCGCGGAGTGCCAGCACCTGGTCAAGGGAGAGTAAGGCAGAGGTCATGAAATATCGGGCGCAAAACGCCGCGATGCAAGTCGTCCGCCGGAGTAATGCCCCGGATCGGAGCAGTCACATCGGACTAGTTACTTCGGATGTGGCGTATGGTGCGTCCAGGTGCAAATCGGCGAAAGCCTTGACGTCGGGTTTACCCAGCCCCTTCACTTACTGACCGAAAGAGCCGAAGTCTTTCCCTACGGATTGCTTCGGCTCTCCCGCGCTGGCTCGGGGCCGTCGTTACGGGAGTGCTTGACAACTGCAGAGAGCGTGATCGGGATCGGCAGCACACTGTGGTGACGCGCGAGCGTTCCTCTCGTGTTTTGGCAAGTGATCGACCCCAGCGGAGCGGATCATGCACGGGCTTAGTACATCAGCGGTGCCCGTGACTTGAATCCAAAGGGGATGAGAGTCCATGAAGAAGATCGTGTCCGCTGTCGAGCAGTTCCTTCAGTCCGGTGCAAACTGGCGTTGGTAGGACAATGCAGCCCCTGCGCTGCCGGTCCCGATCATTCTCTCTGCCAGGCCTGATGTGATCGGAGCGGCATGCCTCCCTTGCCGATGAAGGCTCGTCTCTTCATTGTTGGGTTGACGCTGCTCGCGATCCCTCTGATCGCCTTGTCTGTCTGGTTCGGTCGAGACACCTTCGACTGGCTGGACCTCGCCTTCCTGGCCGCGTTGTACATCATCAGCGACTCGCTGCAGGCCAAGGGTTCGCGGGACTCCATGACCATCGCCCTGGGATCCATCAGCGCCCTTGCTGCCTTGCCCCTGATCGGTGGCTGGGGCACTGTCATCCTGGGGCTGAGCACGCTGCTGGTGAAGGAGTCCACGCCGGTCGTCAAGCGGGTCTTCAACACCGCGCAGCTAGTCGTGGCTGCCGCCGCGGCCGCCCTGGTGTACGGAGCTCTCGGCGGCGGCTTCATCGAGCCGCATAGCTTCCCCGGCCTGCTCCTACCGTTCATCGCAGCGCTGGCCGTCCACTGCCTGGTGAACGGCGTGCTGGTTGCGACGGTGGTGCGCTTGGCGCAGGACGTGCCCTTCCGGGTCATCGTTCAAGGCACGATGGTGCGATCCCTGCCGGGATACGTCGGCTACGGCCTCTTCGGACTCATGCTCGCCGTCCTGTGGGACGAGGATGGTGCGGGCGTCGGGCCGGCGGCGGCACTGCTCCTGCTGCTCCCGCTGTTCGTCGCGCGCTGGGCATACGCGCAGTACGCGGAGGAGCAGCGGGCGTACGACCGGACGATGCGCTCGCTGATGGCGGCCGTCGAGACCAAGGACCTCTACACCCGGGGCCACAGCGAGCGCGTGTCGGCTGCCTCGGTGCTGCTGGCTCGTGAGATCGGCATGCGCGAGGACCGGGTCTCCTCCCTCCGGTACGCCGGGATGCTGCACGACATCGGCAAGCTCGGCGTGCCGACGCGGATCCTGCAGAAGAGCGGCCGGCTGACCGAGGTCGAGTTCGCCGCGATCCAGCGTCACCCGGTGCAGGGCCTCGAGATCATCCGTGAGATCGACTTCCTGGACGAGGCGATGGCCGGGATCATGCACCACCACGAGCGCCTCGACGGCATGGGCTACCCGATGGGGCTCGCCGGCGAGCAGATCCCCGAGTTTGCCCGGGTGATCGCGGTTGCCGACGCCTTCGACTCGATGACGACCACCCGCTCCTACCGCGGCGCGCGATCGGTCGACGAGGCCATCGTCGAGCTGCGCCGGTGCGCAGGGAGCCAGTTCGACCCGGCCATGGTCACGGCGCTCATCTCCTCGGTGGAGAAGCAGGGTTGGGACCCGGCCGAGATCCCGGAGGTGCCGATCCTTGGCGACGAACCCTTCGACCAGGAGTTCGTGGCCTTCGATCATGACGACCCCACGCAGTCGTGGGTCCGGGAGCCGGCGCCGTGAGGATCAGCCGCCGCCAGCTTGTCGACGCGAGCGCGACCGGCCCGTTCCTGGTCACCGCGGCCGGCACCCTGCTCGCGGCGGTCGCCGTGGTGGCCACGGCGTCGCCGGACGGCTTCCAGGACCTCGGGATCGCGCTCGCGGTCGGCAGCTTCATCGCCCTCGGCGAGTTCGTGCGGATCACGCTCCCGGGCGGTCGAGATGCCGCGCCCATCGCCACGGCCGGCGCCATCGCGTACGCCCTGCTCACGCGCTACCCGGACAGGTACGCCCAGCACGGCGCCATGCAGGTGGTCGCCGTGGTGGCAGTTGCCATGGTCATCGGCGTTGCGCCGCACGTGGTCGCCGGCCGGGCACCGTCGATCGAGTCGCTGGCCCGACGGCTGTTGGTGGTCGGCTTTGCTGCCGGCATCTTCCGAGGGCTCGGGCTCGATGACCAGGTCGACAGCCTGCGTGAGGCGCCGCTCGCGCTCGTCATGGTCGGCATCGTCGTAGCTACCCTGAGCGTCGACGCGGTGCTGGCTGCCTCCGTTCGCGCCGGTGCCGACGGCGCGCCGTTCCTCCCGGTGCTGCGCAACGAGGTCCGGGCGCAGGCCGGGATCGGCTCGGCGATCGGCTCGACCGGCGCGCTCATCGCGCTGGCCGCGACAATCATGGGCAACTGGGCGCTGCCGGTCTTCGTGGTCCCGCTGCTGCTCACCCAGTTCGCGTTCCGCCGCTACGCCGCGATCCGTGAGTCGTCCTTGCAGACCATCCGAGCCCTCTCACGAGTGACCGAGCTCGGGGGCTACACCGAGTCCGGGCACTCACGCCGGGTCAGCCAGCTGTCGGTCACCATCGGTCGCGACCTCGGGATGAGCGACGCGGCGCTTCGCGACCTGGAGTACGCGGCGCTCATGCACGACATCGGGCAGCTCTCGCTCACCGAGCCGATCCCCGCCGGAGCCACGGTTGTCGCCGCCCCCGCCGACCAGCGGCGCATCGCGGCGTTCGGGGCCGACATCATCCGGCAGACCGGTGTCCTCGACGAGGTGTCACGGATCGTGGACCTGCAGGCCGAGCCCTACCGCCGGGCCCACGAGATCGGCCGGATGGATGTGCCGCTGTCCAGTCGCATCATCAAGGCGGTCAACGCCTACGACGACCTGGTCGGCGACGCTCCAGAGACGTCCCGGCGGCTCGAGGCGCTCGAGCGGCTCCGGTTGGGTATGGCCTACGAGTACGACCCGATGGTCGTCGAGTCGCTGTCAAAGGTCGTCGAGCGCTCGGTCCGCCTGCGCGGCTGAGCGCCGCGGGCAGACACCAGCAGCAAGCCGATCCCGGCCGCGACGAGCACGTCTCCCGGGCTGACCACCTGGGGTCGGATCGGCAGAGCAACCGGTATGACGTCGCCGAGGAACCTCACCCTCGTCGAGCCGCGGGCCGGCTCGCGCATGGCGTCTCCGGCCAGTCCCAGGTCGGCTCGGCTCAACCCGGCGCGCTCGGCTGCCCAGTGCGACACCGGCATCGCGCCGTTCGCGATCACCACGACCACGTTCAGCAGCAGACCCGCCGCGACCAGGGGAGTCCCCGCCACCGCGCGGTTGCCGAAGACGAACAGGGCCACCAGCAGTGTCGTTGCGACGAGCGACGAACCGCGCGCCAGCCCGGACTCCGGGGCCAGCACCGACGTGCCCAGCTGGACCGCCGCGGCGGCCACCAGCAGCCGCACCGCCCGGATCCGCATCCCGGCCAGCCTCGCCCCACCGGTGAGGACGGCCACCAGCGCGGCGAGACCGGCGACCAGCACGACGAGCACCACCCCGCTAGTCTCGCCTGCCGACGTCATCGCAGCCGGGAGGCCGCCAGCCGTGTTCGACACCGTTCTCGTCGCCAACCGGGGCGAGATCGCCCGCCGCGTCATCCGCACCGTCCAGCGGCTCGGGATGCGCGCAGTCGCCGTCCACTCAGAAGTCGACGGTGATCTGCCCTACGTCCGGGAGGCCGACGAGGCCGTGCCCATCGGTCCGGCCGCGCCGGCCGAGAGCTATCGGAACGCCGAGGCCCTGATTGACGCGGCTCGCCGGACCGGAGCACAGGCCGTCCATCCGGGCTACGGGTTCCTGGCGGAGGACGCGGGGTTCGCCCGTCGCGTTCAGGAGGCCGGACTCGTCTGGATCGGTCCCGGTCCCGATGCGATGGAGTCGATGGGGGACAAGATCCGGGCCCGCAACCTGGTGGCGGCTGCCGGGGTCTCGGTGTCACGCGGCACGCGCGAGCCGGTGTCGGACCTGTCGGCGGCCCTTGCGGCGGCAGCGGAGATCGGGTTCCCGCTGATGGTCAAGGCCTCAGCCGGCGGCGGGGGCATGGGGATGGCGGTGGCCGCCGACGCGGACGCACTCGGCGGCGAGTTCGAGAGGGTGCAGGCCTTCGCTGCGCGGATGTTCGGCGACCCGGCCGTCCTGCTGGAGCGGTACTTCCCCCGCGTACGCCATGTCGAGGTGCAGGTGCTCGGCCTCGCCGACGGGCGCGTCGTCGCACTGGGGGAGCGGGACTGCTCGGTGCAGCGGCGCAACCAGAAGCTCGTCGAGGAGTCGCCGTCCCCCGCTGTCGGCCCCGAGCTGCGCGCGCGGATGCTCGACGCGGCGGTCCGCACGGCCGAGGCGGTGGGCTATCGCAACGCCGGCACGGTGGAGTGCCTGCTCGACGTGGAGACCGGCGAGTTCGTCTTCCTGGAGATGAACACCCGGCTGCAGGTGGAGCACCCGGTCACCGAAGCGGTCTACGGCATCGACCTGGTGGAGCAGCAGCTGCTCGTGGCCGCCGGCGAGCCGGTGAGCTTCGACCCCGACGCAGTGCAGCCGGCAGGGCACGCGATCGAGCTCCGGGTCAACGCCGAAGACCCCAAGCGCTTCTTTCCCGGGCCCGGCGCCGTGACTGTCTGGGATGAGCCGAGGGGCCCTGGCGTCCGGGTCGACTCCGGCTACGCGGCCGGGACGACCGTCACCCCCCACTACGACTCGCTGATGGCCAAGCTCATCGTGCACGGCGCCGACCGGGACCAGGCGCTGGACCGGGCCCGGGCGGCGGTCGCCGCCTTTCGCGTCGAGGGACCCAAGAGCAACCTGACCTTCTTCGCCGAGCTCCTCGAGAACCCGGAGTTCACATCTGGTGACTACGACACCGGCATCGTCGGCCGGATGCGGTCCTGACCTCGCCGACGAGGGCTCTGTGGTTGGATGCTCGCGTGGCAGAGATCCGGGCCGAAATGGTGGCCAACGTCTGGAAGGTCCTCGTCACCGAGGGTGACACGATTGCCGACGGCGACACGCTGGTCATCCTCGAGTCGATGAAGATGGAGATCCCGGTCCTAGCAGAGAGTGACGGGACGGTCGCCTCGATGCATGTGGCCGAGGGCGATGTCGTCCAGGAAGGCGACATCCTCGCCGTCATCGACTGACCCCGCCCCCTCAAGATGGGGGCGGCCGGTCCCGAAGATGCCATGGTGAGCGGATCGGAACAGCCCCTGTCAGTCGTGCCGTTTCTTCGTGCCCTCAGCGAGGTCGGCGGATCAGACCTCCACGTCAAGGTCGGATCACCTCCTCGCGTACGCATCGATGGCCGGCTGCGCAAGCTGCAGGCGCCCAACCTGACGCCCGCTGACACCGAGCACATGGTCAACGAGGTGCTGCGCGCCGACCTGGTCGATGAGTTCGCGAAGGTCAACGAGGCCGACTTCGCCTACTCGGTGCCGGGTCTGGGTCGTTTCCGGGTCAACGCGTTCCGCTCCCGGGGATCGGCCGGCATGGTCTTCCGCCGAGTGAGCGTCGGCGCCATCCCGCTCGATGATCTCGGTCTCCCGCCCGTCATCACCGCGCTGGCCATGGAGCCGCGGGGTCTGGTGCTCGTCACCGGCCCGACCGGATCCGGCAAGACCACGACTCTGGCGGGCATGATCGACCAGATCAACAACAACCGCGAGGTCCACGTCGTCACGATCGAGGACCCGATCGAGGTCCTGCACTTCGACAAGATGTCGATGATCAACCAGCGCGAGGTCCGGCTGGACACCGCCGACTTCTCGGTGGCCCTACGGGCTGCCATGCGCCAGGACCCCGACGTCATCCTCGTCGGCGAGATGCGTGACCACGAGACCGTCAAGGCGGCGCTGGGCGCCTCCGAGACCGGCCACTTCGTCATGTCGACGCTGCACACCACCGATGCCGCGGAGACGATCACCCGGGTCATCGACTTCTTCCCGCCCCACGAGCAGAAGCAGGTCCGGCTGTCGCTGGCCGGTGCCCTGCGCGGCATCATCTGCCAGCGCCTGGTGCCCCGCGCCGACGGCCAGGGCCGATGTGTGGCCATGGAGATCTGCGTCGCCACCGGCCGCATCGCGGACGCCATCGCCGACCCGGACAAGACCTCCACGATCTCGGACCTGATCAAGGAGGGGACGTACTACGGGATGCAGACCTTCGACCAGCACCTCGTCACGCTCATCCGCGACGGTGTGATCACTCTCGACGCAGCCATGGGTGCCTCGACGAGCCCGCACGACCTTACGGTCGAGCTGCGTCGGCTCGGTCTCGTCGCCTGAGCTCAGCCGGCCCGGACCCCGTGCTCGCTGCACCGCGCCGACCAGCCGCGCGGCAGCACCTGCACGACCATCCGGCGTCTGCACCACCCGCAGTAGCGGGGGGGCTCCAGCTCCCCGCGGACCAGGCATCGGGTGTGGTCTGCAGCTGCGGGCTCCCCGCACTGCTCGCACCACGGCTGTTCGTCCACCACGCGCCGTAGGCTAGCCAGATGACGGTGCAGCCCGGAGCACATGCCGTTGTGTCGCACCGGGTCTCGCTGGAGGACACCGCGCTGGCCCTGGGAAGCGGCGACCTCGAGGTGCTCGGGACGCCGCGGCTCATTGCCTGGTGCGAACAGGCCGCTGTCGCTGCCATCGGCCCCGACCTCGACCCGGCCCGTACGTCCGTAGGTACGCGCGTCGACATCGCCCACGAGAGAGCGAGCGCCGTCGGCACCGAGATCGCGGTCCGGGCCGACCTGGTGCACGTCGACGGGCGGCTGCTGCGCTTCGAGGTGATCGCCGAGCAGGAGTCGGCCGGCGCCACGGTGGCCATCGCCCGGGGTCAGATCACTCGCGTCGTGGTCGACCGCGAGCGGTTCATGGCCAGGCTCTGATGACGGCCAACTGCGCCGCTCGGCTGGTGGGCTACAGCACCCGCCAGGTCGTCGACCTCGCGACCAGCACCGTGGTCAGCACGACGAACAGGCCGAGCACCGCACCTTCGACCCACCGACCCTCGACGATCCAGACCCCCGCCTGAGCCAGTGCCAAGGCGTAGAGAGTCATGCCGACGGCCAGCCGGCTCAGGTTCCGAGTGTGCGGGTGGGGGCGAGGGCCGGCGCCGGACGCGTGTGGGCCACCGAGCGTGGTCATACGTCACTCACGACGATCCCGAACTCGCGGATCTTGCGATAGATCGATGCGCGCGACATGCCCAGGGTCCGGGCGGCCTGGACCTTGTTGCCGTTCGCGTCCCCTAGTGCCCGCACGATGGCGTCCCGCTCCATGACCTCGAGGTTGCTCAGCCGCCGACGCGAGACGGATCGGGCCTCGGCTGGTAGGTCGGCGGGCTGGATGGTCCCGGCGCGTCGATGATGTACGACCTGGCGGAGCATGTCGTGCAGCTGCGCGGCGTTGCCCGGCCAGCTCGACCGCATCAACATCTGCATGGCTTCCGGAGAACAGGCGAGATGTCCGCTATGACCGAGTCTGGCCAGGAAGAGCGAGACAAGCTGCGGCAGGTCGTCCAGGTGCAGGCGGAGCGCCGGGACCTCGACGGTGCTGGGGAACAGTCTCAGCAGCGGTTCGAGTTCGGCTGCCGGGCTGCCGGCACCGAGGGTGACGGCGACCCACAGCGGCTGGTCGCGCTCAGCCGTCCTCGCCTCCTGCAGGGCCGCGGAAAGGCCACGCAACCGCGGGCCCGACATGCGGTCGACGTGCTGGATGACCACGCTGTCGATGCCGCCGTACAGGGTCTCGCGAACGCTCCCGTTCCACCGGGCATCCGGCCCAGCCTGTCCGCCGTCGAGGACCTCGAGCCTGCCCACCGGCTGGCGGCGCAGCTGGACCGCGCGGAGGATGGCGAGCTTGCCGACGCCGGGTTCACCTTCCAGGGCAAGCCAGTCGCCGCTGCGATAGACCTGCTCGACCTCGCGGCAAGCGCGCAACCACGTCGGCGCTGACCCGACGAGGCCCGGAAGCTGTCCCATAGGCGCCGAGGGTCGGATCTCGGTGACCTCGGTGGGGGGGTGGCGCAGCTTGGCGTGGACCACAAGGCCGGCAGTGCCGTCGGTGCCCGGCACGAGCCGGCAATGCATCCTGGCCATCATCCCGCTGGGCAGCGGCACGTCCATGGATGTGCAGTGCCCGGGGGCGAACGCCTCAGGAGCCCGGCTCAGGAGCGCGGCCTGGTCCGCGGGGTCCAAGACCGCACGTGCGTAGTCGTTGAGCATCACCACGTCGTTGTTGAGGGCGAACACGATGCCAGTCATCCGGCGGCATGTTCGAACGTACTCGTGCAGCAGCTCGAGCTCGTGCACGCTCGTCTCGGCGAGCAGGGCCTGCCTGATCTGCTCGGCCGTCGTCTTGGCCAGGGTCAGGAGCAACGACCCGGCGTCCTTTCGCCAGCACGTGAGGTCGACCACTCCGACGGTGCGGCCGGACACGGGATGGTGAATGGGCACACCAGCACAGGCGAGGTCCTCGAGGTGCTCGGCGTAGTGCTCGTGGCCGAACACGTGGGTGGGGGCCCCGACCTCCAGTGCGGTCCCGATGCCGTTGGTGCCTACGAACTCCTCGGCGTAGCTGAACCCGGGAGCCAGCAGGACGCGGTCGAGGTGCCGCTGAAGGTCGTTGTCCGCTGTCATCCGGCTCAGGACGAGCCCGGCCGGGTCGGTCAGGATGATGCTCACCGGCTGCCCGTCCAGGGCTTCCCTGAGGTTGCGCAGGACGGGCAGGGCGGTCCGGGTCAGCGGTGTGTCGATGTCGGGGTCGCGAAGGTACGGGAGCTCGATCTCGTCGGCGTCGACCTGAAGCTGACGGGACCGTTGCCACGAGGCGAGGATCGGCGCCCGCACGCCAGCGGGGTCGATCGGCTCCGCGGTCAGGAAACGGACCCTGCTCACGGCGAGATCGTCGCTGTCTGATGTTGCTGGGCGCGTCCGGGGCAGTCGCGGCACGGGGTCCACCTACCTCCCGCCGGCGCGCAACGTCCGGAAACGGCGCGGCCGGCTCCTCCGACACTATGCGCCGAATGGGGCCGCACCTGTCTCAAATTGAGACTCCGACGCCTCCGCCGCGGGAGTAGGACGGCCTTAGGCCGTGCGTCCGACCAGCCCAGGAGGGTCCGAAATGACCGAAATGGACCATGCTGAGCCCGAGACGTACAACCCGTGGAGCATCGTCAACGTGGTCTTTCGCCACCTCGCCGATCAGGGCCTGCACCCCGTGCTCGGCGAGAGCGGTGACCCGGGCCCGCCGGCCCACCAGTTGCTGCTCGCCCTCGGGATAGAACCGGCGGCCGAAGGCAACCGCGAGGTCGTGCGCGACGTACGCGCGCATCTGGCGGAGCTGCGAGCCGCCGTCCTGGAGGACGGTTGATGGGCCGCGCCGCTCGACCGCGTCCCGCGTCTCAAACTGAGACCGCCGGACGCTCGCGACGGGGTTCTGATGTCCATGACGTAACGAGCCGACGCAAGGAGTGCTGATGAGTCGCCAAAGTGTGGCCAAGGCTCACGAGAAGATCCAGGAACTGGCCTGGGAGCCCCTCTACCACGAGCCGGTCTCCCAGTACGGGACCGACTACACCTTTCAGAAGGCCAAGAAGAAGGACCCGCTCAAGCAGGTCCTCCGGTCGTACTTCCCCATGCAGGAGGAGAAGGACCACCGCGTCTACGGAGCGGCCGACGGAGCGATCCGCGGGAACATGTTCCGTCAGGTGCAGGAACGCTGGCTTGAGTGGCAGAAGCTGTTCCTGAGCATCATCCCGCTGCCGGAGATCTCTGCAGCGCGTGCCATGCCCCTGCTGTTCCGCAACGTGCCCAACCCTGAGCTGCACAACGGCCAGGCCATCCAGATGATCGACGAGGTCAGGCACTCGACGATCCAGCAGAACCTCAAGCGCCTGTACATGAACAACTACATCGACCCGGCTGGCTTCAACAACAGCCTGCGAAACTTCCAGAACGACTACTGCGGCACCATCGGCCGCCAGTTCGCCGAGGGCTTCATCACCGGTGACGCCATCACCGCGGCGAGCATCTACCTCACCATCGTGGCCGAGACAGCTTTCACCAACACGTTGTTCGTCGCGATGCCGGCCGAGGCGGCAGCCAACGGTGACTACTTGCTGCCGACGGTCTTCCACTCTGTGCAGTCCGACGAGTCTCGCCACATCAGCAACGGGTACGCCACGCTGCTGATGGCATTGGCAGACGAGGGCAACCACCAGCTGCTCGAGCGCGACCTGCGTTACGCCTGGTGGAACAACCACCGGGTGGTCGACGCGGCCATCGGCACATTCATCGAGTACGGCACGAAGGACCGTCGCAAGGACCGCGAAAGCTATGCCGAGATGTGGCGGCGGTGGATCTACGACGACTACTACCGCAGCTATCTCGTGCCGCTGGAGAAGTACGGCCTGGTCATCCCGCACGACCTGATCGAGGAGTCCTGGAACCAGATCTGGAACAAGGGCTACGTGCATGAGGTGGCCCAGTTCTTCGCCACCGGGTGGCTCGCCAACTACTGGCGGATCGACCCGATGACGGACAAGGACTTCGAGTGGTTCGAGTACAAGTACCCGGGGTGGTACGACAAGTACGGCGCCTGGTGGGAGAACTACGCCAGGTTGTCGATGCCCAACGGGCACCACCCCATCGTCGCCGAGGACGTGGACTATCAGTACCCGCACCGCTGCTGGGTCTGCATGGTGCCGTGCCTGGTCCGCGAGGACATGGTGATGGCCGAGGTCGACGGGCAGATGCGCACCTACTGCCATGAGGCCTGTCGCTGGACCGACGTCGAGGCGTTCCGCCCCACCTACCAGGGTCGGGACACCCCCAACATGGGCCAGCTGATCGGCAAGCGCGAGTGGGAGACCCTCTACCACGGCTGGAACTGGGCCGATGTGGTGTCCGACATGGGCTATGTCCGCGACGACGGTTTCACCCTGGTGGCACAACCGCACCTGGATCTGAACCCGAAGAAGATGTGGAACCTCGACCACATGCGCCGGATGGGACCGCTGTTGAGCCCGAACGTTGTGCTCAACGAGATGTCTCCCGAGGAGCAGCAGGCATTCCACGCGAACTACATCCGTGGCGGACCTGCCGGGCGTCCGGCCCCAGCGGAGGCATGAGGGCGCCACCTGGCAATACCAGGTGAGCCCTGGGCAGGGGAGGGGCCGGCCGAGCGCGGTCGACCGGCCCCCTTTCCGGCCCTTGCTGACAACCGGAAAGGTAGGCGATGGCGGACAAGCACCTCGTGCGCTTCGAGCCGGTCGGCATCGAGATCGAGGTCGACGAGGAGCAGACAGTGCTCCGGGCGGCCGCCGAGCAGGGGCTGATGCTCATGCACGGCTGCAAGGAAGGGCAGTGCGCAGCATGCAAGTCGTTCGTCCTCGACGGTGAGGACATCGAGCTCGACAGCTACTCGACGTTCGCCCTGCCCGACTTCGAGAAGGACGAGGGCTTCACCCTCCTCTGCCGCGCGCACGTCTATGAGGACGTGACGATCGAACTGCTCAACTACGACGAGGACATGATCCGGTCCGGCCATCCGATCCAGACGGCCGTGGCCGAGGTGGTGTCGAAGGACCACGTCACCCACGACATGCGCCACCTCGTCCTCAAGCTCGTCGAGCCGCAGGAGATCGCCTACTTTCCCGGCCAGTACATCGACATCACCATCCCGGGCACCGAGGAGACCCGCTCGTTCTCGATGGCCAACACGTCGAGCAAGGAGTCGGGGCAGCTGGAGTTCGTCATCAGGTGCTACCCCGACGGGAAGTTCTCTCACTTCCTTGACGAGGGGCTCGACGTGGGTGACCGGCTCGACGTCGTCGGCCCGTTCGGCGTTTTCACCCTGCGCGACGGCCGGGACAGCGATCTCGTCTTCGTCGGCGGCGGAGCCGGAATGGCACCGATTCTGTCCGTGCTGCGAGCGCTGGCCGAGAAGGGCAGCACCCGCAAGGCCACCTACTACTACGGGGCTCGCGGGCGCCGGGACCTCTGTTTCGAAAAGGAGCTCTTCGCCCTGGAGGACACCCTGCCCAACTTCCGGTTCGTGCCAGCACTCTCCGAGCCCTCCGAGGACGAGCCATGGGAAGGCGAGGTGGGCTTGATCACCGACGTGATCAAGAGTCACGAGACCGTCCTCGCGGGTGCAGACGCCTATGTCTGCGGACCGCCGCCGATGGTGGAGGCCGCTATGGAGCTGCTCACCGCGCTCGGCGTTGACGAGAAGCACGTGTACTACGACAAGTTCACCACCACCGGCTCTACCTGACATTCACGATCAGCGAAAGCGAGGCCGATCCGACATGACCGACACCGAGGAACGCAAGTTGGCGACGGCGGAAGCCGGCGTGACCGTCACGCAAGAGCGCAGCCTGCCCAAACCGGTCTTCACCGACGCCGAAGCAGGCGCCAAGGTGTTTCCCGACTCGACGGCGCGCAGCTACAACTACTACACGCCGAAGAAGCGCAAGCAGAGCCACTACGAGGACGTCACAGTGGAGGTTCAGCCGGACCCCCGCCACTACCTGAGCCAGGGTTGGCTGTACGGGTTCTCGGACGGACGCGGCGGCTATCCACTTGAATGGACGGCGTTGAAAGCCTGGGGATCGGATCGACCGGTCCCGGAGCGGTTCCCCGGGTCCGGCGGCAAGGGCTACGACTGGCCGGCGCACGGCTGGCACGAGTTCCGGGACCCGAACGAGGAGTGGGAGCTCACCCTCTACCGCAACAACTCCAACGTGGTCCGTCAGGTAACGCAGAACGTCGAGACGGCTCGGGCGAGCAAGGCCTTCGAACAATGGAACAGGAACTGGATCACGTTCGTCGAGCGCAATGTCGGCGCCTGGATGCACGTCGACCACGGCCTCGGGCTCTACCTGTTCGCCAACGCTCAGCGCCGCGCGCCCACGAACATGCACAACAACGCCATCTCGGTGAACAGCATGCACCGGATCCGCTCGGCTCAGGACCTCGCGCTGTACAACCTCACCCTGAGTGAGGAGATCGAGGACTTCGACGGCACCGCCCACATCGAGACCTGGAACAGCGACGCGGCCTGGCAGGGTGTTCGGCGGGTTGCCGAGCAGCTCACCGGCATCGACGACTGGGCAGAGGCGATCTTTGCTGCCAACGTCGTCTTCGAGCCGCTGGTCGGTGAGCTCTTCCGCAGTCATCTGGTGCAGCAGGCGTCGCCGGGCAACGGTGACTTCGTCACGCCGACGATCGTGGGTGCCGAGGAGCACGACTACTCCCAGAGGGACCTGCGTTACACGGTGGCGATGTTCGAGCTGCTCACCACCGACAAGGAGTTCGCTGCTCACAACACGACGATCATGGACGGTTGGCTCTCGACCTGGGTGCCGCGTTGCATCATCGCCGCCCGGGAGCTGCAGCCGCTGTGGTCGCAGCCCGATGCCAAGCCACCGCGGTTCGAGGACGGGCTGGACCGGGCCAAGAGCCGCTTCAGCGGGATCCTCAATGACCTCAGCCTGCAGGTGCCGAAGGAGCTGACACAGTGACGGGTTACCAGTCGACCAAGACCACGTACGCCACTACCGAAAGCGCGTTCAAGTCTGACAACACCCCCTCCAACATGTGTGGCGTCACCCTGATGAACAACCAGGTGGGTGTCGTCGTCGCAGAGGTGATGAAGTCGAAGCAGGGCGTGACTGTCACGCCGCTGCCGTCGATGATCCGGGTTGACGCGGTCAACCGGATGGACTTCGTGTTCGACGAGATCTCCGAGGCTCTCGGTGAGGAGCCGGGCTTCTACGACGCCGCAGAGTTCGAGGAGAACATGTCGACCCACTACGGCCGGATGATCCACCAGGACGACCGGACGATCATGTTCGCGAATCCCGAGGACGCGGCGGAGTTCATCGGGTTCGACCTCAAGGCCTCGAACTGAGGCAGAACGTGAACCGCGCTGATCGAGCTGCTGGCACCGATTCGATTCCATTCGAGGAGGACACGTGTACGAGAAGGACGGCGAGAAGTACTTCGTAGTCGACAGCCACATGCATTTCTGGGATGCAAGTCCGCAGAACTGGGTGAAGGGCCATGAGCAGTACGCCAAGGGTTGGATCGAGTGCTTCCACGCCTACCAGGGGTTGGGACCACCCGAGACGCACTGGACGATCGAGCACTTCCAGAAGTACTCGGAGCAGGACCTGATGAAGGACGTCTTCGACGACGGCTATGTCGACGTGGCGGTCTTCCAGCCGACCTACCTGAAGGAGTGGTACACGGAGGGCTTCAACACGACAGAGCGCAACGGTGCCCTGTCCGAGAAGCACCCGGGGAAGTTCATCGTCAACACCCGGTGGGACCCCCGTGAGGGAACGGCCGGGCTCAAGGAGTTCGAGGCCAACGTCAAGCGGTGGGGCTCCACCGGGGTCAAGCTCTACACAGCCGAGTGGAAGGACGGCTCGCGCGGCTGGACGCTGAAGGACAAGGAGGCATACACCTTCCTGGAGAAGTCCCAGGAGCTGGGCATCAAGAACATCCACGTCCACAAGGGCCCGACGATCTGGCCACTGGACAAGGATGCGTTCGATGTCTCGGACGTGGACCACGCGGCGACGGACTTCCCGGAGCTGAACTTCATCGTCGAGCATGTGGGTCTGCCTCGGATCGAGGACTTCTGCTTCATGGCCACCCAGGAGCCCAACGTGTACGCGGGCCTGTCGGTCGTGATCGGCGGTCTGATGCATGCCCGCCCCAAGTTCTTCGCCAAGGTGATGGGGGAGCTGCTGTTCTGGGTCGGCGAGGACAAGATGACCTTCGGGAGCGACTACGGGATCTGGGAGCCGAAGTGGCAGATCGAGGGATTCGTCGACTGGGACTACCCGAACGACGAGTTCTCCGACTACCCGCGGGTGAACACGGACACCAAGAGGAAGATCTTGGGTCTCAACGCCGCGAAGCTGTACGGCATCGACGTCCCTGCTGAGTTCCAGCTGAAGGGTTCCGGCACCCCGGCAGCGCCGGACGACGCGATCCTGGTGGACAAGGGAGCCGGGGCGACGGTGTGACCGACGCAGCCAGCGTCCTCGCCGCCTTGGAGACGGTGCGTGACCCAGAACTGGACGAGCCAGTGACCTCGCTCGGGTTCGTGGCGTCATGCACCGTCTCCGAGGAAGGCGTCGCAGACGTCCACCTGCGACTGCCGACGTACTTCTGCGCGCCCAACTTCGCCTTCCTGATGGTGGCAGACGCCTATGACGCCGTCAGTGGTGTCGCTGGCGTGAAGCGCACCGAGGTGATCCTCGAGGACCACTTCGCGTCGGACGCCATCAACGGCGGGGTCGCAGCTCGGGCCGGCTTCGTCCGGTCCTTCGAAGGCGAGGCGATCGGCGAGCTGGACGCCCTGCGCGCCGACTTCGTGCGGAAGGCGGTGCTCGCGGGCACAGATCGTGTGTGCCGCCCGCTCCTCGCGCAAGGTCGCACGACTGACGAGCTCTCCACCCTGACGCTCGGAGATGCTCCGCCCACGGCCGACCGTGAGCGGCTCAGGGCCCGCCGGGCCGAGCTCGGACTCCCGAGTGGCGACGAGTCACCGCTGCTGGTCGACTCCGTCACCGGCGCGGCCGTCGGGGTCCAGGCCCTTCCACTGCACCTGCGGCGAGCCCGGCTGACCAGGGTGAGCGCCGAGGCCAACAGCGGCGTCTGTCGTGGCTTGCTGCGCGAACGCTACGGAACGACCGGGAACCTCGACGAGGAGGACACATGAAGGCCGTCAGGCTTCACGACTACCACCAGCAGCCCGTCGTCGAGGAGGTGCCGGAGCCCACGGTGAAGGGCCCGCTCGACGTTGTGGTGAAGATCGGCGGGGCGGGGGTCTGCCGCACCGACCTGCACATCATGGAAGGCCAGTGGGCCGAGGCCATGGGGGTCAAGCTCCCGTACACGATCGGGCACGAGAACGCCGGCTGGGTGCACGAGATCGGCTCCGCCGTCACGAACGTGGCGGTCGGGGACACCGTGATCCTGCACCCGACCCCGACGTGCGGGCTCTGCCGCGCGTGTCGGGCGGGTCAGGACATGCACTGCAGTGAGAGCTCGTTCCCCGGGCTGGACAGCGACGGAGGGATGGCGGAGTACCTGCTGACCTCTGCCCGCGCCTGCGTCAAGCTCGACGCGTCGACCCGCCCCCAGGACGTCGCGGCCCTGGCCGACGCTGGCATCACCGCCTACCACGCGGTGCGCAAGGCGATCCCGCTTCTGTACCCGGGCACGACCTGCGTGCTCATCGGTGCCGGCGGTCTCGGGCACATCGGGATCCAGTGTCTGAGTGCGTTGACCGCCACCCGGATCGTCGTGGTGGACCAGAACCCCGAGGCACTCAAGCTCGCGGAGCAACTCGGCGCGCAGCACACGGTCGTGGCTGACGGGGGACAGGTTGCCGCGGTCCACGAGCTGACCGACGGCGGCGGCGCGGACGTCGTGCTCGACTTCGTCGCCGAGGGTGGCGCCGAGAACGAAGGCTTCGCGATGACCCGCCCCGGCGGGTCGTACTTCGTCATCGGGTACGGAGGAACGCTGCACATCCCGACGCTCGACGTTATCTCGACCGAGCGCAACATCATCGGCAACATCGTCGGCACCTACAACGAGCTTGCCGAGCTGATGGTCCTTGCCGAGGCCGGCAAGGTCACCTTGCACACCAAGACCTACCCGCTGGACGCCGCGCAGGACGCGCTGCGAGATCTCGACGCCGGCAAGGTGCGCGGTCGAGCGATCCTCGTGCCCTAGAGCAACTCACCCGATCCCCACGACGTAGGAGGACCGATGGCCAAGGAACTTCGATTCGGCAACGACGCGAGAACCCTGCTGCTGTCCGGAGTCAACCAGCTCGCCGAGGCCGTGAAGTCCACGCTTGGCCCCAAGGGTCGCAACGTCGTGCTGGAGAAGATCACCGGCTCGCCCGTCGTGACCAACGACGGTGTGACGATTGCGCGCGAGATCCACCTGAGCGACCAGTTCGAGAACATGGGAGCCCAGCTGGTCAAGGAAGCTGCGATCAAGACCAACGACATCGTCGGCGACGGCACGACCACGGCCACCGTGCTGGCCCAGGCGATCATCCGCGAGGGCATGGAGGCCATCGACAAGGGGGGAAACCCGGTCCTGGTCAAGCGGGGCATCGACATGGCTGTCGCCAAGCTGGTCGAGCATCTGTACAAGGTCGCTCACCCGGTCGAGACCGAGGAGGACTACGCCCGGGTCGCCGCGATCTCGGCAAATGACGACGACATGGTGGGTGCGGTGCTGGCCAGGGCCCTGCACACGGTGGGCGACGGCGGTATCGTCACCGTGGAGGAGTCGGCCACTCTCGGGATGAGCGTGGACTTCGTCGAAGGCTTCGAGTACGACAACGGCTACCTCTCGCCGTATCTCGTGACCCACCCGGCGAGCCTCGAGGCGATCCTCGACGATCCTTACATCCTGTTGTGCAGTGAGAAGATCAGCAAGGTCCAGGAGCTGATGCCGCTGCTCGACAAGGTGATGCGGGACCCCAAGCCGCTCGTGATCATCGCCGAGACCGTCGAGGGCTCGGCGCTGAGCATGCTGGTCCACAACCACGTCAACGGCGTCTTCCGCTGCGTGGCGACCAGGGCGCCCGGCTTCGGTGACCGTCGACTGCGCAAGCTCGAGGACATCGCGACCATCACCGGTGGCCAGGTCGTCAGCAAGCACTCGGGTTTCAGTCTGCAGTCCATGACTGTCGAGCAGCTCGGCCGAGCTCGTCAGGTGCGCGTGACCGCCGATCGGACGGCCATCATCGACGGTGCGGGCTCGGTCGACGACATCGACTTCCGCGTCGCGCAGCTGCGCTCCGAGCTCGAGCGCGCGACCTTCGGCATCGACGAGGACGTGCTGACCGAACGCATCGGTTCCCTGTCCGGCAAGGTCGCCGTGATCAAGGTCGGGGCGCCGACCAACGCCGAGCTGGCGGAGCTTCAGCACCGGGTCGAGGACGCGCTCTCGGCGACGCGGGCAGCCATGGCAGAGGGCATCGTGGCCGGGGGTGGCGTCGCGCTCGCCCACGCAGCCCCCGCGCTGGACGAGCTGGACGTCAAGGACGACTACGAGATCGGCGTGGAGATCGTGCGCCGAGCACTGACCGAGCCGACATACCTCATCGCTGCGAACGCGGGCTACTCCGGGCGCGACGTCGTCGCCAAGGTCCTCGAGATGGATGTCGACGGCGGGTTCGACGCGCTCAAGGGCCGATACGGCAACATGATCGACATGGGGATCATCGATCCGCTGCGGGTCTGTCGCTCGGCTCTACAGAACGGCGCCTCGGTCGCCGGGCTGCTGCTCACGACCAACACCCTGATCGCCGAGGAGCAGACGCCCTGGGGTGGCAGCAGGGCGCTGATGACCGAGTTCGGTGAGCTCGACGAGGGACTGCACCAACCCTCGCCGGACTCGAGCACGCCCCAGTCGCTGGGCCTCGGACCGTCGGTCGGGTGACCGGCCGGTGAGCACGACACCGACAGACATTCCTTCCTTGCTGCGGCGTGTGGACAGCCCCCACGCCGAGACCCTGGTAGGCCTCACCGCGGCGTTCGAGGACCTGCAGACGGTCCTGCGATGCTGCGAGCGACTGGTGGCTGAGCTCTCCGTCGCCGGCGGTCCCGACGACGTGGTGGTCGAGGCCGTCTGGACGACGGCGCTGCTGTCGTACGCACGCTGCTTCACCGACGGTGCGTCGACGGCAATGCTCAACGAGGACGACCTCACGACCCTGCAGCCGAACGATGACATCTTGAGCTGGCACAAGGTGCTGTTCCAGCTGCGCGACCACTACGCCGACCCCGCGACCAACCCGCGGGAACAGTTCCTGGTGGGCGTCGCCCAGGATGTCGACGGAGCTGCCAACGGGGTCGCCATCACCTCCACCCGGCAACCACTGGTCGACGACCTGACCGTCCGGCAGACAGGTGCCATCGCGTTCTCGTTGAGCAACCTCGTGAACGACCGGATCGCGGCCGCCCAGCAGGTCGTGTTCGACGACCTGGAGGATGCCACCCCGGCTGACCTGAACCAGCTGGATCAGCTCGAAGTCGCCCAGCCGGACGCGCCGGCCTGACGCGTGCACCAGCGTCGCAAGCGTGGCCTGCGCGGTCTCGCGCTGGTCCGGGGTCCGCTGCCGCTGCTGGGGCCTGCCTTCGTCGCGGCCATCGCCTACGTCGACCCGGGAAACTTCGCGACCAACATCTCGGCCGGGTCCCGCTTCGGCTACCTCTTGGTCTGGGTGCTGATCGTCAGCAACCTGATGGCGATGCTGATCCAGTACCTGTCGGCGAAGGCCGGAATCGCCACCGGCCGGAGCCTGCCCGAGCTCTGCCGAGACCACTACCGGCCCACTGTCACCCGAGGACTGTGGGCCCAGGCGGAGATCGTGGCCATCGCCACCGACCTGGCCGAGGTGCTCGGTGGCGCCATCGCGCTGAACCTTCTCTTCGGCATCGACCTGCTCACGGGCGGGCTCATCACCGCCGCGGTGGCGTTCGCGCTGCTGGCCCTGCAGAGCCGGGGAGCCCGGCCGTTCGAGCTGGCGATCACCGGTCTGCTGGTCGTGGTGGTTGCCGGGTTCCTGTACAGCCTGATCAGGGGCGGCGTCGACGTCGGCGGCTTGGCCTCGGGTGTCGTGCCCCGGTTCGACGGATCGGACAGCCTGCTGCTCGCGACCGGGATGCTCGGGGCGACGGTGATGCCGCACGTGATCTACCTGCACGGCGCCCTCACCCAGAACCGCTACGTGCGGCGTACGGAGGAACAGCGGGTGGCGCTGCTGCGGAGTCAGCGCATCGACGTGACGGTGGCGATGGGCGTCGCGGGCCTGGTGAACCTGGCCATGCTCGTCGTGGCAGCGCAGGTGCTGTCGGGTTCCTCGACGCCGGTCGACACCATCGAGGGAGCGCATGCCGGGCTTGAGGCAGCGCTGGGCCCGACGGCCGCGTTGCTGTTCGCCCTGGCCCTGCTGGCCTCGGGCTTCGCGGCCTCGGGCGTCGGCACGTACTCCGGCCAGGTGGTGATGCAGGGGTTCCTGCAGATGCGGATACCGCTCCTGCTGCGCCGGTTGGTCACCCTGGTGCCTGCCCTGGTCGTCATCGCCGCCGGCGTCGACGTGACCTACGCGCTGGTCCTGTCCCAGGTGGTGCTCTCGTTCGGGATCCCGTTCGCCCTGATCCCGCTGGTCCTGCTCACTCGTCGTCGCGACGTCATGGGCGCTCTGGTGAACCGTCGGGGGACCACCGTCGTCGCGGCCGCTGTCGCCGTCGTCATCTGCGCGCTCAATGCCACGCTGATCGTCCTCACTGTCGGCGGCTGACCGTCAGCGCCCGGTGCGGAGGTCGAGCACGTACGCGATCAGGTCGACCTTTTCGGTCGGCGACCAGTCCCGGCCGGGTTCACGCCGGAACCCCATCCGCTCGTAGATCCGGTGCGCGCTCCGCATCTGGGGGAGGGAGCTCAGAGCCACGCCCGAACAGCCGCGCCCGATCGCCTGGTCGACGCACCAGGCGGCCAGCTGCCCGCCGACCCCCCGACCCCGCGCGGGAGGGGCCACCGCAAGCATGCGGAACTCGGCCTCGCCTGGACGGCTGATCTCGGCGTACGGCGAGCCTGCAAGCGCGAAGGTGACGGTGCCGAGCAGGTCGGCCGAGCCGTCTGCGGCCACCATCAGCTCGGCGTCGGCGGCGCGCTGGTCGGCCGCTCGCAGCTCGCCCGCGTACGAGTCGTCGGCACCGAGCAGGCCGTCATCCACGTAGGCGGCGAGGGTGAGGTCGCCAACGGCGTCCCACTCGTCGGGGCGGGCCGGCCGGATCTGCACGAGGCGAGCCTAGAGGCCCGGTCAGACGGAGGCGTACGGCCCCGACGGCAGCGAGCCGGCGGCCCAGTCCTCGTGGCTCTGCGGCGGGACGAGCGGCCGGTCCAGACGGAGGAAACGGACGCCGGCCACCAGCTCGGCGAGGACCAGGAAGGCGATCAGAGCAAGGAAGAAGGTCATGGCAGTAATCATGCGCCGGCTGCAATCCTGCCACCAGTGGCAGGATTGACAAGTACCGTCACGATCCTGCCATACTCGGGCAATGATCCACAGCGTGGCAGTGCCGGTGCTGGACGAGGTCTTCCCCTTCGAGCTCGGCGTCCTCTGCGAGGTATTCGGCGTCGATCGGCCCGACGAGCCGATCCTGCCGTCCTTCGACTTCGCGTTGTGCACGCCGACCCCTGGACGGGTCCGGACCGTCTCCGGCTTCGACCTGCACGTGGAGCACGGGCTGGAGCGCCTGGCGTCGGCCGACCTCGTCGCGCTGCCGGCGATCCGGCGCAGTGTCGAGGTCCCGAACGACCTCGTCCAGGCGCTGCGGACTGCCCACGCCCGCGGCGCCCGCATCATGAGCGTGTGCAGCGGGGCCTTCGTCCTCGGCGCCGCCGGTCTTCTCGACGGTCGCGACTGCACGACGCACTGGACCTACGCCGCGGAGCTCGCCGAGCGCTTCCCGGCGGCGCGGGTCAACCCCGACGTCCTCTACGTCGACTGCGACGGGATCCTCACCAGCGCAGGCACCGCGGCGGGCATCGACGCTTCGCTGTACTTGATCCGCAAGGAGTTCGGCGAGCGCGTCGCCAACCGGCTGGCCCGCCGGATGGTGATGCCACCGCACCGCGAGGGCGGCCAGCGCCAGTACGTCGACCGACCGGTGCCCCTCGAGGCCGACACGCTCGGCGACACGCTCGCGTGGATGCTCGCGAACCTGGAGCGAGAGATCGCGATCGAGGACCTGGCCCGCCGTGCGCGCCTGTCGCCGCGCACCTTCGCCCGCCGGTTCCGGGCCGAGACCGGGACGACGCCGCACCACTGGCTCACCGGTCAGCGGGTGCTCGCCGCACAGCAGCTTCTCGAGGGGACCGACCACCCGGTCGAGACGATCGCGGATCTCGTCGGCTTCGGCAGCTCGGCGGTGCTGCGCCAGCACTTCGCCCGCCGCATCGGCACGACCCCGAAGGACTACCGACGCACCTTCGGCGGTGCGCCGGATCAGATGCCGGTGGTCGTGCGAGGGTAGGCCAGCTCGGGGTCGGTGGCCACGTTCACGCAGTACGGCAGGTCCGAGGCGAACGCGCGATCGAGTGCGGGGCCGATCCCGCCGGGATGCGTCACGAGCTCGCCGTCGCCGCCGAGTGCCCGCACGACCTCGTCATAGCGCGTCTGCGGCGCAAGGTCGGCGATCACGTCGTAGCCGTAGAGGAAGCGCATCGGGTGCTTCTCCAGTCCCCAGCCCGAGTTGTTGCCCACGACCATGACCACCGGGAGCCGATGGCGTACGAGGGTGTCCACGTCCATCAGCGAGAATCCCGCGGCGCCGTCACCGAGCAGCAGGACGACCTGGCTCGATGGCCGGGCCAGCCGGGCCGCGATCGCGTAGCCGAGCCCGGTGCCCAGGCAGCCATAGGGTCCGGGGTCGAGCCAACCGCCGGGGGCCTTCGGCTCGACGTACTTGCCGGCGAAAGAGACGAAGTCGCCACCGTCGCCGATGACCACGGCATCGTCGGCGAGCCGGCGGTTGAGCTCGCCATAGATCCTGGCGGGGTGCACCGGGTCGGCGTCACTGTCGAGCTGCTCCCGGTCGGCCTCGGTGGCGGCCCGGGCGGCGTCCCGCAACCGCGTGACCCACCCGTCGTACGCCCCGGCGCGAGCCGCGCGCTGCCACGCCTCGCGCACCCCGTCGAGGACCCGCGTCAGGTCACCAGCGGCCGACGCCGCGAGGTCGGCGTGGGTGGACAGCTGCGCGGGGGAGTCGGCGAGATGAACCACGGCGGCAGCCGGTCCCTCCTTGCCGCCGAACGTGCCGTAGCCCAGGCGGAAGTCCAGCGGGGTGCCGGCGACGACGACCAGGTCGGCCTGGCCGAAGGCCGGTCCGCGAGCCCGGGTCACCAGGAGCGGATGACCTGCCGCCAGCACGCCTCGGCCCATCCCGTTGGCGATGACGGGGATGCCGGCTGTCTCGGCGAGCGCTAGCGCGGCGTGCTCCGCGCCGTCGGCCCAGACGTCGGAGCCCAGGACGAGCACCGGTCGCTCGGCGGCAGCGATCAGTGCCCCGACCCGGCTGAGGTCGTCGCTGTCGGGCTCGACGCGACCACGCCCCGGGGCGGCCGGAACCTCGATGTCGGCGCGGCTGAAGAACTGGTCCATCGGGACGTCGAGGAACACCGGGCCACGGTGCGATTCGGCCGCCAGCGTCAGGGCCGAGTCGACCTCGTCGGCGATGCCGTCGACCTTCTCGACCGTCGCTGCCCGCTTCGTCACCGGTGCGAGCAGCGGCGGGTGGTCGAGCTCCTGCAGGCTGCCGGTGCCCCACCGGAAGGCCGGTGCGCGTCCGCCGACCACGAGCAGCGGTGACCCGTTGAACCAGGCGCTGGTCACCGCGCTCACCCCGTTGGTGACGCCCGGGCCGGCCGTCAGGACGGCGAGCCCGGGCGTGCGGGTCAGCTTGGCGGTGGCCTCCGCCGCGAACACGGCTGTCTGCTCATGCCGCACGTCCAGCAGCCGCATGGGCGACTCGGCGCGGACCGCTCCGTCATACATCGGGAAGACATGGGCTCCCGAGAGCGTGAACATCGTCTCGATGCCGTGTGCCTGCGCCACCGCGACCGCGTGGTCACCACCGTGCCCGTCGACCATGACCGGCAACCTAGCCCAGTGCCACGGAGCGCCCTCAGTGCACCGCCTCGGGGAGGTCGCGCAGCCGCGGGTCACCCTGGTCGGCGAAGTACTCGTCGGGCTTGGTCACGTCGACCCCGTCGGGCACCTTCATCGCCCGCAGCACCACCGTCGCGATGGCACCGACCACGAGGTTGGCCAGCAACGCGAGGAACCCCGCGTAGATCGACGCCGTCGTGTCGAAGCCGAGCTTGCTCAGCGGGAAACCGGACCCGCCGAAGTGCTCCTTGACGATGGTGATCGTGCCGTCGGCGTTGAACAGCTTCTGCTGGATCTGGAAGGTCGTGAGGAACCCCACGAACATTCCCGCCGCCCAGCCGGCGATGAGGCCCCAGCGGTGGAACCACCGGGTGTACAGACCAAGTGCCACGGCCGGCAACGTCTGCAGGATGATGATGCCGCCGATGAGCTGCAGGTCGATGGAGAACTGCGGGTCCAGCGCCAGGATCGCCAGCAGGGCGCCCACCTTCACCACCAGGGAAGCCAGCTTGCTGCTGCGGGCTTCCTGCTTCGGGGTGGCGTCCTTGTTGATGTACTCCACGTAGACGTTGCGGGTCCACAGGTTGGCAGCTGCGATCGACATGATCGCGGCCGGAACGAGCGCCCCGATCCCGATCGCCGCGAATGCCACTCCCGCGAACCAGCTCGGGAACATCTGGTCGAACAGCAACGGCACGATGGTGTTGCCGTCGGCCTTGCCAGCCGAGTCGGTGATGGGCTTTACGCCGGCCTTGATGGCCATGTAGCCGAGCAGCGCGAGCAGGCCGAGGATGAAGCTGTACGCCGGCAGTGCCGCCATGTTGCGCTTGATGACGTTGCGGTCCCGAGATGCGAGCACGGCTGTCACCGAGTGCGGGTACAGGAACAACGCCAGCGCGGACCCGAACGCGAGGGTCGCGTACTGCAGCTGTGCGGGTCCGGCGAGCACGACACCGTCGCCGGGGTTGGGCGTGGCCGCGAACTTCGCCTCGGCCGCCCCGAAGATCTCGTTCCAACCGCCGAGCTTGTAGGGGATGACGATGACGGCGACGATGATGACCAGGTAGATGAGCGTGTCCTTGACGAACGCGATCAGCGCTGGTGCGCGCAGTCCCGAGTTGTACGTGTAGGCCGCGAGGATGCCGAAGGCCACGATGATCGGGATGTGACCGGTGACGCCCATCGCCTTGAGGACGGCCTCGATGCCGACCAGCTGCAGGGCGATGTAGGGCATCGTCGCGCCGATGCCGGTCAGGGCGACGAGCAGAGCGAGGGTCGACGAGCCGTGGCGGGCCCGGACGAAGTCTGCGGGAGTCACGAAGCCGTGCACGTGCGACACCGACCAGAGCCGGATGAGCACGAGGAACACGATCGGGTAGACCACGATCGTGTAGGGGACTGCGAAGAAGCCGATCGCGCCGGCGCCGAACACCAGCGCCGGGACGGCGACGAAGGTGTAGGCCGTGTACAGATCGCCGCCCAGCAGGAACCAGGTGATCCAGGCGCCGAAGTTGCGTCCGCCGAGGCCCCACTCGTCCAGGTGCTCGAGGTCGTCCGCGCGCCGCCATCGCGCGGCGAAGAACCCCAGCGCACTGACGGCGATGAAAAGAATGGTGAAGACGGTCAGCTCGACGCCGTTGACGTTGTCGAACATGTCAGACCCTCGTCTTCCGGTAGACGACAAGGGTGATCGCGACGCTGAAGAGGATCGCCGTCATCTGGTACCAGTAGAAGAAGGGGAAGTCGAGCAGCGTCGGGTCGATGCTGTTGTAGACCGGGGGGAACAGCGTCACCACCAACGGCAAAAGCAGAAGCCAGTTGACGGGGTGTCGGTCCGAGCGCGCGGCGCGTGCCGTGCTCGCTGGGAGGCCGCCGTCGCGGCGCTCCTCGGGACGGTGGGGATCGTGGGTGGGCACGCCGGACCTCCGTGGACACAGGGGGACGAGTCGGGCCGGAGGTTATACCGGTTTGTCCCTCGGGCGGAAGGGCTGGTCTCTCTCCACCGCGAAGACCGGACTCAGATCGTCTCGGCCAGCGCCTTGACCGGCATGCCCAGATCACCGAGCAGTGCGAGATCGTCCTCGGGGGAGCGACCGAGCGTCGTGAGGTAGTTGCCGACGATGACGGCGTTGATCCCGCCGAGCATGCCCTCGCGGGTGCCGAGGTCACCGAGGGTGATCTCGCGTCCGCCCGCATACCGAAGGATGGTTCGCGGCATCGCCAGCCGGAAGGCGGCGATGGTCCGAAGTGCGTCGGGGCCCGACATCACCGGCAGATCGCCGAACGGGGTGCCGGGTCGTGGGTTGAGGAAGTT
Organism: Actinomycetes bacterium; assembly: GCA_038246575.1. Taxonomy (GTDB): domain Bacteria; phylum Actinomycetota; class Actinomycetes; order JACCUZ01; family JACCUZ01; genus JACCUZ01. Next base: position 46,370 of record JBBRVU010000001.1, on the reverse strand, counting down.
CAGCGGCACCTCGTCAGGGCTGAGCTCGGCCAGCTGGGCCGCGAGCTCGGCGCGCTGCGCGAGCGACTCGCCCATCCCCACGACACCGCCGCAGCAGACCTCCATGCCGGCCTCACGCACCATCGTCAGCGTCGACCACCGCTCCTCCCAGGTGTGGGTCGTGACGACCTTCGGGAAGTAGGAGCGAGCGGTCTCGAGGTTGTGGTTGTAGCGATGGATGCCCATGTCGGCGAGCTCGTCGACCTGCTCCTGGGTGAGCATCCCGAGCGACGCGGCCACATTGATGTCGACCGCCTCGCGGATCGCGGCCACGCCCTCGCGCATCTGGCGCATCAGCCGCTCGTCGGGCCCGCGCACAGCCGCCACGATGCAGAACTCGGTTGCCCCGGTGGCGGCGGTCTCCTCCGCGGCCTGCACCAGCGCCGGGATGTCGAGCCAGGCTGCGCGGACCGGCGAGGGGAACAGGCCCGACTGCGAGCAGAAGTGACAGTCCTCCGGGCACCCGCCCGTCTTCACCGAGACGATGCCCTCGACCTCGACATCGGGGCCGCACCAACGCAGGCGCACCTCGTGGGCGAGGGCGAGCAGATCGGTCAGCGCCGTGTCGGGCAGCTGGAGCACGTCGAGGACCTGGGCCTCGACGAGCCCGCGACCCTCCTCCAGCACCTGGCTGCGAGCGACGTCGAGGATGGCGGTGGTCGTCTCAGCCTGCGGTGTCGTGGGCACGGCGGAAGTCTGCCGCATCGAAGCGGCCACCCAGCTCGGGGCCCAGCCCGCTCTGCGCGGCGAGCAGGAACTCCGCCGCGTCCAGCCCTCCTGCTCCGGCCGGCATGGCACCAGTCAGGGGTCGGGCGGCGAGGGTCTCGAGGTCCCGGACGTTGCTGCGGCAGGCCAGGTCGGGCTCAGCCGGCCAGGCACCGAGAACGACACCGGCGAGGCCCACACCGCGATGAGCCATTGCCTCGAGCGTGAGCGCGGTGTGGTTCAGCGTGCCGAGCGACGGGTCGGTGGCGACGAGGACGTCGGCCTCGAGCACCCGCGCCAGGTCGGCCAGGGTGCCGCCCTCCTCGTCGAAGCGGACAAGCAGCCCGCCGGCTCCTTCGACCACGACGAGATCGCGGACGTCGGCGAGAGCGCGGATCCGGTCTGCGGCGTCGCGCAGGTCGAGTGCCGGCCGCCCGGCTCGGCGGGCCGCCGCCGCGGGGGACAGCGGGTCGGGGTACCGCACGTACTCGTGCACGTCAGTGATCGCGGCCAGCCGACGTACGTCCTGCAGGTCGCCGTCCTCCCCAGGAGTCAGACCGGTCTGGGCGGGCTTGACGACGGCGACCCGTGCTCCTCGCGCCGCCGCGAGTGCGGCGACCGCCGCAGTCACCACCGTCTTGCCGACGCCCGTCCCGGTGCCGGTGACGACCAGGATGCTCACGATCGGGAGCGTAGCGATGACCCGGACGACGCAGCGGCCAGTGCGGAGGAGTCCGTCAGGCGCGACCATAAGCGGACGGGTCGGTCGTCACCGCCACCGGATCTGAGAACACGCAGCGTGACATCACGGGGCACCCGGGTGACTCGCCCGTCAGACCCGCGGGTGCGGCGGGGAACGTGCCTAGTCTTCCCGCTGTGAGCAGACGATTCGTGACCGGTGAATCACCCGGCGTACCCCCCCGTCTTGACGGACAGGAGCTGGTCGGGGTCCCGGCACAGCTGTACAGCCGACATGTGTTCGGGGAGAGCGTGCTGGGGTTGTGGGTCGGTGGGGAGGCGGTCTATGACGTCGCCGTCTATGACGCGTCCGGCCGCGCGCTCGGCGTGATCGCGCCGGAGGGGCCCAACTCGAGAGCCACCTACGACCGGCTGCGCCGCTCGCTGGTAGCCGAGCTCATCCACGCCTGACGGACTCCCGGGCCCGACCCGGTCCCTCCGTTGAGCGTTACCCCACGTCGGAGCGTCAGGCGTGGCTGGTCGAGGACACCTCGTGCGTGGTGAATGCGGGCGCCTCGACCACCATCTCGCCTGCGGCGGCGAGCACGGCCTGCACGTGCGAGGTCTGCATGTGGGCGCTGACGTGTTCCGCGGAGTCCCAGCGCTCGACGCTGAGGAACTCGTCGGGGTTGGTGGCCGACGTGTACCAGGCGTACTCCTGACAGCCCGCCTCGTCCCGGGTCGGGCCCTCGAGCCCGACCAGGGCAGCCAGGGTCTGCTCCCGGGTCTCGGGCTTGCTCACGACACGCACGGTGACGACGACCATCGGTTGACTCCTCGACTCGGATCTCCACCGCGACAACTCCTGCTCCCGCGGCCCGACGCAATCGACCACGTTTGGTAGGTGAACGGTCGCTTCAGCAGGTGTGTACGCCTGCTGAAGCGATCACCGGCCTGCCAAACGTGGTCGATTGCAGGAGGTGGTGGAGCGGGAGGGGCAGGCCTGGCGTCAGGCCTGCTTGGTCTCCCAGAAGATCTTGTCGATCTCGGCGATCTTGTCCAGCAGCTTCTGGGCGCCGGCTGCGTCCATCGAGCCCTTGGCGCCCGAGGCACCGGCCAGCTTGGTGGCCTCGTTGAACAGCTGGTGCAGCTCGGGGTACTTCTCGAAGTGCGGGGGCTTGAAGTAGTCGGTCCACAGCACCCACAGGTGGTGCTTGACCAGCTCCGCCCGCTGCTCCTTGATCAGGATCGCGCGGGTACGGAAGTCCGCGTCGCCGTTCTCGCCGACCTTCGCGATGATCATCTTGATCGACTCGGCCTCGATGCGGGCCTGCGCGGGGTCATAGACGCCGCACGGCAGGTCGCAGTGGGCATGGACGACCGTCTTGGGGGTGAACAGACGCGACAGCACTGGATCAATCCCTTCCTCGAACGCGGTGATCCTGCGGGTGTGGTCTCCGCAAGTCGTGTACCTCTCATGGACACTACTCCCGGGCACGTACCCGTCCCGCGGGTCGCTACGCGTGCTTCCCGTGAGTGATCCGGAGGTAGAAGTGTCGCCGATCGGGATCGGCCGGGTGCTGGTGAGCGGCCGGTCGATGGAGCCCACGCTGTACGAGGGTGACCACCTCCTCGTCCGCTGGGGCGCGGAGCCCCGGCCAGGTCGGCTGGTCGTGGTCCGCTGGCCGGGGCGGCCGCTGTCGGTGAAGCGAGCCGGTCGCCTGACCCCGGAGGGCTGGTGGGTCGAGCGCGACAACCCGGACGAGGGTGTCGACTCATGGCAGGTCGGCGCAGTGGCACCGGGGGACGTCCTGGCCCTGGTGCTGGCCCGGATCTGGCCGTTCCGGCGGCGCTGAGCCACAGCTAGGATCCGATGGCCAAGGCGCCGGTCCGCCTCGGTCAGCGCCGATTCGTCGAGCGGAGGAGCGCCATGATCTTCATCGCCGCCAAGTTCCGGATCAAGCCCGAGGACGCCGACCGGTGGCCGGAGATCGCGGGTCCCTTCACCGAGGCCACGCGCGCGGAGCCCGGCTGTCTGTGGTTCGACTGGTCGCGCAGCCTCGAGGACGCGACCGAGTACGTCCTGGTCGAGGCCTTCCGAGACGGCGACGCGGGGGGTGCGCACGTCGGGTCCCAGCACTTCCGCGACGCGCAGCGGACCTTCCCCCAGCACCTCGCCGAGACGCCGCGCGTCGTCAACTTCGAGGTGCCCCAGGAGGGCTGGTCCGAGCTCGGCGAGATGGCCGTCAGCGCCGACTGACGGCTGGGACCGGCCGGGTGCCTGCGGACCAGGTGACCCGAAGGGTCAGCCGGCCCTGACCCGGTCGGCCACCGAGACCGCGGCCGCGGTCAGGTGCCGCTCCAGCTCGGACAGCGCTGCGGCCTCGTCGCCGGAGCGCATCAGCGTCAGCAACCGCCGGTGGTCGGCGACCTGGGCGCGTGCATTGCGTCTGGCCCGCTCCACCGAGGCCAGCGCGAGGCGCAGGTCGCCGGTGAAGACGTCCGCGGTCGCGACGAGACGGGAGTTGGCGAGGATGGCGACCAGTGACGTGTGAAAGACCAGGTGCGCGTGGGTGGCCGCCACGTGGTCCTCGGACTGGGCTGCCTCGGCGTAGCCGGCAAGAGCATCGTTGACCGGGGACAGGTCGGCACCGCCGGCCCCAGCACGTACTCCCGCGCTCTCCAGCACGAGCCGGGCCTCGAATATCTCCGCGATGTCGCGCTCTGTCAGCTCGGTGACGACGACGCCGCGGTTCGGGTAACGCGTCACCAGGCCCTCGGCCGCGAGCACCTGCAGTGACTCCCGGACGGTGGAGCGCGCCACCTGGAAGCTGTCGGCGAGCCCGACCTCACGCAGCGGCTCGCCAGGCGCGAGCTCGCCCGCGAAGAGCATCTCGCGCAGCGCCTCTGCCACCCGGTCGGTGGTGCTCGACCGGTCGATCACCGGAACGTCGACCATCCGCTTGACACTAGCCGAGGCTGGCCTCACACTCCGATTGTCCGACAATAATTGTCTGACAATCCGGCAATATCAGGAGCACTGGAGCCATGTCCGAGATTCGTCCGCTCGCCTGGGGTCGTCACTACCTCATGTGCCGTCCCGAGCACTTCCGGGTGGAGTACGCGATCAACCCGTGGATGAACGTCGACGTCCCGGTGGACCTCGACCTGGCGATCGGGCAGTGGGACACCCTGGTCGCCACCCTCGAGGCGGCTGGCGCAGCGGTCGAGCAGATCACTGCGCTCACCGACTCACCGGACATGGTCTATGCGATGAACTACGGGATCGTCGATGGCGATCACGTGGCGATGACCCACTTTCGCCACCCCGAGCGTCGGGCCGAGACCGAGGCCGCGCAAGCGTGGTTCGACTCGACGGGCAGGCGGACGACTCGGGTCGCCTACGCTGTCGCCGGCGGGTCCGAGCCCACGGGTCGTGCGGTCGGCAACGCCTTCGAGGCCGGCGATGCCTTCCTCGTCGGTGACTCCCTGCTCGTCGCCGCTGGGCCGCGCACCGACCTCGCCTCACACGCGGCGCTGTCTTGCGCCCTGGGGGTCCGGGTGGTCCAGGTGCCGGTCGTGCACCCTGCGCTCTATCACCTCGACCTGAGCTTCTGCCCGCTGGACGAGACGCGCGCGATCATTGCTCCGGCGGCGTGGGACGCAGCCGGTCGCCGCGCCGTCGAAGATCTGGTGCCCGATCCGCTGGTGATCGACGAGACCGAGGCCTTCACCTTCTGCGCCAACTCCGTCGTCGTCGGCGACGTGGTGGTGATGCCGGCAACCGTTCCGGTGCGTGTTGCGCGCCAGCTCGAGTCGTGGGGCTTCACGGTCGCCGCCGTCGACGTCTCCGAGCTGCACAAGGGCGGTGGGTCGATCCGGTGCATGACACTGCCGCTCGACACGCGCCTCGACGCGGCTCGGCTCGTCGGGGTCGGGCTCGCCGCGACGCACGTCGCGGCCTGAACCGGCCGTACCCCGGTCGATTACCGGGCGTGTGCCACACTCACCGCTCGGGCAACCCCCGCACCGCGAGCGCCCGCCAGGCTGCGTCACCCGCACCAGGCGTCCGCTCACCAGTCGATGTGGAGAAGGCTGCCCGACATGGGTCTGCAGGAGACGGAAGCGAGCGGGCCGTTGCCCCAAAAGCCGTACGACAGGAAAGATCCGGCTTTCGCCCTGCACGAGGGCGGGAAGCTCGAGACCGTCTCGACGGTCCCGCTGCGCAACCGTGGCGACCTGTCGCTCGCCTACACCCCGGGCGTCGCCCGGGTCTGCTCGGCGATTGCCGAGCACCCCGAGCTCGTCCACGACCTGACCTGGAAGTCCCACGTCGTCGCAGTCGTCACCGACGGCAGCGCCGTGCTGGGTCTGGGTGACATCGGGCCGGCCGCCGCGCTCCCGGTGATGGAGGGCAAGGCGGTGCTCTTCAAGGAGTTCGGCGGGATCGACGCCGTCCCGATCTGCCTGGACGCAACCTCGGTCGAGGACATCGTCGAGACGGTCGTACGCCTCGCGCCCGGGTTCGGCGGTATCAACCTCGAGGACATCAGCGCCCCACGATGCTTCGAGGTGGAGCGGTTGCTCCAGGAGCGCCTCGACATCCCGGTCTTCCACGACGACCAGCACGGCACTGCGGTGGTGGTGCTGGCTGCTCTGCGCAATGCGGCGCGTGTGACCGGGCGCAGCCTCGGCGACCTCCGGGCGGTGATCTCCGGGGCGGGAGCCGCCGGCGTGGCGGTGACCACCATCCTGCGCGAGGCCGGGATCGGTGACATCACAGTCGCCGACCGGCAGGGCGTGCTGCACGGCGGGCGGGACGACCTCACCTCGGTGAAGCGCCATCTCGCATCGGTCACCAACGGCGATGGCCGCACCGGCAGTCTGGCGGAGGCACTTCGCGGAGCGGATGTGTTCATCGGGGTCTCGGGAGGCACGGTCCACGAGGACGCGGTCGCGGCGATGGCTTCGGACTCGATCGTCTTCGCGCTGGCCAACCCGACGCCCGAGGTGCTCCCGGAGGTGGCCGCCCGGCACGCCCGGGTGATCGCCACCGGGCGCAGCGACTATCCCAACCAGATCAACAACGTGCTGGCCTTCCCGGGCATCTTCAAGGGCGCGCTGGAGGTGCGAGCGACCTCGGTCACCGAGGGGATGAAGCTCGCGGCTGCCGAGGCACTGGCGCTCGTCGTGGCCGACGAGCTGGCCGAGGACCGGGTCATCCCGAGCCCCTTCGACCCGCGGGTCGCCCCAGCGGTGGCGGCGGCGGTGGCCGGAGCGGCCCGCCGGGACGGTGTCGCCCGGCTCTGAGGACTGTCCGAGCGCTGGGTCACGCGATGGGACGGGGCTCGGTCCGCACGGTGCGATGCGGCAGCTCCGGTCGGGTCCGCTGCCGCTCGCGGTGGTCGTCGGTGCGGGCGCCTCGTCCGCGCAGGGGGTTTCTCATGGCTGGCTCCTCGAGTCTGGGCTGATCGCGGTACGCGATGTATCGCGTCTGAACACGATATATCGTCTTGCTTCAAAGTCAAGATGTATCGCGAGTTCCCTTCCGTGATCCCGCGTGCCCGTCACTCGGGCGCTCCAGGTCCCGGGTGAGGCGCGGCTAGGGTCGGGCGCATGCTCGCCGCCAGCGCCGTCCGGACCGACCCCGACAAGCCGCTCTCCGGGCTCGAGGTGGGGGACCGAGCCGACCCGGAGGCTCGTGAGGGCTGGACGACGGTCCGGTTGCGCGCCGCATCGCTCAACCGCCACGACCTGTGGAGCCTGGCGGGCGTCGGCCTGCCCGACGAGCGGCTGCCGATGGTGCTGGGCTGCGACGGCGCGGGCCTCGACGAGGACGGCAACGAGGTGGTGGTCCACGCGGTCATCGGCGACCCCGACTTCCGCGGGGACGAGACCCTCGACCCGAAGCGGTCGCTGCTCTCCGAGCGCTATGACGGCACCCTGGCCGACCTGGTGAGGGTGCCGCGGCGCAACCTCGTGCCCAAGCCGGCAGACCTCAGCTTCGAGGAGGCCGCCTGCCTTCCCACGGCCTGGCTGACGGCGTACCGGATGCTCTTCACCCAGGCGCAGGCCCAGCCAGGGCAGACCGTGCTCGTGCAGGGTGCCGGTGGAGGTGTCGCGACAGCGCTGGTGGCCATCGGGCGTGCTGCCGGGTTGCGGATGTGGGTCACCAGCCGCGACGCGAGCAAGGGCGAGCGTGCCCTAGCGCTCGGCGCGGACCAGGTGTTCGAGTCCGGCGCGCGCCTGCCGGAGCGGGTCGACGCGGTGATGGAGACCGTCGGTGAGCCGACCTGGGACCACAGCCTCAAGTCGCTGGCCCAGGGCGGCACCCTGGTCGTGTCCGGTGCGACGGGCGGGCACCGTGCGGTCACCGACCTGCGCCGGGTGTTCTTCCTGCAGCAGCGAATCGTCGGCTCGACGATGGGCACCCGCGACGAGCTCGTCCGGTTGATGGCCCTGATGACCGGCACCGGGGTGCGCCCCGTGGTCGACTCGACGATGCCGCTCGAAGATGCGGCGGAGGCGTTCCGACGGCTGGCCGACGGCGATGTCTTCGGCAAGATCGTGCTCACGCGGCCGGCGTGAGCTACCGATCGAAGAGTCGCCGTGCCTCGTCGAGGGTCCGCTGCAGCAGCTCGCGCAACGCTCTGACGTCGTCGGCCGTGTGGCTGCCGTGCCGACTGACCGTGCGCAGCTCAGATCGGAACCACTCGATGGTGCGCTCGAGGTCGCCGCGGAACGGGTCGCTGCTGGGCGTGCCCGCCCGGCGCTGCTCACGGGCCTGTGCCCGGCCCTCCCGGCGTACGTCCTTCGCGGCGGCCTTGAGCTCGGAGCGCAGGTCCCGCACCGAGCCGCGGACCTCGCTGCGGATCTCGGTGGCGAGGTCGCGCACCGACCCGGCGATCTCCTGCTCCAGGTCGACGAGGTCGCCCTGCCGTTCGGCGAGCTCGCTGCGCCCCGCATCCGTGATGCGGTAGACCTTGCGGCCGTCGGCGGCGACCTCGTGCGTGACCAGGCCCTCGGCCTCCAAGCGGGTCAACCGCGGGTAGATCGTGCCGGCGCTGGGGGAGTAGAGCCCCATGAACCGGTCCTCGAGCTCGCGGATCACGTCGTAGCCGTGCCGCGGGCCCTCGTCGAGCAGCTTCAGGAGGTACAGCCGCAACCGGCCGTGCGCGAAGACCGGGCTCACGCGGACGCCCGCCGCAGCAGCGTCACGTCGCCCGACACCGTCCTGGCGCTCAGTCGTCCATCGCCGTCGCCCACCTGACCGTGCAGGGTCGCCTTGCCAGGCTTGCGCTCCGTACGAACGCCGTCGAAGGCGCTGTCGAGCGAACCGCTCATCGTCTTGACATCGACCTGCAGCCCGACGTCCTCCGGCATCCGCACAGTGAGGTCACCCGAGACGCTCGAGACGTCGATGCGGGCGCCGGGCCGCAGGTCGAGATCGAGGATCAGGTCGCCGGACACGGTCTCGGCCTTCACGTGGTCGCTCTCACCACGGACGACAGTGAGGTCTCCGGACACCGTGGTGAAGCGCAGGGTGCCGGCCAGGAGGCGGGTCTCGAGGTCGCCGCTGACGGTCTGGGCGGTGATGTCGGAGCGGACACCGTCGAGAGTGACGTCACCGGACACGGACTTGACCGACGTGCGGCCGGCGGCGATCCCCGAGACCACCGCATCGGCGGACACCACGCCCAGCTCGACCGGGCAGTCGGTCGGAACGGAGACCGACACCGTGGCCGACGAGCGGCGGTTGCCGACCCAGTCCAGCAGCCCGCCCCAGGTCAGCCGCTCGTGGACGATGGTGAGGGTGCCGTTCTCCAGGCTCACCGTGAGCGGCCCGTCGAGGTCGCTGACCTCCACCTGGGCGGCGCCGGACTCGGCGTCCTCGGTGCGGCCCACCACGTCCACGTTCCCGGACACCATCCGGACCTCCAGGCGACGGACGCCTTCCAGGTCCAGGCTCTGCGGGGTCTCGATCCGCCACTGCGGCATGTGCCTCTCCCATCACGATGTATCGCGTCCAGGAACACGATATATCGCGTACGCGGGATGTCAAGCCCTGCCCGCGCCGCGCCGAGAGCTGCGAACGGCGGGAGACACGCCGGAGTGTCCTGCGGGGATCGCAGCGCTCGCGGCGGAGGGAGGTGTCGGAGGCCGGCTACTCGTCGTCGTCGTCGAGGCGGGCCAGCCAGGTGGCCAGCCTCTCGACAGGGATCTCGAAGTCCGGGTGCTCGTCGACGAACTCCTGCAGCCGGGCAGCCAGCCAGCTCAGCGAGACCTGTTCCTCGCCGCGCCTGGATTCGAGCTCCTCGATCCCGCGGTCGGTGAAGTACACGGTCAGCCGGGCAGGGTGAGGGCCTGCTCGACGAGCGCCCGCTGCTCGGCCTCGTGCTTCTTGTGCGACCCGGCCGCCGGCGACGCAGACGCAGCTCGCGAGACGCAGCGCAACGTGCGCCCGCCGAGGTGGGCCGGCAGGTTGAGAGCCATGAAGGGCCACGGCCCTTGGTTGGCCGGCTCCTCCTGGACCCAGACCAGCTCCGCACCCTCGTATCCGGCGACGGCGTCGACGATGTCGCGGCCGGGAAGGGGCGCGAGCTGCTCGACCCGCACGATGGCGACCTGCGCGCCACCGGTCTCGGCTCGCTTCGCCCGCTCGGCCAGCAGGTCGTAGTAGACCTTGCCAGAACACAGCAGCACCCGGCGCACGCCGGCCGGGTCGATGCCGTCCACCGTCTCCGGGATGACCGGTCGGTAGGTGCCGCCGGTGATGTCCTCCACCGCCGACGCAGAGGCCTTCAGGCGGAGCATCGACTTGGGTGTGAACACGATCAACGGTCGGCGCGGTTCGTGGTAGGCGTGCCAGCGAATCAGGTGGAAGTACGACGCGGGCGTCGTCGGGTAGGCGATCGTCATGTTGTCCTCGGCGCACATCTGGAGGAACCGCTCGATGCGGCCGGAGGAGTGGTCGGGACCCTGACCCTCGAAGCCGTGGGGGAGCAGCAGGACCACCGACGAACGCTGGCCCCACTTCTGCTCCGACGAGGACACGAACTCGTCGATGATGGTCTGCGCGCCGTTGAAGAAGTCGCCGAACTGCGCCTCCCAGAGCACCAGTGCGTCCGGTCGAGCGACCGAGTAGCCGTACTCGAAGCCCATCGCTGCGAACTCCGAGAGCAGCGAGTCGTAGATCCAGAACCGGGCCTGGCCCTCGTCGAGGTGGGCCAACGGCACCCACTCGGTGCCGGTCTGCTTGTCGGTGAGGACGGCGTGGCGCTGGACGAACGTCCCGCGCCGGCTGTCCTGACCGGCCAGTCGCACCGGCTTGCCCTCGAGCAGCAACGACCCGAAGGCGAACAGCTCGCCCATCGCCCAGTCGATGCCGCCCTCTGAGGCCATCGCTGCCCGCTTCTGCAGCAGGGGCATCAGCTTGGGGTGCACGGTGAAACCGTCGGGCAGGGCCACGTGGGCGTCGGCGATGCGCTTGACCACCTCGAGCTCGACGGCAGTGGCGCGGCTCGTGCCGACGGTCGCCTGCTGCTCCGTCGGCGCTTCGAATCCCTCGTCATCGGTGTCGTCCTTCGACGCCGAGGCGGCCTCGCGCGTCTCGGCGAAGACCCGCTCCAGCTGCTGCTGGTAGTCGCGCAGTGCCTGCTCGGCCTCCTCGACGGAGATGTCGCCGCGTCCGATCAGGGACTCGGTGTAGAGCTTGCGCACCGAGCGCTTGCTCTCGATGAGCTTGTACATCAGGGGCTGTGTCATCGACGGGTCGTCGCCCTCGTTGTGGCCGCGACGGCGGTAGCAGACCATGTCGATGACGACGTCCTTCTTGAACGTCTGCCGGTACTCGAACGCGAGCCGCGCGACCCTTACGCAGGCTTCGGGGTCGTCACCGTTCACATGGAAGATCGGCGCCTGGATCATGCGCGCGACGTCGGTGCAGTAGAACGACGAGCGTGATGCCGCGGGGGAGGTGGTGAAGCCGACCTGGTTGTTGATGACGACGTGCACCGTGCCGCCGGTGCGGTAGCCGCGCAGCTGGGAGAGGTTCAAAGTTTCGGCGACGACGCCCTGACCGGCGAACGCCGCGTCCCCGTGCAGCAGGACGGGGAGAACGGTGAAGCCACCCTCGCCCTTGTCCAGCCGGTCCTGCTTGGCCCGGGTGATGCCCTCGAGCACCGGATTGACGGCTTCCAGGTGCGACGGGTTCGCCGCCAGGTAGACCTTGCACTCACCGCCGTCGGGTGCCGTGTAGGTCCCCTCGGTTCCGAGGTGGTACTTCACGTCGCCCGAGCCCTGCACGGAGCGCGGGTCCTGGTTGCCCTCGAACTCGCGAAAGATCTGCCCGTAGCTCTTGCCCGCCAGGTTGGCCAGCACGTTGAGCCGTCCACGGTGGGGCATGCCGATGGCGACCTCGTCGAGGCCCTCCTCGGCAGCCGAGGCCATCACCTGGTCCAGCATCGGGATGACCGACTCGCCGCCCTCGAGTGAGAACCGCTTCTGCCCGACGAACTTGGTCTGCAGGAACGTCTCGAAGGCCTCGGCGGCATTGAGCCGACGCAGGATGCGCAGCTGCTCGGCCCGCGACGGCTTCGCGAACGGCACCTCGACGCGCTCCTGGATCCAGTGCCGCTCGTCGGGATCCTGGATGTGCATGTACTCGACGCCGATGCGTCGGCAGTACGAGTCGCGCAGGACACCGAGGATGCTGCGCAGGGTCGCCATCGGCTTTCCGCCGAAGCCTCCGGTCGCGAACTCCCGGTCGAGGTCCCACAGCGTGAGACCGTGGGTGACCACGTCGAGGTCGGGGTGCGAGCGCGCCCGGAACTCCAGCGGGTCGGTGTCGGCCATCAGGTGCCCGCGCACCCGGTAGGCGTGGATCAGCTCCTGCACGCGGGCCTGCTTGACGACGTCGTCCTCGTGCGAGGCCGAGATGTCCTGCACCCAGCGGATCGGCTCGTAGGGGATGCGCAGGGCGCGGAAGATCTCGTCGAAGAAGCCGTCCTCGCCGAGCAGCAGCCCGTGGATGCGGCGCAGGAAGTCCCCGGACTGCGCGCCCTGGATGATGCGGTGGTCGTAGGTCGACGTGAGGGTCATGGTCTTGCTGACCCCGAGTCGCGCCAGCGTCTCCGGGGCGGCGCCCTGGTACTCGGCGGGGTACTCCATCGCGCCGACCCCGATGATCGTGCCCTGCCCCGGCATCAGCCTCGGGACCGAGTGGACCGTCCCGATCGTGCCCGGGTTGGTGAGGCTGATGGTCGTGCCGACGAAGTCGTCAGCTGTCAGCTTGTTGCCACGAGCGCGACGCACGATGTCCTCGTAGCCGGACCAGAAGTCCTGGAAGTCCATCGCCTCGGCGCCGCGGATCGCTGGCACCAGCAGGGTGCGGGTGCCATCGGGTTTCTGCAGGTCGATCGCCAACCCGAAGTTGACGTGCTCCGGCTTGTGCACCGCAGGCTTGCCGTCGACCTCGGTGAAGCCGGAGTTCATCTCGGGCATCGCTTGCAGAGCCCGGACCACGGCGTACCCGATGAGGTGCGTGAACGAGACCTTGCCGCCCCTACCTCGCTTGAGGTGGTTGTTGATGACCGTGCGATTGTCGATCAGCAGCTTCGCCGGGATGGCACGGACGCTCGTCGCGGTCGGGACCGCGAGGCTCGCCTCCATGTTCGTGACGACCCGGGCCGCCGGTCCCTTGAGGCGGACGGTGTCCTCAACGGCAGGCGTCGTGGCGACCTTGCTCGGTGTGGCGCTCTGGCCGGGCCGTGCCTCGGCCGGAGGCGGCCCGTCGGCGCGGCTCTGCGCTCCGTCGGAGGTCGGCGGTGTGGGCGCCGGGGTCGGCGTGGCCGTCCCGGCGGTCTTCGGGGCTTCGACCGCTGCGCCCGCCTTGGCAGCGGTCGAAGCGGGTGCAGCGGTGTCACCGGCCGGGGACTCGGTGGACTCGGTGGACTCGGTGGACCCGGTGGACTCGGGCGCCCGCGTCTCTCCGTTGGGCGCCGCGAGCCCGCTGGCCGGATCGGGGCGGTAGTCGGCGAAGAAGTCCCACCACGCCTTGTCGACGGAGTTCTTGTCCGTGAGGTACTGCTGGTACAGCTCCTCGACCAGCCACTCGTTGGGCCCGAAGCCCGCCATCGCTGCCGTCGACTGGGGTTTCGATCCTGATGACGGGCCTGGCTGGGACACGGCGTGGTTCGCCTCTTCCTACGCTTCTCGTGACGACATGGGCGGGTCGGGGGCCACACCCGACACGCCCAGCCTAGCCCCCGGTCGCAGCGCCAAGCGCACCCCCGGAACGTCCCCTGACGGCTCGAGACTCCGTGCTTCACGCAGAACCTCCGGGTAGCGTCTGACCGGATGCGAGCAGACGGGGACCTGCGTGGCCGCGGTGGGATGCAGGCGATGCCGGTGGCAGCCGCGGTGGCGGCCCTCCTGGTGACGTCGTTGCTGGTCGCCGTCGTGCCGCCGGCGGCCGCGTCTCCTGGAGAGCGACGCAGCGAGGTCCGCTTCCGGTCAGCGCAGCAGTTCGCGCTCCGGCAGCTGGCGCGCACCGACCGCCGCCTGGCCCCCGGCCGGTTCCCCACCGTGTCGGTGGGCAGCAAGCCGTGGCACACCGCTGGCACGGGTGGTTGGCTCGGCGGCTTCTATCCGGGCCGGTTGTGGGCGGCGTATGAGATGACCGGCGACCGTGCCTGGTCCCGTCGCGCTGCTCGTCGGCAGGCTCCGCTTGCCGAGCGGGCCGGTGACACCACGACCCATGACCTCGGGTTCCTGCTGCAGACCAGCTTCGGACGCGGTGCCGCCCTGACCGGGTCCCGAGACGACGCGCAGGTCACCCAGCGTGCCGCAGCGTCGTTGGCGACCCGCTGGGTCGACTCCGTCGGTGCGATCCGCAGCTGGGACGGACCACCCGGCCAGGTCACCGTGATCGTCGACAGCCTGGTCAACCTCGAGCTGCTCTTCGCCGCGTCCCGTCTCGGCGGAGATCGACGGTGGCGCGACCTGGCCGTTGCGCACGCGCTGACCGTCGAACGGGAGCTCGTGCGCCCTGACGGGTCGACCTTCCATGTGGTTCGCTTCGACGAGGCCACCGGGGCGCCCGTCTGGCGCGGGACGGCGCAGGGCCTGTCCGACTCCTCGACCTGGGCCCGCGGGCAGGCTTGGGCGGTCTACGGCTTCACCGCGGCCTGGCGTGAGTCGCGTGAGCGCCCGCTGCTCGACGCGGCGCGCCGGACGGCCGACTTCGCGACCCGCAACCTACCGGGCGACGGAGTGCCGTACTGGGACTACGACGCACCCGGCACCGCCGACTCGACGCGAGACACCACGGCCGCCGCGGTGCTTGCGTCCGGCCTGATCGAGCTGGCCCGCGTGGACCCTGACGCGTCCCGACGACAGCGGTATGCCCGAGCGGGGCTGCACACCCTGCGGGCGCTCACCGGCCGCCGCTATCTTGCCCGGGGCACCGGGTCCGTCGCGATCCTGCGCCACGGCCATCACAACTCGACCTATGGGGACGCGGGCGTGACCTATGGCGACCACTACCTTCTCGACGCGCTGTTGCGGGCGCAGCTGCTGCCGGCGATGGCGCCAGCCCTCCAGGCCCGCGCGAAGGCTCGCGCCGGGGGCGCCCGCGCGGACCTCGGGACAGCGCGGCGGGTCAGCGGGGTCTCGATCCGCTGGCCGGACGGCGGCCAGCAGGCGACCCGCTTCCGGGTCGCGACGTCGCAGGACGGTCGGACCTGGGCGATGGCGCGGGGCGGGGTGAGCAGCGGCCGGACCGGGAGGTTCGAGACCTACGACCTCGCCGACCGGGTCGCGAGGTACGTGCGGGTCACCGTGAAGGGCAGCGGCGGGGTGCGCTCACTGCGGGTCCTCGGCTAGTCCGGCCGGATCCGAGTCGGCCGCCCCGCGCAGGCTCACCCGGACGACGAAACGCAGGCCGGACCAGGTCGAGTCGATGGCGCAGACCTTGGTGTCCACCATGCCGGTCGGCAGCACAACCTCGCGCAGGACGTTCTCGTTGACAGCGGTGACCACGCCGCTGGACTTCTTCGGCCAGGCGAACCACAGTGCACCGGCGGTCGTGAGTCGGGGCCTGAGCTCAGCCAACCGCCTGCCGACCGCCGCCCGGTCCGTCACGAACACGAGCACCACGTCGTACGGCGCGGTGCCACGACGTCGGTGCAGCGCCGCACCCGGGGTGTGCAGCTCGAAATCGGCGGGCGCCGCCACCAGCAGCACCCGGTGGCCGGGCTTGATGCCCAGCTTGCGATCGAGCGGCGTGCCTGAGTAACCCGCGCCCTCGACCACGCTCGCAGGCTAGTCCGCAGCTGCGGGCCGGCCGATCCCGAGCAGCCCCGACCGCAAGATGCTGGCGAGCCGCACGGTGGCGCCCGGATGCGGCGCCTCGACCATCTGCCCCCCGCCGACGTACAGGCCGACGTGGTAGATCGTCAGCGGGTCAGCGGGATCAGCGGCGTAGAACACGAGATCGCCCGGGCGTGCGTCCGGAACGTCGATTGCTCGGCTCTGCCGAAACTGGGCCTGGCTGTAGTGGGACAGCGCCACGCCGCCCTGCTCCCACGCGCGCAGTGTGAGGCCCGAGCAGTCGAACGAGTCGGGGCCGGAAGACGCCCACAGGTACGGCTTGCCCAGCTGGTCGAGTGCGTAGGTCACCACTGCCCGCCGGGCAGGGTCACCGGGGACGTCGACGGCGGTCGGGGGCGGCACCTCGGCTGCCGACCAGGTGTCCGCGAGCCGTTGCCGCCCGGCGCGACTGAGCTCGTCGAGGTCGGTCAGTGCGCGCACCAGGGTGTCCTGCTCGGCCCTCAGAACGGCGACCCGCCGCTCGCGGTCCGCCAGCTGCACCTCGAGAGCCCGTCGCGCCTGCTCGGCTGCGGCGGCTGCCTCCTGCCCGGCTCGCGCTTCCTCGACCGCCAGACGTTCCAGCTCGACGGCCGCGTCCTCCGCGGCGCGCAGGTCCGCGTACGTCCTGGCCATGCTGGCTCCCACGAAGCGCACCGCGGCCACCCGGCCGGCCAGGTCGCGGGTGCCACGGAAGGAGAGGACCAGGGACAGGTCGGCTAGCGGGCCGCCTGATCGGTAGCTCGCCGACGCCAGCCGACCGACCTCGCTTCGAGCGCGGTCGACACGAGCTGCTGCCGTCATGCGGGCAGCAGTAGTCGTGGCGGCCGAGGCCTGTGCCTCGACCCGGCGCGCCTCGGCCGCGTCGTACGCCTCGACTGCCTGGGACACCTGGACGGCCATCGCGTCAGCGGTCTGGATCACTCGCTGCAGCCGGGACCGGAGTTCGTCGACGGACGCGGTCGCGGACGGCTCCTGGTCCCCCAGCGACGACGGCGAGGCAGTCTCGACAGGTGGTTGGTCCGCGGCCACGGCGGGGGTGGACCCGCCGGCGAGGCCGAGAACGCTGAGGGCGCCCAGGAGAAGACCGAGGATGCCGACCCGGGTCGCGGTGCCAGCCGCAGCACGCCACCGTCGGCTCGAGGTCATCGATGCGGTGCACCCTGGTCGACCAGGCGATCGCTGTCGACGAGCCCGTCCGGCGGACCTGCCGGCGCCGACGACCCGGCCGGACGTGGGCGCCTCCTCGTCACGCCGACCAGCACGGTGCCGAGCAGCAGCGCAAGCCCGACAAGGAGGAGCGCCAGGCCGGTCGACCAGGGCCGCAGCACGGTGGCGGCGAACCCTGTCACCTGCCTCGCGGCGGGATCTGGCACCTGCCAGGTGTAGGTCGTCGTCGCCGGCGGCAACCCGTCCCGGGTCGCCTGGACCCTGGCCCGCCAGACCCCGGGTCGCAGCCGCTCGCCGGCGAGCACCCAGCTCCCGTCTCCGCTGTCGATCGCGGTGCGCCCCAGGCGTTGTCCGTCCGGCGCAACCAGAGTCACGGAGACGGTGCGGATGGGACCAGGTGCGGGGCGGCGAGAGTCGAAGATGTCGACGGAGACGAAGCTGGGGCCGGGGCGGTTCGGCGAGACTGTGAACGTCTCGACCAGGTCCCCGGCGGTTCCGCTCTGGGCCGCCGGACCGTCCTGCCCGACCGCCCATCGCTGCCCGACGGCCGGCGCGGAGGAGGCGAGCATCGCGGTCGCGCCGAGCAGGACGACGGCCACCAGTCCTTCGGCGATGAGCGCACCGCGCAGCGCCCCCGGCGGGATCCGGCGCTTCCACAACCGCCCGGCCAGGGCGGGCCGGAGCAGCACAGTGCTGCACAGGCCGAACATGCCGGCAACCACGGCGAGGCTGATCTTGATCAACAACGTGCGCCCGTAGACCGAGTGCAGCAGCGCGTCGGGAGTAAGGATGCGGTGCCCGGCGAGGTAGGCCCCGCTGGCCGCGGCCGCTCCGACGCAGCCGGCCGCCACGGCCCCGAAGCGTCGAATCACGTCCGTGCGGATGATCCTCAGGTCCTGCGCGCGGGTGAAGAGGAGCAGCCCCGCAGCGACCACGGCTCCCGTCCAGGTGAGAGCAGCGACGACGTGCACCGACTGGACGGCGACCTCGGTGAGGTGTGCTGACGGCCGAACGCCGGCGTGCCCCATCAGGACGCCGGAGACGACTGCGGCCAGCCCGAGCCCGCCCAAACCGGCGACAGCGGCATGCCGCGGAGTGCGCAGGGGAGACATCCTGAGCAGAGCAGCGATGCCGACCGCCAGGATGAGCAGGGCCGCCTCGTGCGTCCACCACCACACGGCGTACGTCTCGTGCAGCAGCAGCCGACGCAGGATCTCGCTCCCCGAGCCGGACGATCCGTCCGCCTGCACCACCGGGAGCGCCGCGCCGGCGGCCGCAGCGACAAGGGCCCCCCACGCGGCTGCGACCAGCATCCGTCGGCGCACCTGCACGTGGGGGCGAGGACCGACCCGCGCCGGACCGAGGAGGAGGAGCAGGAGCCCGCTGCCAAGGGTCAGCCCGAGGCCGAGCAGACCTATCCAGCGGAGCGCCGACTCGCCGCCGGACGGTGTCGGCTCGGCGGTGCGCCCCGCTTGCTCTACGGGCTGTCCTACCCCGAAGACCAGGACTCCGGAGGTGGTGTGCAGGTCGTCACTGGACAGCGTCGACCAGGACACGCGGTACTGGCCGCGGTCGAGGGCGGGTAGCCCGACGACCAGGGTCGTCGGCTCCTCCGTGTCGGCTCCGGGGCGGGTCCGCAAGGTCACCGACGAGGTGAGGACAAGCCTGCCGGCACCATCGGTGATGGTGACCTTGGTCGCCGCCAGCTCGACCGACTCGCTCACGTGCAGCAGGACCCGGCGCGGGGAGTGCAGCACGTTCTCGCCGTCGGAGGGCGAGCTGCCGACCAGCTCGGCGTGGGCCGAGGCGGGGCCGGCGCCGACGAGGGCGGCGGCGGTGACCACAAGAGCGACGACGACGCCGCGACCGAGCCGGTGGCTCCCCCCGAACATGTCAGCGCACCGGGACGTCGGTGAGCGTCTCGACGCCCACGTCGATGGACATCGTCTCGCCCGGTCGCACGGCGTGCTTGTTGTTGAGGTAGAGGATGTAGTAGTCCTGGCCGGGCCGCAGCTCGTGTCCCTGCCGCATCAGTGCCGTCCGATAGAGCGCCCCCTGGCGTTTGTCGCTGTGCAGCACGGGAGGCTTGTGGACGTTGCGCTGGAACTTGGACGCCTTCTCGGCGTTGAGCACCGTGTAGCGGAGCTCGACGATGCCGCCGTCCGCGACGACGGCCGCTTGGACGAACCGCACGCCGAGCTTCGCCTCGAGGGCTGAGCTGCGTGGCACGTCGTAGCGACGGCCGGCCTCCGCCGGAGCCGTCGTGCGCCAGGCGATCGACCCGGCAAACGCCAGGATGAGGATGGCGATCAGCAGCCGTGCGCCGAACCTGCTGTGCAGGGCTCCCGACACTCGTGCAGTCATGTCAGTTCCTTTCCTTGGTTCGTCGGCCCGGCGCCGGGGGGTTAGCGCCGAGCCGACGAAGACCTAGTTGGTCGCAGCGAACGAGTCGAGGTAGAGCTGGCCGGACAGGCCAGACCCGCTGACGACCCCGAGCCGGATGTTGCTGACCGTGCGGTTGTTGCGGTTGACCGAGAGGCTGGCGATCTGAGTGCCGTTGGCGCTCAACGTGACGGTTCCGTTCCCGGTCGCCGGCCAGCTCGCGCCGGTCGGCCAGTCCACCCGGAGGTCGGTGGCGCTCGAGCCGATCGCCACCCAGCCGGAGGTGAGGGTCGTGTTGCTGCCGCTGGCCGCCACCAGACGCACCTCGCGTGGGTTGGCGGCCCGGTTGCGGTACTGCACGGCGAGCACCTGGGTGTTGCCGCTGCGGGCCTGCAGGACCGTGGTCCCGTTGGCGCTCGTTGTCAAGGTGTTCGGCCGCAGCTTGACCGCCATGTGGAGCGTGGTCGTCGCCGTGGAGATGTTCTGGGTCAGGTAGCTGTTTGCGGTGCCGTTGTTGGCGCCCTGGACCCGGAGCCCGAACGCCCCGTCGGTGGCTGAGACGGAGTTGACCTGCCAGAAGTTGCCGCTGCGTGCACTCCAGGCGTTGGCGTTCCCGGACTCGAAGCCGTCGGCGAAAAGGCCCGAGACCGTGATCGGAACCGCGACGGCCTTGCCCCAGATGCCGCTGGCGTCCTTGGCTCGCACCCAGAGGACGTGCGACCCGATCGAGAGCCCGCGGGGAGACAGTGTTACCGCGCCGGCCGTCCCGACGGCGAGGGGTGATCCGTTTCCTGGTCCCGGGTCGGCGCCTTCGAAGTACTCGGCAACGCTCACGGTGCTGGTCACCGAGACTGCCGTGGCCACGGTCACCGGGTTGGCGAGCACGCTGAGCGTGCCCGGCGATCCGGCGGTGAGGGTGGGTCCTCGGTTCAGCACGAAGCTGATCGGGGCCAGCCCACCCCAGTTGCCCGCGGCATCGCGGCCGTGCACGTAGACGAGGTGCGTTCCCTGGGCGAGCCCGGTCAGCTGGCTGAGCGGGATCGTGCCGTAGCCCGCCTCGGACGTGCTGTTCCAGCTCCCGTCATCGGCGACGAACACGAAGCCGGTCCCGGCGGGCTGGGAGCTGTCGTCGAGGAAGCCCTCGGCCCGCACCACGGGCGACGAGACACCGTCTGCGACGGGGTCGACGAGGGTGGCGTGCACCTTCAGCGACGTCGGGTCGACTGGATCACCCGTCCGGCCGTCTGTGGGGTTCGGCGTGACCTGGTTGCCACCGGTGCCGAGCACCGGTCCGGTCCGGTCGACCTTCAAGTCGATCGTCGAGATCGGTCCCCAGAGCCCATGGTCGTCGAGGAAGTGAACGACGACCGGGTGAGACCCCTGCAACGGCTGGGCCAGTCCGCCGACCGAGATCGTCGCCGAAGCCGAGGCCACGGTGCCCGGCGCCGCGATGGTCAGCGAGTTGCCGCTCCCGTCAGTGCCTTGGCCGTCGACGAAGAACTCGCCGGCGGTCACCTTGCCACCGATGGCGGTGTCGTCCCCGGTGGCCGAGAGGGTCACCGGCGAGTCCATGTTGGTCGGGTTCAGCGACAGGCTCAGCGCATTCGACGCCGGACCGGTGCTCGCCACGGTGAACGTGCTGGACGACGCTGGTCCCCAGTTGAGCGCGGAGTCTTGAGCACGCACGTACAGGGTGTGCTTGCCCTGGGTGAGTGCCTGCAGCGCGGTGGTGGACAGGGTTCCGGTGACAGCTTCGGTGACGCTGTCGAACGCACCATCGGCCGGACTCATCGGGGTGCCGCCTCCGGGTGCGACGCCGGTGGCGTCGACGATGAACTCCGCCGCCTGGATCGTGCTGCCGCCGGTCGACGCGTCGGACGCGTTGGCGGTGACGTTGGCCGGCGCCAGCGGGGTGACGGGCGTCGGGGAGATCGCGACGTTGGTGACCGGCGGCCCGGACGTGTCAGTGCCGGGATCCACTGCCCCGGCGCGCAGGAACGTGAGCATGCCGCCGAAGCCGACGACGCGGGAGCCGACGGACACGACCTGTCCGGCGTTGTCCAGCATGCCGGCCGTCTCGTAGAGCGGGAGGTCGTCAGCACCTCCGGCAGGGAAGGTGATGCGCACGTCCTCGGTCTGTCCGGCAGGGATCAGGTCGGACACGAGCCCCGACCTGTTGGCGTCGGGGTAGGCGGAGATGCCCAGCACCTCCTGCTTGGCACCGAGCACGCCCATGGCGTGACCCAGCAGACCGGCGTTGACGTAGCGGACCAGGGTGCGGCGGCCGTGCCCGGTGCCGATCGGGTCGGAGCTCGGGTAGGCATGACCGTTGATCAGCCGGTAGGACGGGTGGAACCGGCGCAGGTCGAACGTGCGGGGTGCGGCGTTGAAAGCCGGGTCCACCTCGGAGAGCACGAGGACGGCCTCGTCATCGAACGACGTCGCGGAGGTGCCGTCGAGTGTCGGGGCCTGTGGGGGGTCGGGCAGCGCTGCCGGCGGAGCCGGCCGGACGATCATCGCGCCGACCAGTCCCATGGCGACCTGCCGCGCCCCGAGTGCGGTGTGACCGGCCTCGTACAGGTACGTCCCAGGTGCGGGTGCAGTGAAGGTGTACGAGCCTTGCTGGCCGGCGGCGATGCCGTCGGTGTCCTCGCCGGGACCGGTCGCTGCGGCGGTTGACAGGCGCACGCCGGGGACAGCCATCGCGAGCGGGTCGGGCAGGCCGTTGTGCACCGTGAGCGTGACGTCCTGGCCGGAGGTCACGGTGAGGACCGGTCCAGGGGTCTGGGCAGGCCCCGTGGAACTCTCGGCGAAACCCCAGCTGTTCACGGTGGCGCCGGGGAGGACGAGCGATCCGGTGGTGGCCCACAGCTCACAGGTCGCTGCCGGGACCGGTGCAACGTCGGGGGGAGCTGGCGTGCATGCCGAGGCCGTCACCAGACCCTGCCCCGTCGCGGCGGATGGTGCCAGCGGTGCCGTCCTGATCGCGCTCTGGGCGGCGTCGGCCGGCACCCGGGGGAGCGCCAAGCCGAGGGCGACGATCGCCAGGGCCGCAAAACCGGCCAGGGTGCGAACGCACGGGGTGGGAGCGACGGTTGCGCGCATCGTCCTCATGTCCTCTCGGGCCTGGGTGGTCATGACGCCGGACACCCACCGCGAGGATCGATGCGGATGAGCGTCATCATCCCGCCGAAGCTCGCGCCGTAGTTGGTTGCTTGGTCGAGCGCGTGGCTGTGGGCCACGTGGTAGTACTCACCGCACTCGTTGTTCTGCACGATCCCGGCCGGGAGCAGACCGCGGGCGCCGCCGAGGTAGGGGTTCTCCGAGAACCAGGTCTCGGTGCCGGGACCCACGATCTGGTCCTGCAGATGGGGGAGTGCGATGTCGTCCGGGATCTTGTCCGTCGGGGTGTCCTCGTACTCGATCCGCCACCGGTCGAGGGTGTCCACGCTCTGCCCCGGCCCGACGTCGACCAGGAACTTCTCGTACGACGAGTCCTCGCCTGCGGCGTCCACCATCGGTGCGCCGTCGCGGGTGATGACCTGTTGGTTGTTGCCGTGCGGGTGGAAGGGATAGCTGACCGACCCGGCGTTCAGGTAGCGGGCGAGGGCCGGGCGATCGCCGTTCTGGAACGGCTCGATGTGGATCAGCCCGCCGTAGGGCTGGCTGGGCAGCCAGGCGGCGAAGTTCGGGGCGATGGTGTCCGGCATGCTCCGGCCGTTGACCAGGAAGTAGCGTGCCCGGGTGGTGCGGTAGTCGAAGGCGCGCTTGCGCTCGACGGCGGAGTGCAGAGCCGGGTCGACCTCGGAGAGGATGAACAGGTACTCATGAGCCGGGTCGAAGCCGGACTGCGCGGTTGAGTTGGCCCGGGCGGGGAAGCCGGCCGGCCGAACGACGAGACCGCCGTAGAGGCCCATCTCGCGCTGCTTGGTGACGTCGGTCCCCGACTCGTAGAGGTAGGTTCCGGGCGTGCCTGCGGTGAACTGGTAGCTCAGGGTTCCCGTTGTTGCGGCGGCGGTCTGGGTCAGGGAGGTGAGGGCACCGCTGCTGTTGAACTGCGGCTCTGCAGGGGCGCCGCCCGCGGTGACGTTCTCCTGCCCGGGGAAGACGATGGAGGTCGGCTCCACCAGCCGGTTGCGGAGCACGACGGTGACCCGGTCGCCGCTGGTGACACACAGCGTCGGCCCGGGGAACTGGAAAGCGTTGCCTGCCGAGGTGTATCCCCAGGCATAGATGGAGTTGCCGTCCGGCATGTTGATGTATCCGGCCCTCGCGTCCAGCGAAAAGGTGTTGGACGCGTTGGATTCGCAAACGATGCCGGTGGTGGGTCCGGTCGCCGCGCTGCCGGTCGAGGCAGGCAGGGTGAGGACCAGTCCGGTTGCCAGAGCCAACACGCCACAGGCCACCGTCAGGTGACGGCGACGCATGGTGTCCGCTGAGATCGTCGTCATCTCGTCCTCGCTCAGCTGTTCGGTGAGTTGATGTCCTGCACGGGCAGGACGGTGGTGGGAGTGGCGGCCGGGTAGACGTCGATGTGGGTCAGCTGACCTCCGGGGTCGCCGCCGCCGCCGTTGTTCAAATAGCCGTAGCCACGGTCGTAGAACAGGAAGGTCGTCTTGGTGGAGACCTCCGGCGCGGTGAATATGACATCGCGGCTCTCCCCGGGGCCGATGTCCACCGCCGAGCCGTTGATGTAGTGACGGGTGTTCGAGGAGTTGGCAAGCCGCACGCTGTCCTTGGCCACCACGGCCAGCTCGATCTGGTCACTGGTCATGGTGTGGTTCTGGTAGCCGAGGTTGGACAGCCGCAGCAGCACCCGCTCCCCGCTCTTGCACTTGATCAGCGATGAGATCGGCTGGTAGCGCAACCGCTCCTCACCGCCCGGCCAGCTCGCCGGTGTCTCGCCCAGGGGATCGCCGCTGCCCACGATCGTGTCCGGGTAGGAGCGTCCGTTCAGGGTCCAGAAGCTGGGCGCGTAGTCGGTCCAGTCGGTTGTCTGGATGTGCGCGTCACGGAAGTGGGCCTCGGCCCAGATCTCGTTGATCATGAAGGAGAACTCGCGATCGTACTGGGTCGAACCGTCGCCGTCGTTGTAGGCGTAGCGGAGCTGGTGCTTGCTCTCGTCGATGTTCCCGACGTTGGTGCCGTTCTGCTTCGGGCGCACGTAGACGATGCCGGTCATGCCCATCTGGACGTGCTCGACGTCCTCGAAGTGGCAGTGGTACATGTACGTGCCGGGGTCGTGCGGCCGGTAGTAGTAGGTGAAGTCGCGACCGATCGGCACCGAGATCGAGAGCTCGGGCACACCGTCGAAGAGCGGGATGGCGTTGACGAAGCCATGCCAGTGGATCGTGTGGCCGTCGACAAGGTCCGGCCGCATCGACAGCCCGAGGTTGGTCAGCGTCACCCGGACGTCGTTGTTCTTCGCAGCGTCGTACTCGTCGAAGGCGAGCACCGGGGCGCTGATCTGGGCGAGACCCCGCTGCGCGAAGACCTCTGAGGTGGACAGACCGGTCACGTCCCGGAAGCCGAAGATGTACATGTCGTACGGCGACGGCGCCCACGGGTCCGGCCAGAACGCCGTGTGCGGTGCGTTCTGGGCCATGGAGGCCCAGCCGTCTGTGCCGGCGAGGTGCAGCGTGTTGCCGACGGCGACCGGTGCGGTCCGCAACTGGGTCGCCGGGCGCACCAGTCCGGCTCGACCGGCCACCAGGAGGCCGGCCGCGCCGGCTGCGCCGGTGAGGAACGTACGCCGAGACAACAGGTGACGCTCTGGTCGTCCGCTCACGATGGACCTCCTGGTGGCCGTGGGGTCGTCGGGGCTGCGGTCGCCGGTCATCGCTCGTCCGCTCCGGGGTCGCGCCCGGCGCCTTGCGGCCGGGTCTGGCTGTCGATGTCGATCGACGGTGCAGCGACGCCGCTCTTGCTTTCAGCTGCCAGGTTCAGTGCCGGTGATCCCGCCGTGACGTGGTAGTTGCCCATCAGCGCTGGTGGCACGTTCTGCACCACGATCACCGCCTGCCGGAAGCTCGGGAACGTCCTGGAGGCGAGAGCTGTGACGCTTGTGTCGAACGCCGACACCACCTGCGGGTTGGCGGCCGAGTTCGAGGCTGAGGACGTGGTCCCGAGACCGACCTGCACGATGCTGTTGGTCGGAGACAGGAGCCCCGACGCGTCGGCAGCCCCCATGTCCCAGCGGTTGACCGGGTCCGATGCCGGCGCGTCAGCAGAGCCGATCCCGCTGATGAAGGCGCCGTTCCAGCTTCCGGCCCGGTTGTCCCAGAAGATGTTGTTGAACAGCAGCGGGTTGCTGAAGGTCGCGGAGCCGGAGGGCAACGTGGCCTGGAGCTGAAAGCTGTTCTGGGCCGTGGACAGACCTGCGGGAGCCGGGGTTCCGTCGCTCGTCACGGCGGTGGCCGTGGTGATGTTGCCGTAGACCGTGTTGTTGACGAACCGGACGTTGGTCGAGTCGTCTAGCGCGACGCCGCCACCCTCGTGGGCGGAGATGTTGTTGGCGATGATGTTGTTGACGACGCTGATCGGGAAGTTCCCGGCCTGCAGGAAGCGCAAGCCGCCGCCGTCGTCGTTGGCCAGGTTGTCCTGGACCAGGTTCTCGTGGATGCTCATCGGCCCGCTGCCGGTGGACGCGTCGTTGAGGTTGGCCGCCAGCTCGCCGGCCACCATCACCGCACCGCCCTCGTCGTAGGACTGGTTGAACCACAGCCGGTTGTTGCTGATGTCGTTGACCTGGTGACCACCGGGGACGGTCGAGGCGAGGCTGCGGCCGAAGTGGCCGATGGCGCCGCCGTACTCTGCGGAGAAGTTGCCGCACAGGTCGTTGCGCTCGACCGTGTAGCCGCGGGTGTTGGCGAACAGTCCAATCGCACCCGCGAGGTTGGTGCCGCCGTTGTCCCTGATCTGGTTGTAGGCGATCCGGAGGTCCTGGTTGACGGCATCCGTCGCGTACGCGGTGCCGACCCGGACGGCACCGCCGTAGGAACCGCTGTTGCCAACGATCACGTTGTCGGTGACCTGCAGGTTGCGCGTGCCCCCGTGGACGTAGATCCCGCCGCCCTGGGTGACCAGTGCGAGGGGAGCACCGCGCGGGGTGCGGGTGCCGCCACGGACCGCCGCGAGGTTGGTCGCGAAGTCTGCCTGCGACCCGCCGGTGATCGTGAACCCGTCGATGGAGCTGACGCCGTTGTTGACCAGGTTCCCGGACTGCAGGACCGTCACGACTGCCGCGTCGGGGATGGTGTCGGGTCCGGCAACGTTGGGGAGCCCGTTGGCCAGGTTGACCCAGGCCGCTCCGCGGGCGTTGTCCGGGTTGAAGCCGAGACCGTTGAGCCGTGAGCCCTGGACGTACGAGCCGTCGGCCTGGAACCCACCCGGTCCGACACCCTGGAGCATGACCTGACGAGGAAGGATCACGTTCTCGTAGATGTCACCGGTCGGGTTGTTCCTCGCCGGAGCTGCCGGCCAGACCAGCACCATCGTGGACCGTCCGTTGTTGCCGCCGATCAGGCTCGTCAGTGCCGCAGCGTTGACCGCGTTCTGCAGGGCGTGATCGTTCTCGATGTTCGCGCTGTTGGTGGTGAAGTTGAGACCGAGCGGGAACGCCTGGGGCAGTCGCTCGGAAGCCGGCGCGTTGACCGTGAAGATGATCGGGTCGGTGGGGCTGTTCCCGTTGCCGTTGCCGCGCTGCAGGATGCTGATGCCGTTGGTGCTCGAGGTCCCGGCGCCATTGGTCACCGAGAGCCGGTACTGGCCTTCTGGCAGCCCGCCGTTGTTGCCCTGCAGCCTGCTCTTGACTACCACAGTGACGGAGTTGTCGGACCAGGTCCCGTAGGAGGCGATCGGGTTCGGCCCCGGGTTCGGACCGCCGTTGACCGAGGTCAGGCTCACTGATCCGGATCCTCGGATCGCCCCGAAGCCGCGACCGGCGAGAGTCACGGTCCTGGCAGCCGTGGTGGTCGACGTCGCGCGCAGGACCGGCCTGCTGATGCTGAAGACCTGCGGCTGGCTGGCGGCCGGTGAGCAGTCGACGGGATTGACCTGGGAGCCGTCGGGCGCGAGCGCGGTGACCGCCACCTGGGTGGGCGCGGTGTCGGTGACCGTGAACAGCCCCGGCCAGGCCTGGAAGTTCGTGGCAATCGTCCGGAAGCGCGGGTTGTACTTCACGTTGACATGGCCGGGTTGGCCAGGGTCGTTGCCCACGAACCTGTACATGTTCGGGCACGGACCGGCCGGCAACGGGCAGTTGAAGGTGCCCGTAGAGGGCTCGATCGCCTCGTAGATGCCGTTGTAGTCGGACTCGACGGTGTCGACGAGCCGACCCTTCCAGTTGTAGATGCCGGTCGGGACGTGCGGCAGCGGCTGCGCCTCGGCGTAGCCGACCAGCCGCTTGTCCTGGGAGAGTCCGAGGTCGTTGATGACCAGGCCCCAGAAGTGGGTCGGCAGTGGAACCTCGGTGAAGAGGTTGAAGTTGGGGGCGACCGCCTGGTTGCCTCGGACGTCCACCAGCTTGGCCTCGCACGTCGGACGGTCCTCACCCTCGAAGGGGCTGCCGCCGCCGTCGATGAACGGCTGGTCGGTCACGTGGACGCGGTGGTCGGCTCCGGCGCAACCTGACCGGATCCCGACGCCCTGCGAGGGCGGGTCGGTCGGCGGCCCGGTCGGTGTCGGCTGAGCCCCCGAGGGCGTGTGGGTCGCCTCGGCCAGAGTTGGCGGGAAGTTGGCCTGCGGCAGGTAGGAGTCGCCGTCGAAGACGTTGACGTCCTCCTCCTGGGTGACCTTGTACAGGGGCTTCCCGTACTGGTCCTGGGGGATCGACACCTTGACGACGTACTCCGTGTTCACCAGCGGCTGCGGGTCCAGCCCGTTGTCGGCAAGGTTCGCCAGGTACGGAAGCGGGTCGCCGTTGGCGTCGACCGGGTCGTCCGGGTCGTCAGGCGTCAGCAGGTTGTAGTCCGAGGTCCCGAAGCCGTAGTTGCCGTTGACCGTCTGGCCGAAGTTGTCCGGGTTGGCGTCTGAGGGCTGGGCGTACCAGCCGAGCATCGGCGCCTCGACGCAGAGCTCTCCCTCGTCACCGGCAGGTGGGAGCGCGAGCTGGTCGGTCAGCTCGTCCCCGTTGTGCATCCGAGCGCTGCAGCCTCTGGACTGGTCCCACTGCTCGGACGTGACGGTCTCGGATAGCTTCAGCGGCTGGCCGCCGGCGCCGGTCTCGACTGCTACGGAGCCGTCGCCGTTGTAGACGACGTCGCCGTTCTCGTCGTGTTGCGCGGCGTACAGGTCGACCGGGATGTTGGGGATCCCCGGCTGGTAGCTCTCACTGAGCGCGTCCTGGGGGTCGGTCTCGTTACGGGTCGTGTCGTAGCTGATGGTGCCGACGATGCCGCCGTTCTCGGCGCCGTCATAGCGCTGCACGCCCCAGTCGATGCGGCCACGCAGTCCGATCACGGGCAAGACGTTGAGGTCGACTGCCGTGCCGAGGTAGGTCCTTTCCTGCGGATCGTTGTCCGCCTGGATGGTGATGCCGGTCGACTTGTAGCCGGTGTGGAACGCCTCGAGGACGTACCAGCGAGAGAGCGGGTAGCTCTGTCGCATCCGGTAGTGGCCGGTGTTGTCGGTCTGGGCGAGGTTCTGGCCCTGGTCCATCAGGGAGTTGTCCCGCTCGTGCAGGGTCAGGGGGAACTGGCGCACGCCCTGCTCACCCGGGTCGCGTCTGCCGTTGGCGTTGGTGTCGAGGAAGACGGTGCCCTGGAACTCGCTGAACCACCCGGCGAGGCCCTTCTGCCCGATGTCGACGGTCTCGCCGGCACCGACGGTGACGTTGAAGCTGTCGATGATGAAGTCCTGGTCCTCGTCCCACAGGGTCAGCTGGTACGAGCCTGCCGGGACGCCGGTGATGTTGAAGGACCCGTTGGCTGCAGCCCGGCCCATGTAGACCATCTGGTCGTTGTTGCCGAGGTCGGAGAGTGCCACGAGGAGTCCCGGCACCGGGCCGCGGACGTTCGCGCCGGCGACACCCGTCTCCGGCACGGTCAGGCCGCCCGTCCCGCCGATGTAGGTGTTGAACACGACACCAGTGCCCTTGACCGCGCCGGTGCCGCCGGGGGCAGCGGTGGTCCGGACGAAGCCGAACTGCACAGCCGGCACCATCTCCTGACCGATGGTCTGTTCGGTGTCGTAGCCGAGGTCGCCCTCCTGGGTCCAGATGTCCCAGTCGTGCCCACCCTCGAGCGTGGTCGTCTGGAACCAGTACGGCCCGCTGCTCGGCGGCACGACCGTCGCTGCGTATCGGTTGGGCCCGAGGTTCGGGATGACGATGTCGCCGTTGCCGTCGCTCAGGCACTTGCCGGGCGAGTCTGCCGTGACTGTGGGGGAGCCGTCGGTGAAGACGACGCGACCCTGCCGGTTCGTCACGTACTTCGTGCACAGGGGGTTGCCGTAGTAGTCGGTGGTGACCTCGCCGAAGACATCGCTGAGGTGCGCGACGAACCCGGACAGGCAGGCCCGCCCGGGGGCCGGCGTGGCGCTGCAGTCGCTGTCCTCCTGGCTGCCGACCTCGTACGTGCCGTCGACGGGCGCCTGGTCGTTGAAGACGCGCATCCTCACGGTGCCCAGCGGCAAGGGGTAGGGCTCCATGGCGACCATGACCGTCGGGGTTGTCGGACCGCCGGTGACGGTGAAGTGCACTCCGTCGATCTTGTACCCGTCGGCCAGCACGGAGATGAGGTAGTCGCCCACCGGGATGTCGGCGAGGGCCACATTGCCGGACAGCTCGGACTGGTCGCCCTGGGTGAGGACTGGGACGTTGCCGCTGGTGTAGCGGGCCGACGGCCACTTGCAGCGGTCGGTGTAGCCCCGGTCGGTGCTGTCCGCGACGGCCGGGGTGCGGCCCCGCGGCGGCAGGCAGTTGTCCGGGCTGTCGTTCGCGTCGCCGACGCTGTCCCGGGTGATGAGCCACTTGTACGCGGTGATGGGGTCGCCGGCATGCACGAACCGGGACCCGGTGTTCACCGTGCTGGCGCTCTGGACCCGCAGCTTGATCGCGCCGGTCGAGGCCGCGTCAGCCCGCGGCGTCAGGTGCAGACGTAGCGGTGCGACGACCATCGCGAGCAAGGTGGCCAGGACGGCGACCAGGACGATGAACGACCGAGGTACGTGACGTGTCATGTTGCGCTCCCACAGTCCGCGGTGGACCAAGGAGCACAGCGTGTGCCCGCGCCGTCGTCAGTGAGCCAAAGATGACAAGCCCGTCATCGGGCTCTCATCTGCACGTCATCGACATCTGCGCCGACACTGCCGCGCGCATCGGCCGCGAACGCCGGCCCGACCTGCACAGGCAGCAGGATCTCGTGCGGGAACCGGGCTCCGACGAATGCCCCGCCGAGCTCTGAGCGGGCTGCCACTCCGAGCCCGCCGTGGGCTTCTGCGGCGGCACGTACGTAGGCCAGACCGAGCCCGCTGCCGTCGCGACGCTTGGTGCTGCGCCAGAACCGCTGGAACACGAAAGGCAGGTCGGGCTCGGCGATTCCCGGGCCGCTGTCCTCGACGGCGACAACCACCCACCCGTCGTCGAGGCGACAAAGGACCTGGAGGGTGTCATCGATGTCGGTCACCTTGACCGCGTTCTCGATCACTGCGTCGAGAGCGGCCCGCAGGACGTCCTCGTCGGCGCAGGCCCACAGTGTCTGCGGGCACTCGAGCGTCCACGCGCGGGCGACCGACGCTGCCCATCTGAGGTGGGTCTCGCGGACAAGAGCTGCAAGGTCGACGGGCTTCATGCTGAGGGCGTCCGGTCGCTCGAGCTGTGCGATGGCGAGCAGCCGGCTGGCCATCCGGTCGAGCCGGTCGAGCTCGGCAAGGGCAACGGCCGCGTCGGCACGCACCGTGTGGTCCGTGGTCGCTTCGAGCAACAGCTCGACATGGCCGCGGGCGATGGTGAGCGGCGTGCGCAGCGCGTGAGACGTGTCGCGGGCGAACTCGTGCTCGCGCACCCGAGCCTCCCGCTCCTGCTGCGCCAGCTGTTCGACCTGCCGGAGGGCAACGACGCGTCGTCGGGCGTGCCAGATCATGGCTCCGAGGATGAGGGGCATCAGCCCGATCTCGAACAGCTCGTCGGCGGGCAGGTCGCCGTCGTGCCAGTGCCAGATGAGCACCCCGCCGGTGCTCGCGATGACGGATCCGAGCACACCGACAGTGATGGGCAGGGGCCAGGCCCGGTAGCCGTAGACAGCGGCGAAGCAGACGAAGAGCAGGTGGTAGGGGACCGTCTCGAGTCCCTGCAGGACGAACATTGCCCACAGCAGGAGGACCGTCGTCGCCGCGAAGGCGATGTCGACTGCCAGCCCCCAGCGGCCGCCGGACTCCCCGGACCCGCGCGAGAGCTCAGACGGCGAGGGCGTAGCCGACATTGCGGATGGTGTCGATGAGTGCTTCGCCAAGCTTGTGGCGGAGGCGCCCGACGGTGACGTCCACGACGTTGCTGCCCGGGTCGAAGGCATAGCCCCACACCTCACGCAGCAGCTCCTCCCGGGTGCACACGGACCCGGAGCGCAGAATGAGGTGTTGGACGAGCAGGAACTCCCGCGGGCTGAGATCGACTGTGCGACCACTCCACGACAGTCGGCGACGCACCAGATCAAGCTCGAGGCCGGCAGTGGTGACGACCACGGACCCTGCCGCTCGCGGCTGGTCGGCCAGCCGCGAGCGCACCCTGGCGGTGAACTCTCGGATGGCGAAGGGCTTGCTGACGTAGTCGACGGCCCCACGCTCGAGGCAGGTGACCCGTGAGTCGGTGTCACCGAAGGCGGAGAGCACGAGGATCCGCTGCTCGGGCTTGCGCTCGAGCAGCGCGCTCAGCACCGCCGTCCCCGGAAGGTCGGGCAGCTGGAGGTCGAGGATGACCAGGTCCCAGTCCTCCGCGCACGCGAGGTGGAGTCCCGTCACTGCGTCCGGCGCCGTCGAGACGTGGTGACCCTCCGGCTCCAGGACGCGCCGGAGCAACCGACGGAGCCCTAGCTCGTCGTCGATGCACAAGATCTTGGCCATCGAGAAGCCCCCCTCCCACAACCACGTGTACCCGCAGCCCGGGATCTGCTTTTCCCGCCCCCGTACAGTTGTCCGGCAATCGGTCACTCTCTGCAATATCCAATCCGGGGGATATCTCGTAGTCACTCCTGGTCAGCCGGCAGCCTTGGCTGGACGACTGCTTCAGCAATTCGAAGGTCCGTCGCTACTGAGAGTGACCAGTTTGGTGGCCGGGGTCGGGCGCGACCGCACCATGCGCGGGTGTTGGATGTGGAGATGACCGACGACCTGTTCCGAGCCGATGACGCAGCCGGAGCAGCCGAACCGACCGAGCGCGCCGCCGGAGCAGAACCAGGTGAGCGCGCCGCCGGGCTGCACTTCGGTGAGGCGCGCGGACGGTGGGTCCTGCTGGCGACGGTCCTCGGGTCGGGGATGGCGTTCATCGACGCCACCGTCGTCAACATCGCGCTCCCGCGCATCGGGGAGTCGCTCGATGCCGGCATCGCCGGGCTGCAGTGGACGATCAACGGCTACACCCTGACGCTGGCTGCGCTGATCCTGCTCGGTGGCTCGCTGGGGGACCGCTTCGGCAGACGCCGGCTGTTCGTGGTGGGCATCGTGTGGTTCGCCGTGGCATCGCTGGCCTGCGGGCTGGCACCCAACATCGAGAGCCTGGTGGCGGCCCGCGCCGTGCAAGGCATCGGCGGCGCCCTCCTGACTCCCGGGAGCCTGGCGATCCTGCAGTCCAGCTTCCGGACGGCGGACCGGGCCCGGGCGATCGGCGCCTGGTCCGGTCTCGGCGGGATCGCCGGAGCGGCCGGTCCGTTCCTGGGCGGTTGGCTGGTCGACAGCGTGGGCTGGCGCGCCATCTTCCTGGTCAACCTGCCGCTGGCAGTCGTCGTCGCTGTGGTGACCGTTCGCCATGTCCCGGAGAGTCGTGATCCGCGGGCAGCCCGGAGCCTGGATGTCGTCGGAGCTGTGGTGGGGGCGGTCGGCCTCGGGGGGCTCACATATGCCTTGATCGCGTGGCAGGCGCAGGGACTCGGTTCCGCGGTCGTGCTGACCTGCCTCGCGCTCGGAGTTCTCGGGCTGGTCGGCTTCGTGGTGCGCGAGCGCACCGCCCGTGAACCCATGCTCCCGCTGGACATCTTCTCCTCGCGACTCTTCTCCGCCACCAACGTCGTGACCTTCGCGGTCTACGGAGCCCTCGGCGGTGTGTTCCTCTTCCTCGTGCTGGCCCTGCAGGTCGCCGCGGGAATGACGCCACTCGTGGCGGGATCGGCCCTGCTCCCGGTCACCGTCGTGATGCTTCTGCTCTCGGCCCGGGCCGGAGCGCTGGCCACCAGCATCGGTCCCCGGCTGCCGATGACCGTCGGTCCTCTCCTCGCCGGGCTCGCGGTGCTGCTGATGTCCCGTTTCGACCGCGACACGACCTACCTGGCCGACGTCGTGCCGGCTGCGCTGCTGTTCGGGCTGGGGCTGGCGTTCACGGTCGCGCCGCTGACCGCCACCGTCCTCGCCGCTGCCTCGGATCGCCACGCGGGCCTGGCCAGCGGGGTCAACAACGCCGTCGCGCGCGTCGCCGGGCTGCTCGCTGTCGCGGCCCTGCCGCTCATCTCCGGGCTCGACGGGCGGGCCTACGCGGACGCGGACCGGCTGCTGCCGGCGTACCGCACAGCGATGCTCGTCTGTGCCGCACTGCTCCTGGCCGGCGGTGTGATCTCGTTCCTGACCGTACGTACCCCGCGACGGTCAGGAGCCGAGCCGGCACCGGCGCACCATTTCTGTGCCGTGGACGGCCCCGCGATGGAGAACTGTCCGCACACCGGTCCCCTCGAGCCGGTGGCTAGGACGCGTCGCTGACCCAGCCCCGCAGGTGCTCCAGGGCTTCCCGCTCGATCTGGCGGACCCGCTCGCGTGAGACCCCCAGCCGGCCGGAGATCTGTTCGTAGGTCTGGGTAGGCCCGGGGACGAGTCCGTACCGGCACCTGATGACTTCGGCCTCGCGGTCGGCCAGGCGGCCGATCAGCGAGATGAGCTCACCCCGGACGGCCTGGTCGATGACCAGCTCTTCTGGCCCGGGATCGGCCGTGTCGACCAGTTCGCCGAGCGTCGTCGAGTTGTCGTCACCCACCAGCGCGTCGAGGCTGGCAGGTGTGCGGGAGATCGAGTCGAGGTCGCGGATGTTGCCGACCTCGATGCCCAGCTCCTCGGCCACCTCGGCGTCCGTGGCGTCCCGGCCCAGCATCGTGCCCAGCTCGCGGCGGGTACGGGAGAGCCGGCTCAGCTTCTCGACCTGGTGCACGGGTAGCCGGACGGTCCGGCTCTGTTCGGCGATCGCCCGACCGATGGCCTGGCGGATCCACCAGGTCGCGTAGGTCGAGAACTTGAACCCGCGGGCGTAGTCGAACTTCTCCACGGCCCGGACCAGGCCGACGTTGCCTTCCTGGATCAGATCGAGCAACGGCATTGAGGCGCGGCTGTAGCGGCGGGCCAGCGACACGACCAGCCTCAGGTTGGCGCGGATGAACAGCCTCTTTGCCAGTTCTCCGTCCGCCGCGAGCACACTCAGCTCCGCGGTGCTGGCCACCTTTCGGGCAGCCTGCAGCTTCACCGCGCGGCGGCGGCCGAGCTCGCCCCCGCGGTCGAGGCCGTCGAGCAGGTGGCGGGCGAAGAGCCCGGCTTCGATCCGCTGGGCCAGATCGACCTCGGACGCTGCGTCGAGCAGCGGTGCCCGGCCGATCTCGTCCAGGTAGAGCCGGACCAGGTCGGGGGTGGTGACCTCGTCGTCGTAACGGTCGTTCTGCACTGCTTCGGTCATACGATTCCTCTGGTGGTGGGAGGACACCCACCGCAACGATCGAGAGGCCCGGAAGATTTCCGATGTGCAATCGGCGTACGCGGGGGTACAGCGCTGCCGATGACCGCCACCCCACCGCTGGCCTCCCGGGTCGAGCGACTGCGTCCGGACGGCACCGACCCCGTGCGGCGAACCGCAACCTGGGTGCGGGCGGCGCTCGACGACGGGCTGCTGGACCTTCCGCTGCCGGGTAGGGGCGCCACCGAGGCACGGTTCGCCGCCCTGTCCGCGTTCGGCCGGGTGGACCTGGACCTGGCCCGCCTGGTCGAGGCGCACGCCGACGCCCTGGCGATCCTCGCCGATCTCGGGGCTGATCTCGATGTCGATCTTGGTACCGCCGAGCGGGGCCGCGACCTGTGGGGGGTCTGGGCGGCCAACCCGCCGACCAACCCACTTCGGGCGACCCGGGCGACGGAGCACGGAGGTTCCGCCGGGGGCTGGCTGCTCGACGGCGACAAGCCGTGGTGCAGCGGTGCAGGAGCCTGCGACCGCGCCCTGGTCACTGCCGTGACCGACGAGGGGTACCGGCTGTTCGCGGTGGAGCTGCGGCCGCCGTCGGCCGAGGCGGTCGACGGGACCTGGCCGGCCGCCGCGATGCGCGGCAGTGACAGCAGGACCGTGCGCTTCGCCTCGGCGCCGGCGGTCGCGGTCGGCGAGCCCGAGGACTACCTGGCGCGTCCGGGGTTCTGGCACGGCGCCGTCGGGGTTGCCGCGGTGTGGCTCGGCGGGGCCCGGGCAGTGGCGGCCGCGCTCGCGGCCGCCGCCGAACGGCGCCCGCTGAACCCCCATGCGGCAGCCCAC
The DNA here is from genome assembly GCA_038246575.1 of Actinomycetes bacterium. Lineage (GTDB taxonomy): Bacteria > Actinomycetota > Actinomycetes > JACCUZ01 > JACCUZ01 > JACCUZ01. Next base: position 10,333 of record JBBRVU010000001.1, on the reverse strand, counting down.
GCCGGTGCCGTCGATGCGGAGCTGGCCGCCGCCGACGCACTGCTCCGGCAGGTCGCGCGGCAGATCGACGACGATCCCGACGACGAGGCCGCCACGACTCGCCGCGATGCCGGGCGCGTGCGCGCCGTGGTGGAGCGGACCGCGTCCGAGGTCGTCGACCGGGTCGGTCGCGCCCTCGGGGCCGCGCCGCTGGCACTGGACACCGCCCACGGACAGCGGGTCAATGACCTGGGGCTCTACCTGCGCCAGAGCCACGCCGAACGCGACCTCGAGAGCCACGGCACGGCGGCCCTGGAGAGGTGGGCCTGGTGACGGCCTCGATCAACGTTGCACGCGGGACGCCCGAATCCGAGTGGGTGCAGTGGGAGACAGCTGGCGGCCCTGCCCGCTTCCCGACCCTGGACCTCGACGCCATTGCCGCCGCTCCGGCGGTCGTGGTGCTGGCAGCCCATCCCGACGACGAGGTGCTGGGGGTCGGCGGCCTGGTCGGGTTGCTGGCTGCCGCGGGTGCTCGGCTGCGGTTCGTCTGGGCCAGCGACGGCGAGGCTTCTCACCCCGCGTCGAAGGCGACCGCGGCCCGGAACCTGCCGTCCGTGCGCGCCGAGGAGTCGGCGGCCGCCCTCGCGTGCCTGGGCGCCGGCCAAGCCGCAAGGCACCGGCTGCGGTTGCCGGACGGTGGTCTGGCTGCGCATGAGGGGGAGTTGGTCGCCCGGCTGAGGCGCGAGATCGGCCCGCGGGACGCGGTGCTCGCACCGTGGTCCGGAGACGCCCACCCCGACCATGAAGTCTGCGGCCGAGCGGCCCGCGCCGTCTCCGACACGGTGCTGGAGTACCCGGTCTGGATGTGGCACTGGGCCCGGCCGGGCGACCACCGAGTGCCCTGGGCACGGGCCAGACGCGTCCCCCTGACCGAGGACCAGATGGCACGCAAGGTCAGCGCCGTTGGGTGCTTCGTCAGCCAGATCGCGCCTATCGGCCCGGACGAGGCCGACGGTCCCGTCCTCACGGCCGAGGTGTTGTCGCACTTCGACCGGAGCTACGAGGTGGTGCTGCGATGACCCTTCCCACCGGCTTCTTCGACGCCATGTACGCGGGGTCGTCCGATCCATGGGGTTTCCGGACCCGGCGGTACGAAGCGCGCAAGCGGGCACTGACCCTGGCCGCGCTTCCCGACAACTACTACGAGCGGGCGTTCGAGCCTGGCTGCGCGATCGGCATGCTGACCGATGGCCTGGCCGCCCGCTGCGGGCACCTGCTGGCGACCGACATCAGCGACGCGGCCCTGACTCAGGCGAGGCAAGCCGTCGCCGGCCACCCGCACGTCACCGTCAACCGGTTGGCGATCCCGGACGAGTGGCCGGACGGCAGTTTCAATCTCGTCGTCCTGTCCGAGATCGGCTACTACCTGGATCGGTCCGAGCTGCCTGACCTGGCTCGCCGGGCCGCCGGTTCGTTGGCCGCGGGTGGAACGCTGCTCGCGTGCCACTGGCGGCACCGGGTCGACGACTACCCGAGCACGGGGGACGAGGTGCACGAGGTTCTCGCCTCCGGGCCGGAGTTGGTGCGGGTCGTCCGGCACGAGGAGGAGGACTTCCTGCTGGACGTCTGGACGCGAGGGCAGGTCCCGTCGCCGGCTCGCCGCGAAGGCCTCGCATGACCCGTGTCGTCCGCGCCATCGGGGTGGTTGTGCCCGTCCGGGACGAGGAGGTGCTGCTGGGCAGTTGCCTGGACGGACTTGCCATGGCCGTGGCGGCCCTGGACGGTGTGATCGAGGGGGCGGATCTCCCGGTCGACATCGTCGTCGTCCTGGACGGGTGCACGGACGGCAGCGGCGAGGTGGCGGCGAAGTACCCCGGAGTGCGCACCCTGGACGTGGCAGCGGGGGGTGTCGGTCCGGCGCGGGCCGCAGGCTTCCGGCAGGTGCTCGCCGCCAGCCGGGTCGCGCGGTCCGAGCTGTGGTTGGCCACCACGGATGCGGACTCTCGGGTCCCGGTGGACTGGCTCACGCACCAGGTCCAGCTTGCGAGGGACGGGGCCGACGTCGTGCTGGGCACTGTCGACGTTCTCGACTGGTCCGAGCACCCGGCCCACGTCGAGGCGCGGTGGAGGGCCAGCTACCGGCCTTACGACGGGCACTCGCACGTGCACGGCGCCAACGTCGGCTTCGGGGCGGAGGCGTACGTGGCGGCCGGGGGCTTCAGCGACCTGGACCGCGACGAGGACGTCGCGCTCGCCGCAGCGCTGGCTCACCGGCGGGTCGTCAAGACGCCGGACATCCCGGTGGTCACGAGTGCGCGCAGCGCGGGCCGGGCAAGTGGGGGCTTTGCGGACCACCTGCTCGACCTGAGCCGTCAGGCCAGCCAGGGGATCGGGTCGACGAAGCTGGAGTTGACGTAGAGCTCGAAGTGCAGGTGACAGCCGGTGGAGTAGCCGGTGGAGCCGACCCTGCCGATCACCTGGCCGGTCGTCACCTGCTGCCCGACCGAGACCCCGAGGTCTGGCTGATGGTTGTAGGTGGTGGTCAGCAGGACCCCGTCGACCACGCCGTGCGAGATCACGGTGCGCCAACCGTAGGCGCTGTTCCACCCCGCATCGGTGACGACGCCGGCTCGGGCCGCCTTGATCGGGGTGCCGCACGGTGCGCTGATGTCCTGACCAGTGTGCAGCTTGTAGATGCCGGTGATCGGGTGCACGCGCATGCCGAACGGCGACGACAACCGCCCGACAACCGGCCAGGCCAGTGTTCCGCGGACCGGGGCGACTGACGTCCCGTCCTGCTCGCCGGCAGCCCCGGCTTCGGCTCGGGCCCGCGCGGCGAGGCGGGCCTGCAGCTCACCCGAGACCGACTGCCGCCTCGCGGTGGCGGCGTCGTCAGCGGCTTGTGCAGCTCGAGCGGCCTCCAGGGCCGCAGCGCGGGTGGCGACAAGTCGGGAGACCGTCTCCTCCGAGGCTCTCGCCGTCGACTCGAGGATCCGGACCGCGGCCAGCTCGCGTTGGGCCTGCTCGTCGGCCGTGGCCAGCGAGTCGCGGACCTGCTCGAGTCCCTCGACCTGGCTGCCGTAGGACTCCTGCACCGTTGCCAGGTCGTCGAGCACCGAGCGCTGGCTCGACGCGAGGGTCTGCAGCGATGCGAGCCGCTCGGCGAAGTCCGCGGGGGAGCGGGCCTCGAGCAGGACAGAGAGGCCGCTGAGCGATCCCGAGCTCTGGTAGGCCTCCCGGGCCAGCCGGCCGATGCGGGTCTGCTGTTCGGCAACCGCGGGGGCCGAGGCCTCGGCCTCCTGAGTGCTGAGCACGAGCTGCACCTGGGCCTGGCCCCGCAGGTTGGCCGTTTCTTCCTGGCGACGGGTTGCGGTAGCCAGCAGCGCTCGAGCATGGGCCGCCGTCTCGCGGGCGCCCGGCAGGGCGGCGTCGGCCAGGCGCAGGTCGGCCGCTGCGCGCACCATGGCCTCGCTGGACTCGCCGAGCTCGTCCCGGACCTGGGCGATGATCGCGTCGAGGTCGGTGTCGACGCCGGTGCTCGACGGTGCCGAGGACTGGGCGTACGTGGCGGGGGCGGCGCCCCCCACCAGGGCGACCGCGAGCAGCGGGCTGACGAGGGCCGTGGTGAGCAGCCGTCGTCGGTCCGCGGGCCGTGATCGTCGCCAGCCGCCTCGCACGGGCAGGTCGTCCTTGTCGTCGTCAGTGCGCGCCCCGCGTCGAGGCGTCCTGACTAGCGTCGGCGCCGGAGACGACGGACTTGACGTGCTGGGCGGCCCTATCCGGGCCTGGGTCGACGCCCCTAACCCGCCTGCTGGCGCCTCTGCAGCTCCGCGATCAGGTCGCGGCGACTCATGGCCGAGCGGCCCTCGATGCCGGCCTTCTTGGCCAGCTCGTACAGCTCTGCCCGGGAGAGGTCCAGCCGACGAGGCGTCGGTTCGTTGGCTCCCTCCGCGCGGAGGGCCCGGTCCCGGCCTTCGGAGTAGGCCCCTCCGAGGCGCCGAACCTCCTTGCGGGCCACGGACTGCTCGAGCGGTCGGAGAACCTGGGTGCCGAGGACCTCGGCATGGACGGCCAGCGCGCGGGCGATGTTGTCGCAGGCGCTGCCCAACTTGTCCGAGTCGATCGCGAGCACGGCCATCTCCTCGACTGCCTGCTCGAGATCGGCGTTCAGTCGGGGCAGCTCGGCGAGAGCGTGCACAGCATCGTCGCCCGCCTTGCTGATCAGGTCATGCGTCAGAAGTGCTCGCTCGGCTGCCAGGTGCGCCCGCACCAGAAGCACCAGCTCGTCACGCCAACGCTGCTGGCTCGGTCCCGACGCGCAAGCCCGGCGCACCAGACGCTGCATCCGGTCGTGATCGAGGGCCGTGAGGCGGCCGATGCTGCTGGGCATGCGCAGCAAATACCCCGCGGCGCCGGGGCCACACACCGCGCGCCGGTCCCGCGACCGGTTGCGCCGATCCTCCAGGACGTAGGCCGACGCGTTCCTCGGGGACATGGAAGAGCCGGACCGCCCCCAGGCGGTCCGGCTCTCCTACCGGTCGAGCGGCGTCTGACCGACCTGGGTCAGAGTCGGCGGGTCTCCAGCGACGGGTCGTCCGACGGGTTGACGTCCGCGTGGTCCGGCGTGGCGGTCCGTCGTGAGTCGTCGGGAGTCGCGGCCTGGCGGTAGTCCTGCCCAAGGCTCTGGGCCTGACCCTTGACGCCACCACCCTGACGGACCTGGGTCTTGATGTTGTCCGTCTCGCGCTCGGCGCTGGTCAGCCACTGCTCCCAGCGGCCCTGCATGGGCCGGATGAGGCCGCCCCCGACACCGACGATGATCACGCCGCCGAGGGTGGCGAGGATGGTCACCAACACGGGTGTCGTGACGGTGGTCGCGACACCGATCTGGTTCAGCGCGGCAACGACACCGAGAAACAGGATGAATACCGATGCGATGTTCGCTACGACGTTGCCGTAGGACAGGCCGCCCATCATGTTCGCGACCAGGTCCTTGACCGCCTTGGCGATTGCCGCGGCGACCACGATGATGACGATCGCGACGATCAGGTTCGGCAGGAAGGCGATCACCTGCTGCAGCAGATCACTGATCGGGTTCGGCCCGAAGACGTTGAACGCGATGACGAGCGTGAAGAGCAGCACGATGTACTTCACGAGCTTCGCGACGATGTCGGAGGCGTCGTACTTGCTCTTCGCCATCGCCTTGCGGATGCCACCGCGCTCCACGGCTCGGTCGAAGCCGACCCGCTCCAGGATGCCGTCGACGACCTTGGCCAGGACCTTGGCCAACAGGTACCCGACGACCAGGACGATGAAGAAGAAGAGCAGCTTGGGCACGAACGTGGCGATCGTCGCCCACGCATCTGACACCCCACCCTGCCAGTCGACAGCACTTACCGTTTGACCGGACACAAGAACCTCCATGAGCAGGCGAACGTGCGGACGCGTCGGTGGTGACGCGAACCCCCCGCTGCCCGCCCCCCCGGCGGCGAAACGTCCGATTGCGGTCTGTTCGGGTCTCAGGAAGCCTCGAGGTGGCGCCGCGACTGGACGATGCGGAACCGGGTGGCCACGTAGGCAGCGTCGGTCAGTGCCGAGTTCGCCGCGGGATTGGCGCCTGTCGCGTGAAAGTCGGAGAACGCAGCGGACTGGTTGACGTAGACGGTCTGGGTGAGGTTGCACGACAGGGCGACTCCGGCCTGCAGTGCAACTCCCTCCGCCGCGTCGAGGATCGTGTCGTCGGTCGAGTAGACGGCCGCCGTGATCGCGCCGTGCCGCTGCACCGAGTCGCGCATCAGCGCGAGCGAGTCGTTCGTGCTGTCGGTCGTGACGATGTAGGACACCGGCCCGAAGCACTCCTGCAGATAGGTGTCCCGATCGGCCTCGTCCAGCAGAACCACGGCGGGGGTCCGCACGGTCGCGCCCGGGAAGTCGGGATGGACGACGGCCCGTGACCTGAGCACCGGGCGACCGTGGGATCCCGCCTGGTCGAGTCGTTCCCGCACGCCGTCGTTGACGATGGCGCCGAGCAGGGCGACCGCACGGGCGTCGTCACCGAGCAGAGTGTCGACAGCGCCGGCCAGGTCGGCGGCGAACTCCTCGACTCGCTTGTGCACCCCGTCGGCGGTGAGGCCGTCGCGTGGGATGAGCAGGTTCTGAGGGGTCGTGCACATCTGACCGCTGTAGAGCGAGAGGGAGAACGCCAGGTTGGCGAGCATCCCCTGGTAGTCGTCGGTCGAGTCGATGACGACGGTGTTGACGCCCGCCTTCTCGGTGAACACCGCGGCCTGGTGGGCGTTGCGCTCCAGCCAGGTGCCGAAGCCGGTGGACCCCGTGTAATCGATGATCTTGATCTCGGGGCGCACCGCAAGCACCTTGGCCAGGCCCTCGTCGGCCCGCTCGGGGGCAAGAGTGACCAGGTCGGGGGAGAATCCGGCCTCGGCGAGGACCTCCCGGGTGATGGCGACAGTGATGGCCAGGGGTAGCACGGCCCTGGGATGCGGCTTGACGACGACCGCGTTCCCGGTGACCAGCGATGCGAACAGTCCCGGGTAGGAGTTCCAGGTCGGGAACGTGTTGCACCCCACCACGAGCGCCACGCCTCGGGGCACGACGGTGAAGGTCTTGGTCATCCGCACCGGCGGCCGCTTGCCCTGCGGCTTCTCCCACGTCGCGGTCGCTGCGTGCCGGGTCATCTCCGCGTAGGAGTAGGCGATGGCTTCCAGGGCCCGGTCCTGCGCGTGCGGTCCGCCGGCCTGGAACGCCATGGCGTATCCCTGACCGGAGGTGTGCATCACGGCCTGGGCCATCTCGTGGCTGCGGGCGTTGATCCGGGACAGGACCTCGAGCGCGACGCCGGCCCGGGCATCGGGTCCGGCGTCGCGCCAGTCCGCCATGGCGCCCTGTGCGGCCTCGAGAAGCCGGTCCACGTCGGCGTGCGGGTAGGTGACGCCGAGATCGATGCCGTACGGGGATCGCTCACCGGCGACCGCCCCGTCGGTCGCGGTCTGCTCGAGCGGGAACGGCTTGCCCAGGTAGGAGTCGAACGCGACCTTGCCGTCGGTGACCGACTGGGTCCCGTTCTCGCCGTAGGCCTTCAGGCTCTCGTCGTAGGCCGACCAGTAGCTGCGTTCGCGGATCGCAGTCAGGGCCCGGGTCAGGGTGTCGCGATGCTGGCTGAACAATTTGGCTGCCGTCGTCATGCGCGCCAACCTAACGCGCACGGTAGACATGGCTTCGTGGTCCCTTCTCTCACGCTTCTCGACGGCGGGCTGGCGACCGAGCTCGAGCACGCCGGTCACGACCTGTCCGACGACCTGTGGTCGGCCCGGCTGCTGCGCGACGACCCGGATGCCGTGCGCGCGGTCCACCTCTCCTTCTTCCGCGCCGGAGCCGAGGTCGCGACGACGGCGAGCTACCAGGCGGGTTTCGAGAATCTCGCCGCGCACGGCCTCTCGCGCGCCGCCGCCGAGCAGCTGATGCGGTCGAGCGTGCTGGTGGCCCGTGAGGCGGCCGAACAGGTCGAGATCGAGGTCCCCTGGGGGCCGCGACGGCTGGTGGCTGCGTCCGTGGGTCCCTACGGCGCGTTGCTCGCTGACGGGTCGGAGTATCACGGTGACTACGGCGTCTCGGACGCCCAGCTGCGTGACGCGCACGGGCCGCGGCTGGAGGTCCTGGCCGACGCCGGTGCCGACCTGCTCGCGGTCGAGACCATCCCCAGCGAGCAGGAGGTGACCGTCCTGCTCGAGCTGCTCCGAGACCTGCCGGGCAGCACCCGGGCGTGGATCTCGCTCTCTTGCGCATCGGACTCGACCACGAGACGTGGTGAGGACGTCCGCCGGGTGTTCGCCCTCGCCCGCGATGTCGACCAGGTGGTGGCGGTGGGTGTGAACTGCACCGCGCCGGAGCACGTGGAGCCGCTGGTCCGAGCGGCCGTGGCGGCGAGCGGCAAGCCGGCAGTCGCGTACCCGAACAGCGGTGAGAGCTGGGACGCGGCTGCACGTGCTTGGGGTGGCGACGGGCCGGGAGTCTCACCGGAAGCGGCTCGCCGGTGGATCACGGCCGGCGCCGTCTTCGTCGGCGGCTGCTGTCGGGTCACGGCGGCAGACATCGGCCTGCTGGCGGAAGAGTTGGCCCAAGGTCAGGTGAGTTGACGACTCTCGTCGACCTTGCCGGATCGTGTGCGCGCCAGGTGCGGCGCGTGCGCATGGGGGCGAAGTCTGACCAGAGCCAGGTAGCCGAGACCAGCCGTCGCCGCGGAGGTCACGACGCTGAGGTCGACGCCGCCCAAGGCCGCCGCGACCGGACCCTCGTAGGACGTCGTCGAGATGGACAGGAGACCGGCGACCCCGCCGGCGAGCCAGGCAGCGGTCGCGTCGAGGTTCCAGCCGCGGGTGAACCAGTAGACCCCCCCGCGCTCGCGCCGGTTGAACACCTGCAGTGACGGCTCGTCGAACGTGCCACCCGTCCGCCAATAGCCCAGCAGCGTGATGGTCGCCCACGGGGTCGCCAACGAGGTGAGCACGAGGACGAACGTCGTCACGGACGTCTCGGCATCCCACACGAACTTGCCCAGGAAGACCAGCGCCGCGCCGCCGGCCGCGACGACGGCGGTTGCCTGGAGGCGGGTCAGGCGGGGGAAGATCGCGTCGAGGTCGAGCCCCATGCTGTAGAGGTTGAGCCCGCCCTGGCCGAGACTCCCGACCACGCCTGTGACGAGCAGCGGCAACAGCAGCCAGCCCGGTGCCTCACGGAGCAGCCCGGCGACGAAGGAGTCCGGGTCGAACGCCGCCACGGACACGAAAGCACCGAAGAGCGTGGGCACCAGCAGCCCGACGAACAGTCCTGCCCAACCCGCGGTCAGCAATGAGCGGCTCGGGTGCCGTCCCGGGGAGACGTAGCGTGTCCAGTCGCCGACGAGCGTGACGTACGAGATCGGACCGGACACGCCGGCCGTGAGGGCAGCCAGCAGCCAGGTCGGCCAGAACGACCCCAGCGCGTACTGATCAGGGGTGCCGGGGTAGCCGGCGTCGAACCGGGGTGCCAGCGCGACGACGCACAGCAGGAAAGTGAGGCCAACCACCGGGATGACCGCCTTGTTGATCAGCACGAGCCACCGGAACCCGTACACGGCGACGACGCCCACGAGCACGGCGATGGCGATGTAGCCCAAGGCGTACGCGGCGTTGTCGGGCGCTGTGCCGATGACCCGCCCGATACCACCCACAGCGGCTTCCCCGCCCGTCCAGACGGTCAGCGCCAGGTAGCCGAGCGTCAGGAGGAGGCCGATGGCGGAGGCGATGAGCCGACCGCGGACCCCGAAGTACGCCCCGCTGCTCACTGAGTTGTTGGTGCCGGAGCGATAACCCAGGAGCACCAGCGGGGCCACCGCCAGGCTGCCCAGCAGGTTGCCGGCAACGATCGCGCCGACCGCGGACCACCAGCCCAGTCCGTAGAGGATGGGCAGCCAGCCGAACACGACCACGGACAGCGCCAGGTTCCCGCCCCACATGACGGCCACCACGTCGCGTGGCCGCGCCGTCCGCTCCGACTCGGGGATGGTGTCGACGCCGTGCTCCTCGACGGAGTAGGGGTCGGCGACCCTCTCGTTGCTAGCCTCGCTGCGGCTCATGACACCTCCGGTTCGCACACCACGACGGAGGCAAGCCACGTTTTGAATGCGAGTCTAGAGTGCCGCTCTAATTACAGAAGATGGAGGAGAACAAGTGCCAGCTGGTCGCAGCGCCGACTCCGGGCCGACGTGGGCCAAGCCGCAGGTCCGGGCCAAGGTCCTGCAGGCCGCGATGGAGGTCATCGCCGAGGTCGGTCCTGACCGGGTGCGGGTCAAGGACATCGCTGACCGAGCAGGCATGAGCACCGGGCACGTCCTCTACTACTTCGGCCGGCGGGACCAGATCCTGGTCGACACGCTGTTGCTGGGGGAGGCTGACCTCGCCGTCCGCCGAGACCGCCGGCTTGCCGGCGCCACCGATCACTGGCAGGCGGTCGACGTCCTCGTACGGATGTACCTGCCTGGCGGCCACGCCGACGTGCGGTGGAAGCTGTGGGCCCAGCTGGTCGCACGGCCCCCGACCGATCGCGAGACGCTGCGTCGGTTCGTCGAGGTCATCCAGTCGTGGGCTTCGGCGCTGGAGGCGGTCCTGGAGGCCGGCAGCGCGGCCGGAGCATTTCGCGTCGCGAACGCCGCGGACACCGCATACCGCACCTGCCGGACGATGGATGGCTACAGCATGGAGATCCTGCTGGGAGCCCCCGGGCACACGCGCACCTGGGCGATCGCCTCGGTGATCGACTCCATGCGGCATGAGCTGGGCTGACGCCCGCCGTCGGTCGC